>NZ_JBFTPF010000025.1:0-83632 GCF_056398345.1 Paenibacillus sp. 01T442
GTTTTGGCGTGTATGGTTAACAGATTTCCGATCGTACTTATCGCGGTGTCATTTCCCTCGCTGGCCATAATGATTAGAATCTGGCCTTTATCGGCCTTGATCGCGGTCCCCAACACGTTGAAATGATTTCTAAGTGAGCTCAGGGCACCGTCAGTCAAGGAGAGAGAACCGTTGCTATTGGTTACTGTGTCGAACTCCAGCAAGTTCGGATCATAATTCAGAATGACATCGAGCGTAGTGAAGCTGGAGACCAAGCTGCTCACGCCAACAGTCAAATCGAATTGCTGTTGCTGATAGACAGCCTCGGGACCGATTAATGTAGCTGCAGTTACATTTGCAATTTGTCCGCTGATGGTGATATTCGCTTCTCCTTTGACACCTGAGTTGTCATGGGCTGTTGCGATGACTTTCACCACACCATCCTTAACTACGGTTAACAATCCCCCAGCACTGATCGTCGCTTTATCCGTTGCCGTTCCGTCCGCGTTGACGACGGACCAAGTGAAAGTTTTATCAACGGCATTCGCAGGCCATACATCTGCAGACATTTGCAATGTGCCGCTTTTCGTCGTAATCGATGATGCTCCGCCCGCTCCGGATACGTTTATGTTGGCAACTAAATTCGGAGATGTAAATGGTATCGTGCTGCCGTTCAAAGTAAAATTCGTAAATTCCGCAGTTTTGACAGGAATAGCCGTATTAAATTTTCTTGTAAAAATGCCTACTTTGGGATTCGTTATCGCCATGTCGAACAGATCGGCAACCTGAGTCCACTTTGTACCGTCGCTGCTATAATAGCCCTTGTACATTGTTCCGGATTTTTCAATTTTCAAGAAGATATCCGCAGGAGCCACTAGGTCATCGTAGTTTTTATCTATTTGAGCGCCATTTTTTATTTGAGAAAATCTAAGCTGTTTGGAAGCACCAGGGTTAGCGCCATTAGCTTGACGCCCAAATGTAATCGCATTGCCATCATCCTGATAGACGATCAATCCGGCCCATTCATACCCATTTGATGCATCAAACTTTACCTTGGTGGAAATGGTGAAGTCGCTAGTACCGGGACTTCTCAGAAGAATATTACTCGGTTTAGTTCCGCCCCAGCTTCCTTCGATTGTCGTTAATCTTATTGCGTCCGGACTGCTTTCTGCGTACCAATTGCTGCTGATTTCTCTTACCCATGACCAACCGCCGCTCAAGTTTTTCCCCGGACGCGGAGCTGGTTCCGGGTATTGCCCGTTATAACTGTATACTCTGACATAGTCTACAAGCATTTGTTTCGGTTTCGTCCAATCCGTCGTCGCATCAGGATTTCCCGGCCAATCGCCTCCGACCGCCAAATTCAATTGAAGATAGAACAACTGGTCGAAAGGAGCGGGGAAAKGGTAATCCGACGGTTTACTGTTGTCTTTGCTGAACCAATCATTTTTAGTTAAATAAAGAATGCCGTCGACATACCATTTGAATTCCCCTGGAGACCACTCCAAGCTGAACGTATGGAAGTCATCCGAGAATTTCTGATTATTGGGCAGAATATAATTTCCTCCCGTATGTGTCCACGGATTGCCATAATGGATTGTACCGTATACCGTGCCCGGATCATGTCCGAGAAACTCCATAATGTCGATTTCGCCACCAACCGGCCATCCACCGTAAACATTTTGGTTGGTTGGCATCATCCAAATCGCAGGCCACATTCCTTTGCCTTCCGGTAATTTGGCCCGAATTTCGTATCGACCATATTTCCAATCGCCTTTCGATTTCGTCTCCAGCTTGCCGGAAGTATATTGGCTTCCTTGATAACTTTCCTTGCGCGCTTCAATAATTAAATCCCCATTCTCAACACGGACATTCTCGGGGCGATTCGTATAATTCTGCAGCTCGTGATTGCCATAACCGCCGCCGCCTGTGGTGTAGTTCCATTTAGATGCATCTAACGTAGAATTGTTAAACTCATCATTCCACACTAACGTCCATCGAGAGTCACTTGTGGTGTCGAGAGGCGTTACCCCTTCTCCTACGCTGCCTTCAGCGGCATAAATCGGTGATAACGACGCTACCGACGCAAACAGTACAATAACTAGAAAAGTTATAATTACTTTTTTGAATGTCAAGGTTTCACACTCCCAGACAAATTCTTATCTAAAAATCTAAGAATTAAAACAACCGCTTCTGCTCGGGTAGCGTTATCATTCGGAGCGAATAGATTATTTTCTTTCCCGTAGATCAGTCCTGCTTTGGCTGCCGCCGCAACAGATTTCTGCGCATACGCGGGAATCATTTCGACATCAGCAAAAGTCGGATTCGTCTCGGAATCTGTTTCCAAGCCAAAAGCACGAACGAGAATAGTTGTTAATTCTGATCGGGTAATCGGTTGATCTCCACGAAATGTGTTGTCCTCAAACCCGTTAATGATTTTAGCTTTAACAGCCGCCGATACAGAAGGTCTCGCCCATGTCGGGATTTCGTCGAGATCGACAAACGAGAGCTCGCTTGCGTCTTCTGCCGGCAATTGCAGCGCGCGTAGTAGTATACTAACAAACTCGTTACGAGTAACATGACGTTGAGGACGGAACGTACTATCGCTGTAGCCTGTAATAATTTCAAGCTCAACAGCTCGCTGAATCGATGCCTCAGCCCAGTGCCCGGCAATGTCATTCAGCAACGGCTTGCCAATCGTTATGGACACTCGCTCCCCTACGTTATGCGATGTCTTTTCCAATTTAGAATTAACAAGACTCACATCTTTGATCTCGATTGCGGCATCCCCCTGGCCAATCGTTTGAAAGCTCAACGTGAAGAAAGTTAAGTTTCCGTTATCTCCGAGTACTTGACCTATTTTCGAGTGCGCAAATGTAAGATTGTCTCCCTTTACGATTGGACTGACTGTAAATCCTGAACCGGCGCTTTTCGCCTCTTTAAACCTCAGTCGCTCGGAATCGAACGCGATATTAAATTCATATGCAAACACATCGGTGAGGTTTGTCCCCTTGACAGTAACCTGAATCTCTTTATCAAAGTCAGCTTTGCTGCTCGTAATCAAGGCATATGAAGGAGCACCTGCGGCAAGTAACCTTTGCGGCTGCAACCAGGGAATGCATACTAATAATGCCAATCCAAGTGTCAACAATTTACTTGTCCTTCTAATCATTCCCATTTTCACCCTTTCCATATGGATCAAGGAGGACGGCAGTTTCGCCATCCTCCCCAATCTTGAATTTAATTATCTAAAAGCCAGTTGTCGAGAAGCATTCTTGCTACTGCCGCAAGGACTTGAATATCGATTTTGCCGCTATTAAAGATATCGGCTGCTTCGATTTCACTCCAGTTGGCATCTGTTGACTTCGCTCCATAATACTTAGAGATGACGGACAGATCATTGATGGTGACACTCGTTTGACCTGGAACTAGCGTAACAATCTTCGTCAGGAATGTTTGCAGTGCCGTATTCACATCTGTTGTCGCCGTGTTCACTTGCGTCTGCGTTGCCGCCGAACTGTTTAATACTGCGTTAGCGCTCGTTATAGCCGCCTGCAATGCCGCTCTCGCAGCCGCCGGATATTGACCGATTTTGGTGCCTTCGGTCACTGCATCATRCTTGCTTTGCGCAGCTGTAATCGCTTTGCTCARTGCTGATTTGTCTACAGTACCAGRATCGGTGTRTACYGAATTATTGAACGTTGTCAACGCCGCATTTAGAGCACTCAWTGCATCCGCAACTTCCGATTGGGTTGATGCTGCGTTATCACGCACTGCTTTGGCGTTGTTAATAGCTGTCTGTAACATCGCTTTCGATCCGTTCGGATACTGGCCGATATTATTTCCTTCCGTCGCTGMATCATGCTTGCTCTGAGCAGCAATAATCGCAGCGTTCAATTCCGCTTTATCCACATCTTTAATTTGAATGCTKAGAGATACTCCGGTAACTGGCGTACCCGAACCYGCGAGGGAAACGTTAAARTCGGATAACGACACCGTTGTTTCCCCTRCTGCAACCCCCGCTTTGGTTTTGGCGTGTATGGTTAACAGATTTCCAATCGTACTAATCGCGGTGTCATTTCCCTCGCTGGCCATAATGATTCGAATCTGGCCTTTATCGGCCTTGATCGCGGTCGCCAACACCTTGAAATGATTTCTTAGTGAGCTCAGGGCACCGTCAGTCAAGGAGAGAGAACCGTTGCTATTCGTTACTGTGTCGAACTCCAACAAGTTCGGATCATAATTCAGAATGACATCGAGCGTAGTGAAGCTTGAGAGCAAGCTGCTCACGCCAACAGTCAAATCGAATTGCTGTTGTTGATAGACAGCCTTCGGACCGATTAATGTAGCTGCAGTTACATTTTCAATTTGCCCGCTGATGGTGATACTCGCTTCTCCTTTTACACCTGAGCTGTCATTGGCTGTCGCAATGACTTTCACCACACCATCCTTAATAGCGGTTAACAATCCTCCGCTACTAATCGTCGCTTTATCCGTTCCCGTTCCGTCTGCGTTGACGACGGACCAAGTGAAAGTTTTATCAACGGCATTCGCAGGCCATACATCTGCAGACATTTGCAATGTGCCGCTTTTCGTTGTTATCGCTGATACTCCGCCCGCTCCGGATACAGTGATGGAAGAAACTTCTTTTTCAATTTGTCCGCTGATGGTGATATTCGCTTCTCCTTTAACACCTGAGCTGTCATGGGCTGTTGCGATGACTTTCACCACACCATCCTTAACTGCGGTTAACAATCCTCCAGCACTGATCGTCGCTTTATCCGTTGCCGTTCCGTCCGCGTTGACGACGGACCAAGTGAAAGTTTTATCAACGGCATTCGCAGGCCATACATCTGCAGACATTTGCAGTGTGCCGGCTTTCGTTGTTATCGCTGATGCTCCGCCCGCTCCAGATACAGTGATGGAAGAAACTTCTCCTAGTTGGCCAGTGATGTTGATCGTAGCGTCTCCGGTTCGTCCAGATCCGTCAATGGCTGTAGCAATGACTTTTACCTGTCCATTCTTAACTGCGGTTAACACTCCTGCAGTGCTGATGGTCGCCTTATCGGTAGCAGTTCCATCCACGTTCATAACGGACCAGGTGACTGATTTGTTATCCGCATTAGCAGGCAATACTGTTGCAGACATTTGCAATGTGCCATTCAAAGCAGTGATAGCCGTTGCTCCGCCTGTTCCCGTAACAGCAATAGAACTAACAGGATTCCAATAGGGGATAATGCTGCCGTTCAAAGTGAAATTCGTAAATTCTGCCGTTCTGACAGGGATAGCCGTATTAAGCTTCCTTGTAAAAATGCCGACTTTGGGATTTGTTAAAGCAATGTCGAACGAATCGGCCACCTGCGTCCAAGTATCTCCGTCGCTGCTGTAATACCCCTTGTAAACCGTACCTACTTTTTCAATTTTCAAATAAATATCCTTTGGATAGACGGGGTCATCGTAGTTTTTATCCGTTTGCCCGCCAGATTTGATCTGAGAGAACCTCAGCTGATTGGCGGCAGGGCTACCGTTTGCTTGCCTTCCCAATGTAATCGCATTGCTATCATCCTGGTAGATGATCAAACCGGCCCACTCAAAACCGTTTTTCGCATCAAAATTCAACTTCGTGGAGATTGTTATGTCGCCTGCGACGGGACCTTTAAGAAGGATATTACTCGGTTTAGATCCGCCCCAGCTTCCTTCGATTGTCGTTAATCTCATGCCGTTAGCATTATTGGATACGGTCGCCCAATCTGCTTGGCTTTCCCTCACCCATGACCATCCACTGGCTAATAAAACTGTCTGGCCTATTATGGTGATGGTTTTCTCGCCTTTTACGCCGGAATTGTCGTTAGCTGAAGCGATAACCTTCACTGCTCCGTCTTTAAGAGCGGTTAACAAGCCTTCGGCACTAATCTTAGCTTTATCCGTTGTTGTACCATCCGTATTCACGACGGACCAAGTAACTGTTGTAACGTCCGCATTCGCAGGCGCTACTGACGCAGTTAGTTGTAAAGTGCCGCTTTTTGATGCAATCGTTGATACGTCGCCTGAAGAGGATACGATGATCGCAGAAACTTTCATGAATTGATTGCTAATAGTGATTGTTGCTTCGCCTTTCACTCCTGTACCGTCTTTGGCTGTCGCGATGACTTTCACCGTTCCGTCATCAAAGGCCGTTAACAATCCTAAAGAATCAATCGTAGCCTTGTTCGTTGCCTTACCGTCCGTGCCCACGACCGACCAAGTGATATTCTTATTCTCTGCATTCGAAGGCATTACCGCAGCAGACATTTGTAGAGTGCCGCCTTTTGTTGTGATCGCCGTTGCGTTGTTAGCTCCGGTTACTACAATACCCGTTACGGGTACGCTCGGTCCAACCGCTACGGTAATAACAGCTTTTGCCTTGAACGCACTGCCAGCAATCGTTCCATTTACAGTAAAGCTTCCTGCAGCAGCGTATTGGGAAGGGTCGATGCTATCCCAGGTAACAGGTACCATTCTCGTACTGTTATCGTTGTACACTTGTGCGACTAATGCAGGTAACACKGGTGCAATCTTAGCAATAATGTCTATTGCTATATCTTTAACGCTTAGAATTGTTCTTGGAACATAATCTGTCAATCTCAGATTTTGTCCTCCAACGGTTACCGCACCACCCATGTTGTTCACAATATGAGTGATCTCACTTCCAGCCATACCGCTTAAGAAAACAGTCGTCGCATGGTGGACCTTAACGCCTGGCTTATCCGGGACTTCTATTGCACTTTCAAGCTTCACAGGTGCATCCCTAAAGAAGGAATATACTCCCAATCCGTAAGCTTCATGTTGATTCACCGAGTCCGCGACTTTGTAGCCTGCATAACCCTTAACAGTCCCATAGTTGCTCATCCAGCTTTCTTGATCCGGGACGTCATAAGGAATTTCACATTGATAAAAATACATCTTCCCGCGTTCACCATTCCAAAGCGTCTGATACTCATGGAAATGCTCTACAAAAAGGCCGAATATCGTTACGTCATTTCCATTTACGATCATCCCATTGGTCGTTAGATTTGAATTCCATGCAGCACCCGTGCCGTGATCTGCGCGCCATACCCAGAAATGGTCGCCAATGACGTAGTTGCTGTTGATTTCGATACATACTTCGGCTAAGGCAAGAGCATCACCGCCTACTCTAAAGTAGAGGTCGTGAAGAGAAGTTGGATTAGCCGAGTGATCAGCTGAACTGCCCTTTGGTCCAACCTCCAATAATACAGGCGAGCTGGTAGACCCAGCTTCAAACAGAAGTCCAGCAATTTTAACTCCATCAACATCAGCAACTTGCAGCGCCACAGATCCGTTGTCTGAGTGCAAAGTAGCAAGTCCCAGGCCTAACACAACCGTGTTTGGATTCGATACTACGATCGGTTTGCTTAAATGATATACACCTGGAGTAAGCAGCAGGTGCTTACCTTGGCTAAGTGCGGCATTGACATTATCTACGTTGAAAGTATCCACGTCTGCGATATAGAACTGATCGATCGGAATGGAAGTTCCATCCGCAGGTCCGTTCGCCCAACTGGTTCCTTGCGCAGCACGGGAAACATTCGGAACGAAAACGCTGTATTTATCGGACGCGTCAATGGTGAGGAAAGGTTTTTCCCGAATAATCGGCGTTTGATCGACGATTGTATATGCGTTTGTTGGGTAGTTCTCTACCGGATTATTCGTGTTCCCAACAAGCGTCATATTCCAGAGTGAACCTGCCCATTCACCCCAACTGTTATTTCTGGAAAACCACTGCTGTTGTGATCCAGGAACCACTCTTCCATCGATCTTGGAATCGGATAGGAAGCCACCGCTTGCCCATCCTCCTACATCATGAAGCGACAGATTTCCTTTAACGTGCAGACGTCTCATGGATGCGGCCTGCGATACCGCATATTTCATATCTCCACCTTGGGGCGTTACGGCGAGGTTCTCAATGGATCGCCAGAAGTTTTGAGTAGCATTGTGGTTCGTCATCCAGTTGGCATCAACCGTTACCCCACCATTGATAGTGACATCGTCGGGCATTTTCCCCAGACCGGCAACATGCGTGTAGAAGCCAACTCTAACTGCCGTGCTGTATGCGCCTGGTTTAAAGAGAAGCGCGTATCTTTCGGAACCAAATTGATTCGTTTCTTGTTTAGTAAACACGTTAGTAGCAATCGTCTGAATGTCTGCTGCTGGCATGGCCGGATCAAATACATAGACATTCTTACCAAAGTCAGGCAGCGTTAAAGCGGCAATTGCTGTAGACAATGCTGATTCTACGCCTCCGCTCACGGAAGAAACTTTGTAGAAATATCTAGTATTAGGTGTCAAGCCCGTATCTAAGTAGTTGTATGTCATTATCGCTGCGGTATTAATCTTATTGAATGTTCCGTCGCTGCTCGTGGAACGGTAGACGTTATAGCTTGTTGCGCCGGGCACGGTTGTCCAAGCCATGCTTACTGTTTTTGTCGTAGTCGTACTTATACCGAATTGATCAGGTAGAGTTGCTGCAAATACTGCAGCTGACATTGCTGATTCTCCGTCTATGCCGACCGCTGTAATTTTGTAGTAAAATCCAGAGTTTGCGGGCAATGCCGTATCTACAAAGCTGGTTGAGGCAATGGCTGTCGTATTGATCTTGACGAATGTACCGTTACTGGTTTTCGAACGATATACGTTATAGCTGTCCGCACGAGCTACGATTGCCCAGCTCAGAGTAGCGGAATTCGTTGTTGTTGAATCGACGGATGGTGTTGCGGGTGCATCTGGCGCACCTAGAGAGGTGCGGATCTTGAATGTTTCGTTGATACCTATTGTAGCGCTGGATGCGGTCAAATAGGGACCATTAGCATTCGAGGTATTAACCGATATATACAATTTTTTACCGCCAATACTTTTGTTCGCCTTTATCGCTACAAATCCAGTCTCAACCCCATTGCCATCCTTTAATTTTTCAATATAGAATTTTTCCCAGCTAGTGGTTGTCACTCCTGGTGCTGCTTTTGTTGGCTTCAATGCATCGGTTTGAATAACCTCAGTACCGACTTTGTAATCTTCTGTGGTAAGGAACATATTGTTCGCCTTAGACTTAATATTGATTGAGCCATCAAGATTTCCATTACTATCTTTACCGTCAACTATCACAAATGATTCAGCATCAGCTGCTGTGATGTTATTGGCTGTACTGTCAGCTGTAATCCCATTAAGACCAGAAGCTCTTACCATTTTTGAATTGGCCGACGCAGTAATATAAGAATAATCTTTAGCGATATACGCGTGGGAAACACCAGGCGTAGTCATGAAAAGGCTTACATTTAAAGACAAAGCTAGAATGATAGATAAACCTCTTCTCAGCATTTAAAAAACCTCCAACGAATGAATTAGTCATGACTCTTTACTTTGATGCTGATTACCTTAAATGGAAGTTCCGAAGCACCGTCCTTTCCTGTTATGTATTCTCCACCAATCCGATATGTATCATTATCACTCGCTTGTATATACAAAATGTATCATTGATTCTGCAAATGTACAACTTCTTTCCACCGCATAATTATTCATTTCTCATCATTTATAAGAATCTAGAATCATTCATTTTGATATTTTTCTCATTAATTATTACCCCACACCTTACCTTAGATTGGAAACCGAACCGACTTGCATCATTTCATTTAGTAAACGGTTACATTCCTTTCACCGATCACCCTCTCTTATTCCAAAAGTAGGATACTATCTCGTAGTTGATATCTTCATCATAGAGAAATATCGCTTTCATTGAAAGCGGTAAACTTAAGAAGAATAGGAGATTAATTCAAGGTATTGGCTGCATTTTACAAGCTATTTTCAACCTAAAAACTTAATGTAACTTGATTCGATAACCTTCGACTCAGACTGCTAAATTATGCAAATATCACAAAAAAGCCGAGGTGCACACTTATTGATGTGATCTCGGCTTTTCCTGTTAAGCAATACGCGTGGCGGCTAACTGGTAATAGGCTTCACCAAATAATCATCGACGCCTAAGTTAAAACCTCTCAATTTATCGATGTCCGATCGCAACGCCATAGATCCCGCCTTTGATTTTATCCAATAAGTCTGTTCTGTTCATATTCATTACTCCCTTCCCCCACTACCTGTATGCGTCATTATACATTCAATCAAGCTATGATATATATGATATATCTTCAAAATATGACTTACTTTCTCGGCTCTCTCCTCGAGAGTTCCTTGTAATAGGAAATATGGGATTTGTCTCATTTTGAGATCAGCAATAATCTGCTTCTGGAACACAAACCGCTGCACCTCTCCCGATCGATCCCAAGTATCTTCATAAGGAATATCGGTATCGCAAACAAAAACAAGCTCATACCGCGACGCCGCGTCCACTGCCAGTTGAGTCAAACGTGGCGTAGCCGTACCATGATAGTAATGAGAAAACATATACGTTGTAATCGCGTTGGTGTCTACGAAGAGAACATCTCGCGCTTCTTTCACAAGAAGCTCCTCTCTTTCCAAATGCCCCTCCGCGATCTCCTCTAGCTGCTCTAACGATAATCTGCGGTCCATCTGATGCTTCTCCCAATATTCCCGTCCGTACTCCGCCATCCAACCTGTATGCATCTGTTTCGCCATGTGAGCGGTAAGTGTGGATTTCCCTGTTGAGGGAGCCCCAAGAAATACGACTTTTGCAATCATATCTTTATATACAACCGGACTCAGAAACTTTCTATTGTCAAAAGGGTTCCCCCTCACTTGCGTGCCCGAAACTGGAAACGTGTTCCGATCTGGATCCACCTGGCGATTCACCGCTCCCAAAGCCGCGCTCATGTGATCACCATAAAACTCACTGGAGTAAAAATGTGTGATCTTCCGCCCCGCAAGCTTCTGCAGGATATAGGTCTCATGCATCCTTTTAATCTCAGGCGTATCGCCTATTTCATTAGAACCGTCCCATGCTTCGATCACATGCACCTGCGGATAAAGGGTACGAATCCAATTGGATCGCACACGCAAAGGTATATGCGTCGTTTCGGGACAATCGTAGATGACAACAATCACTTCATCCATCTCCTTGATCGCCGTTTCGATCATGAATTGATGTCCCGCGTGCAGAGGTGCAAACTTCCCAAGTGTTAAGCCTGTTCTGTGTTGTGACATGTGAGTTCCCTCCGATCTACCATGTGTAACGCCCGTCTCCATCCAACATAGCCAGCAATAGCGATAAACAAGAAAATAAGGTATAGGAAGGCAACAGCATACAAATCTTTGTAAGCATACATGGCTACCGACATCACGTCGACAGCAATCCAGATGAGCCAATTCTCTAGCACTTTTGACGAAAGTAGATACTGGGCTATGAGGCTTAAAGTAGCAATGAACGCATCCGCATAAGGAATCGAGGCATCCGTGTATGTTTGCAGGACATAACCCCAAAGCAGGGTCATCACCACCAGTAACACACTTAATATGAACGTGAGTCGTGATGTTATTTTTCTAGTCGGACGTACCTTGGTACCTTCTCTTTTTGTCAGCCACATGATCCAACCATACACGCTTAGTATGAAAAAGAACACCTGCAGCATCGTATCCGCATATAGTTTCGCTTCCCAAAACATCACGAAGAAACAACCCACATTGACCAGTCCAACTGGCCAAGACCATACATTCTCCTTCGCTGTTAACCATACGCACAACAAGCCTGTCGTCGTCGCGACGATTTCGATTGCTGTTGATGAGGTGTAGATCGCAATGGCGACCATACAGACGAATAGTGCCAAGAATGACCATGCTTTTCTCATACGTAACGCCTCCTTAAGATTAACTCCAAATGAATAATACTATCAATATGACATTATCAAAAGGTAAAAAAGAACCGCCTAGCTGTAAATCGACAGCTGCGGCGTCAGATCCGTAAAGCGATAGAGCTGTGCGGCTCTCTGCGAGTAGCGATTGGAAAGCTTCGGTTCTCCGTTACGATCCACCGCTTCTTCAATAATGCCTTTGCGGCTTTGCGTAGACGTAATTTTACGAATGAAGTTGCTTTCCTCAAAATGCGGCACGACCGTTTGAATCACTTGATACAGTTCACCAATCGTGAATTCTTCGGGAAGAAATTCCTTGGCAATGGTTGTCGTTAGCATCTTTTTCTGAATCTGATGCAAGGCGTCCGTCAATATCTGCCTATGATCAAAAGCCAACTCTAACTTTAGCGCTTCCTCAATCGTAAACAGTTGCACATCTGAAGCGTCTGTGTCGGCACGTCTTTCAGACAACATTTTCTCATGGACTAAAGCGAAGAAGGCATGAGAAATGATCCATCCTCTCGGATCACGTCCCGGTTCACTATAGACGTTTAAATATTCCATATGAACATCCACGATGCCGGTTTCTTCCTGCAATTCTCGTTTCGCGCAAGTGTACATACTCTCTGACTCTTGGCAAAACCCACCAGGTAACGCCCACTGGCCCTCAAACGGCCATTGTTTTCTTTGAATCAGCAGGACCTGTAAGTCCCGAATGGGCAGCGCCTTTTTAGTTGTATGCTTCTCGGTAGATGTAATCGTGAAGATGACAATATCACTCGGTGCACCGTCTGGTGTCCGATACTTCTGGGAGGAGTAGTTCGACTCTTTTTCGTTCGTGTCCAATGTGACACCTGCTTTCACAACTTTAATGTCGATTTGATATTATCATTATGACATATTAAAAGGAGATGTCAAGTGGATTATCGCCACTTTAACATCAAGGTGGATTTGAATACTATGAATTACATTTTACCATGTTCAGAGGAAATAAATGAAAACCAGAAAAGACCCAACTCCATATATGACATGGGGTTGAGTCTTACATCAATCGTATTTATCTTCATCCACTCGTTCTACACGATCCAGAATTAATTCCAGTTCCGTTTCCAAATTCAAATGCAAGGGAGCAGGCAATAGGTCGAAAATATCTTGGATCATCTCGATTTCAAGCATACTATCCAGGGTTAGAGGCATGGGATCTTGACGGAGTACCCAATCGCGGACGGTATCTACAAATACATAAAACGAAGATTGGAATTGATCGGCCACAGCTTCTTTCTCATCGCTTTGATAGGAGGTCATGGTCTGCCAGTTATGAAGAGTTATGTCTAAAGCTTGTTTGACTGTGGGATCCATAGGACTCTCCTTATGCCTGACCTTGCGCAATTTCAGCGAGCCGCTCTTTAATATTTTCCGTACAAACACCACCATGATAAGTGATGACAGTTTCAATGTCATAGTCCAGTAACTTTGCTACCGATTCGAGCGCTAACGGCATATCCGGCGTGAACTGAGGATTCGGGGGCATTAGCACACCATCTTGTGACGTAAGCGCGTCCCCGGAAATTAATGTTTTGCTGCCTAGGTGGTACAGACTGATATGATCTGGCGTATGTCCAGGCGTAAAAATAACTTGAATGCCTCCGCCATAAGGGAGTACGTCCCCATCCTGAAGCGCTACATCTACTTTAGTTGGAGTAGCCAAAATCTTGCGTTTAACCAAGGGCACTTCCCCTTGAATATAAGGTTTACCTAGTTCGTGCGCCAGCACTTCGATCCGTCCTTCTGCAGCGCCCACCAGCTCTGGCAGGCTGCCAATGTGATCCATGTCCTGGTGAGTAATGATGATTTTCGTCAGCTTTTCAAAAGGAAAGGATGCCTCCGCAAGTTTGTCTCGTATAAGCCCTAGCTGGCCAGGGATTCCCGTATCGACGAGAATGACTTCCTGCTCGTCCCAAAGTAATGCCGCGTGTACAGTGAATGGATTCCCATTGACATCCATATCCAAAATAAACGGTTGAATTCCTGCTTGATCTCCCATTCCTACACCTCCAGAATATTTACCAAACGAATAATTCTATTGTAAGGGCTAGCAAATGTAAGATCAATTTTTGCAGCTTTATCTCGCTGTACCGTATAACAATTTATTTTTCCATAAAATCCTATATACTAGTAATTAAATGGGTAATGGGGGCGATCCTATTATGACTGAGTTCATGTCTTTTTCTGCCACTGAGAATTTAGCTACAATCCCTGGAAAGCTGATTTCCGGCCATTATCGTCAGTCCTTTGGTTACAAAGTTAAACGGTCCAATGGTACGAAAGATTATTATCTGACCTTGACGTTGAAAGGGACAGGTTTATTTAACAACGGTAAAGAGACTTACGAATGCCAGCAGGATGAGGTTACTTTAATCACACCCGGTACCCCCCATTTTTACGGAACGCCAGAGAACACGCTATGGGAGTTTTATTGGTGTCATTTTGTCCCGAAGGAAGAATGGTTACCGCTTTTACAGCTGCCAGAGGCGATTAAAGGCATACGATCAGCTCGCTTTCATTCTGAAAAAGAGTCGCTTCAGATAACTATCGCTTTTAACGAATTAGTTCAATACAACGATGAAACGGATTTCTACTCCGAAAGATTCGCTATCAACGCACTAGAAAAAATCCTCCTTCTCCTGTCCAAAAGTGCCATGCAACCCGAATATCCTCTTGATTCACGCATAGCGCGAACTTTAGCGCTCATTACCCAACATTATAATCAACCTTATACGATTGCTGAACTGGCTGCGTTGGTTAACTTATCCCCTTCTAGGTTCGCCCATCTCTTTAAAAGCCAGACCGGTGAATCCGTCATGGACATGTTAAATAAAATTCGACTTCGCCAAGCTAGAAAACTTATAGAAACGACTTCATTAACAATGGCCGAAATTGCGGAGGAAGTCGGATTCAATCATCCCTTTTATTTCTCTCGTCAGTTTTCCGCTTTCTATGGGACATCCCCTGCCCTATGTAGAAAGCGCATTCAACAGTTAAGAATGGAATAAAAGAAGCGCCGGAGTAACCCGTACGCTTCTCTCATTCTCACTTTATGGTGTGGTATAGATGTTCGGCTGCGTCGGTGTGGCCATGCCTGTTCCGAGATAGTAACTCGTGTGAGGCGGTTGGTTGTACGCGACATTTTGCCAAGCGATATCCAGACGATAAAGCGGATCATGCATTAAAGTCCACAGGCGTGTCGTTGTTTCATAAGGAGTTGCATAGATGCGTAAAGCTGAGCTGTCCGATTTCCGCCAAATGACCTCTTCACGCCAATCGCCGAATAGATCGGCTTGCAAGCTTGGATTGCCTTTCGTGTAGTTATTCGAATTGGTTCCTGTTGCGGTTAATAAAGTCGTTGTATTGAGAGCTGTGTAGTTCCATTTATCAATGCGTCCAACCCCATTCGTGCCATCCCAATTATGATCAAGAAGCTCACGGGAAACATCGCCATCCCACCAGATACCAAAATTAATGGATGAAGGGGTCGTGGAGCTGATTTTGGTACCATTAATTTGGTATAGCCCGACACCGTTGCTGGCCCATACTTCTTCGCCGGCATACCGTGGGTCAATATCAGCAGACATGCCTCTTCCCGTATCAGCGCCTGTATTCACTCCCCACTTGATGGCGCCAGTTCCTGCATTCCACACGGCTGCGCCATAGGTAGCGCTAGTACTTTCCATCACTTTGAATACTTCAAGTCCCGCACTGTTCGGATCCAAATCGCCGACATGAAGGGCATCGCCATGCCCTAACGCTGTGTTGTATTTCTTAGCTCCGTTATCATCAATCGTCATCGCGCCATAGACGATTTCATCCTTGCCGTCACCATCAACGTCGGCGGCTGTTAAGTTGTGATTCCCTTGCCCTGCATAGGCCGAGTTGCCTGAGGTGTTGCTGTCAAATGTCCATAATTTGGATAGTGTTCCACCACGCCAATTGTACGCTACTAGAACCGTTCTTGTGTAATAGCCACGTGCCATGACGATGCTGGGCTTCTGCCCATCCAGATAGGCGACCGTCGCTAAGAAGCGATCTACCCGGTTGCCGTACGTATCGCCCCAATCGCCGACTGTGCCGCGTGCTGGCTCATAGCTCGTCGAAGTCAATGCCTTTCCTGTCGCTCCTTCAAAGATCGTTAAAAATTCTGGCCCACTCAGAACTCTACCCACACTGTTTCGATAATCCACCGTTGAGCTGCCAATGACTACGCCAGTGCCGTCTTTCGTTCCATCGGCTGTTTTCATGGCGATTTCCGCTTTGCCATCTCCATCTAAATCGTAGACCATGAATTGCGTATAGTGAGCGCCAGCCCGAATATTTTTACCCATACTGATCCGCCATAACCGCGTACCATTCAGTTTATAAGCATCGACAAAAACTTCACCCGTATAGCCATCCTGTGAATTATCTTTGGAATTCGTAGGATCCCATTTCAAAATGATTTCATATTGGCCGTCTCCGTCCACATCGCCAACACTTGCATCATTAGCGTTATAGGTGTAGCTGACACCGTCTGGTGTCGTGCCGCCCGCAGGTTTCTGTATCGGCACATCCAAATAGTTGTTCGCCCATGGCGTAGCTGCAGCTGATGCGGTCTGCTCCACGCCGCCAACAACAGCTTTGACCGTGTAACTGGAGCTCGTTGTACCCGAATTATCTTGATAATTCGTGCTTGTCGTGATCGGTGAAGCATTGAGCTTAACGCCATTTCGATAGACGTTGAACGACGTGCTAGCTGCCTCCGTACCGAGAAGTCGCCAACTGACGAGGACGCCTGTGCTGACCTTAACTGCCACTAGACCGCGGTCTAATTTCTCCATTTGCCTTGCAACCGCTGCCTGTGCGGAAGGTGCCTGGATACCGAAAGAAGAAATGAGGAGTGAGCTTAATGTAATGAAGCAAGTTGCTTTAATCAGTTGCTTTGCATGTTTAAACATTTCTACAACCTCCAGGTAGTCAATATAGATCTACATTCACTTTACCTCGGGACATCTGCGAACTTCCCGTTTCACCTCCACTGATCGTATGGATTATCCATTCATTGATTGCGCTTACAATTCATTTCGTTCCTCATTATAACGTGAAAATAGAAGAGATTTAATGCAGACAATAGCTAACTTCCTGCACAATCCTGCTATTTTATGAATCTTTGTAACAAGCAACAGCCCCAGCTTCGAACATAAAAATAGACCACTTCCCCAAAATAGGAACTGGTCTATACTTCCTAATCATAACAATTTAGGCATGCCATATGCGAGGCATCGGAAGCGCTTCTTTTCCCAGCTCCGCCCATGTAAATTTTAGAAGTAGATCGCTCTTTACGTGTACATACTCGGGGTCGTCCCATCGGTTATGCAGTTCTTGAGGATCCTCCTTCAGATCGAATATCTCCCCGTAGGTTTGATTATAATACACTGTAATTTTGTATCTTTCATTGACATATGTTTTTTGATGAATGGTGGTAGGCTCATGACGGAATTCACACAAGATATGGTCGCGTGCCGCACTTTGTTTCCCAAACCATACCTGGCTTTGATCTACGCCTGTCATCGTTCTCGCAACCGGCAGGCCAGCTATGCTTAAAAAGGTCGGCGCCAGGTCGACCAAAGACTGAAATGCCTCTGATTGGCGTCCAGCAGGCACTTTACCCGGATATCGAACAATAAACGGCAACTTAATTACATCCTCATAGTGAAATCCACCTTTGAAATGAAGGCCATGCTGACCAAAAAAGTGTCCATGATCGGTTGTAAATACAATCAAGGTATCCTCAGCTATACCTAGTTCATCAACCTTGTCAAGAATGCGCCCAATGTAAGCATCCATCATGCTGATCATCCCGTAGTAGGTAGCCATGTTCTGACGCTGCTCAGCTTCACCGTACACTTGGTGAGAATGATAGCCGTGGATCGCATGACCGGTTTCCTTCCAGGCTGTGAAGTCTGGCTGTGCCTCCTGCGTCATACGAAAATGCGGCGGATTATTGTCATGTTCGCCTGGCACGACCTTAGGAAGAGTAAGTTTATTGGGATCATACATCGTATCCCACGGCTCAGGCACCAAATAATCCGGATGAGGGTCAAAGAAGCTAGCCCACAGAAAAAACGGCTCTTCCTTCTCTGTAAATTCCTCCATCAGCTTGTTGCTTCTTTCTGCTATCCATGTATTATAATGATACTTTTCTGGAATCGGCCATTTATGTTTGATAGAAGGGTCCAGTGTACCAGTCGGAGCAAGGAAATAATCGCGCCAGTTACTGCAGCCCTGCTCTTCCATCCAAATCGCATAATGCTGTCCCACTAGAAATTCATTCGTGTGATTACGTGCCAACTCCACATGATCGAAGCCATAGAAGGTTTCGTTAAATTGCTTCCAATAGTCCAAATCCTGTAGAAGTGGGACAGCTTCTAAGGAAGGAAACTCCTCGGTGCTTCTAAGCGGCTGAAAGTGTGCCTTGCCTACTAAGGCAGTACGATAACCGGCAGCTAAGAAGTCTTCTCCTACCGTATGGCGATCCTCTAATAATTTGGTTCCTAACGTCCATGCGCCATGCTGGCTTGGATACATGCCGGTAATAATGGAAGCTCTTGTAGGTGTACAGGTAGGATTCGGGCAGTAAGCTCGATTGAAAGTTGTCCCCTCGAAGATTAACCGGTCTAAATTAGGTGTGTGTATTTCCGAGTTAAACGCACCTAGTGTATGCCAATGCTGTTGATCACTGGTGATCAATAAGATATTGGGACGTTTCATGATATCCTCCTCTAATTGTGTGCTATAGTTAATTTTAAATCACAAATAATCTTATGAACATGCTATAATGTAATGATTGCATTTATCTATTTGTGTGATAACGCGAAAAKGGGGAACTCGGATTGGCATGGCAAGAAAACGGGGCAGAGTTCTATGAAATGATACCTCACATCCCATCTGCGTTAGAGAGGCAGCTCGGTATTTGGGTGTTGACTTCCGGGCGCAATCGCGCCAAATCAACCTACAGAGTGGGACCGCGCCATTTTACTTATTACAGTCTTCATATTATTTTGAGCGGCGAGCTACAACTTAGCTTTCGTGGAGATAAGGTTGTTCTGAAGAGAGGCGATTTGTTCTGCATGCATCCAGATGAAACCTACGAGTACGAAATTAACCCTAGCGGGACTGAACTCCAAATGGCATGGATCGCATTCCATGGACCGCTAGCAGCCGCTCAGCTACAACTTACCCAGCTATCCGCTGTGCATCCTTATATTCATAACGGGGTCACACGGGAGCTTATTGCTATCCTAGATACCATCCGTGAGCTCATCGCCCAACAATTGGACCAACCTTTGCTGCTAGCCGGTAGATTGATGGAATTCCTTCATCTTTTGGTTGTTACATCATCCTCTAACGATTCAAGTTCAAGTCATTCACTGCCTACTTGGCTCGAACGCGGAAAATCATACATGGACGTCCATTTTGCTGAAGGAATTACGGTAGAGCAAGTATCCGATTGGCTGGGTATATCTCGTTCACACTTCTCGAAAGCATTCAGCAAACATATGAATACAAATCCCTCTAATTATTTACAACGGCTCCGTATGAGAGAAGCTCGGCGACAGCTGCTCGAATCCACTTACTCCATTACGGAAATCGCGCTCTCCCTCGGATATGGCGATTTGTTCGCATTTACACGAGCCTTCACTTTGTTTTACGGAACAGCTCCTAAACACTACAGKGACAAGCATTGTGACCTAGAAAAATACGATCAGGTGATGCTATGACAATTCTGCTTATTTTACTTATGGTTGCTGCGATTACACTATTTATAGCCAAAGCACGTAATCCTTCCGCCTATTGGATGGGTTTCGTACTCGTAGGCTGGTTTTTGAGTATGTTTGGGTTGATTCTATTTATCGCCAAATACGGCGGGTTCTACTACCGCATTAATATTGTTTTGTTTTTTAACGATTCGATTCGAAATCTCCTGCTTAACGCACCGATAAAAATCGAAGGGATCAGCCGAATGCTTACGGCGGGGCGCTCGTTGTTTGTTTTCAGCTTAATCGGCCTGTCCATTTCATTCATGGCTTATAAACCCACCAAACGCATGTGGAGCATTTATGTCTTTACTCTCCTACCGTCACTGGCCAATCTCATTTTCTATGATCCGATCATCTACAAATGGGTGCTTACTTCCATGGATCGTAAACACACCTATATCATTGGCTGGGTTACGCGTGGTTGGCTCGTTTTGTTTGTCTCAGCAGCTATTTACGTACTCATATGGAAATATAGGCGCGTCACAATCCCTTGGGTGAAACGACAAAGCAAGTTCGTTATATTGGGTGTATTTTCGCTTGTTTTGTTCTATTTTTACCTTGGCTTTATGGGTCCTTTACAGGTTTTCGATGTCCGTACATTTTACGTACTATATTCCGATTTTTCCAACTTTAACCCTCCTCTCACGCTTTTAGAGTGGTATGTGAGTATAGGATTAACCGGTGTGTTATCGTTATTCAGCATTATTTCAATCTGGCAATATACGGAGATCGAAATGAAAATGGGCAAAGAAGATCTATTGTTGGAGCGAAAGCTTAATATTGCCAACATGGGGGCTCAAGTTTTTACTCATGCTTTAAAAAACCAATTAATCATGATCGACTTACTCATTAAGCAAGCCAATCAAAGTGTACAGGCTGGGCATGATGACCGGAAATCCTTAGCAAAGAATCTGACGAAAGCCGATGAAATCGTCAATCAAACGTTAGGCCGACTTGATCAATTATATAAATCTTTTAAAACAAGCCATCTACAATTGAAGCCTCATTCCATTCAAGCGCTCATTCAGTATACCCTCGATAGAATGCCCAAAATTCCTTCCAATATCGAAATTGAATGTGAATCGCTGGGGGAAGATCCGATGATATTAGCCGATTTTGAGCATATGTCTGAAGTCATCTACAACCTGCTGATGAATGCCATTGAAGCCATTGAAGCCGACCAGTCAGGGCTCATTCGAATGATTGTTTATGTGGAGGATAATTGGGTTATTTTGAAAATTGCCGATAACGGCTCAGGTATTCCCGAGCATTTGCAGGAGCATATCTTCGATCCTTTCTACACGAATAAAAATACAAATAAAAATTGGGGCGTTGGCTTGTCCTATGTAAAACACATTGTGCTAGGCCATTATGGACGGATTCACCTTGAGAGTAAACCAGGTTCAGGCAGTATATTTCAACTGATTATTCCTTTATATGTATTGAAAACAAAATAAGAGAAAGGTTGATGAACATGGCAGCAAATATTCGAATCATCGTTGCTGAGGATCTGGATGTTTTGAGAGAACACTTCTGCAGCTTGATTGCTGAAGAAGAGGATTTAACCGTCATTGGCCAAGCCGCAAGTGGCAAGGAAGTGCTGCAATTGTTGAATCAAGTTGGCGCACCTGACATTATTTTGATGGATATCGAGATGGACATGAAGCATGATGGGATCATTACAGCTCAGAAGGTTCTGGATCAATACCCACAGGTACGCATCATTTTCCTTACCGTTCATGAGGACGACGAAACAGTTTTCAGTGCTTTCGAAACAGGGGCAGTCGATTATGTGCTCAAAACAAGCTCAAGCAACGCCATTATTCAGAGTATTCGATCGTCGTATGCTGGAAATGTACAAGTACGTCCTGAGTTCGCCTATAAAATCAAAAATGAATTTTCTCGCATAAGGCGAAATCAGGAAACTCTGCTGATGGCCACCCTGATTATCTCTCAGATGACCCCTTCTGAACTGTCGATTCTGGAACTATTGCTCAAAGAGATGAAAATCACTGAAATTGCTAAGGAGCGTCAAGTTGAGCTTTCGACGATCAAATCGCAAATTAATATGATTTTAAAAAAGTTCAACAAAAAGCGGACGAAAGAAGTGACGGCTATGCTTCGCGAGTTAAACATAACGCCATTCTTACATAAAGCAAGAGGAGGGCTATGAAGCCCTCCTCTTGCTTTATGCTTATTCTCTTTTATGGCTGAACGGCTTTGATTGCTGGACCCGTCGTCAAGAAGTTTTCCGATGGAACAACACTTGTTAACTTACCATTGTCAACAAACAGTTTTTGCAAGTTGTCGAACCACTTCTTGGCCGAGCCATCCTTAAACACCTCAGCTTGCTTCTTGCTGTCGATCCACTCACGGGAGTCTAATTCTTGCTTAAGACTATCTTCTGGCACTTGAGTATATGCCGCAGTCAGTTTGACCGCTTCATCAATGTGACTGATTTTGTAATCTGTTGTTTTGTTCATTGCTTTCATAAATTTCTCTACAAGCTCTGGCTTTTCTTTCAGAAATTTCGGACTCACAACCCAGCTGGCCGGGAAACTGTAGTCGGGGAAGAAGCTGCTGTTATCGCCTAGCTTGATCATATTTTCTTTGCCGATCTGCTTTTCAATTTCTACCGTATAAGGAGACCAGATGGCTACGGCATCAACTTTACCTGCCACATAAGCTGTAACCGCACCTGCGACATCCATATTGACGATATTCACATCACTTGGTTTCAACCCTGCTCTTTCGAGCCCTAAGTTAAGAACCATTTCACCTGAGGTCCCTTTCGGCACACCAACTGTTTTTCCTTTAAGACCTTTCCAATCTTGAACCCCTGATTTCTTCGTTGCAAAAACCATATCGCTCTTCCCTAGTGAGATAAGTCCGATAATATTTCCTTGGCCTTGAGCAGACAAGAACGCAGCGCCAGGTCCGATATAGGCAATGTCTACATCGCCGGAGGCCATAGCTTGAAACTCGGGAGGCCCGCTTAGAAATTTAATCGCATTCAATTTGATGCCTTCCTCTTTGAAGAAACCTTTCTCTTCTCCAATTGCCACTGGAGCCGCTCCGCCCATATCCGGAATATATCCAAAATTAATGGTCTGTACTTTCGCCTCCGTCTTCGCCTGAACCGGTGTAGTGACTGGCGACGAACCTTGCGGGCTAGATGTCTGTGCAGCTGAGGAGCCACCGCTTGAACCGCAAGCGCTTAGAAGAAGAACGACACTGAATAATGCTGCAGTAACAGAAAGCTTTGGCAACGATTTAATTGTACTAACCATGATAATACCCTCCCTATGTCTTCTGTATTTTCAGCTTTCTACGAATAAGTCCCTTATTTAGATACCTCTAAATACTCTTGGTAAACTTTAGACCAAATTTCGTTCTTGATCCGAACGAAGCGTTCATCCAGTTTCGTTGACTGATCTCGCGGGTAAGGGATATCTACATCAATAATTTCTTTAATACGCCCAGGTCTAGCGCTCATTATAATGACTCGCTGTGCCAAAATGACGGCTTCTTCCACATCGTGTGTAATGAAAAAACAAGTTTTCTTTTCCTTCTGCCAAGTCTTAAGCAGTTCTTCCTGCAGCTGCGCTCTGGTTTGAGCATCCAATGCACCAAATGGCTCATCCATGAGCAGTACCTCAGGCTCGACAGCATAAGCTCTAGCGATAGCTACACGCTGCTTCATCCCGCCTGACAGCTCCTTAGGATACGCATGGGCAAAATCTTTCAATCCAACCAGTTCCAAATAATGCTCTGCCCGCTCAAGACGTTCCTGCTTGTTTAATCCACGCAGTTTCAAACCAAACTCGATATTCTTCAGTACAGTTTTCCAAGGGAACAACGCGTACTGCTGAAATACCACGCCGCGCTCCTTACCTGGACCTTTGACTTCTACACCATCGACTTTGACTGAGCCTGATGTCGCTTCTTCTAAGCCGCCAATAATGTTTAGCAGCGTCGTTTTGCCGCAACCGCTCGGGCCTACAACACAAACGAACTCATTTTCCATAATAGAGAGGTCTGTATTCTGAAGTGCAATTGTCTCGCCATTGCGTCCATTGTATACCTTAGAGAGTCCGCGAATCTCAATCTTGCTAGACGCTGAGCCGCGTTGCACACCCCCTCCAATCATCCCTGCCGCAGTTCCTGCCATCCTGTCAGCCTCCTTTCCAAGAAGAGAACGAATTTATCCATTGAAAGTCCAATAATGCCTATGACGATGATTCCTAAAATAACAACATCCATACGGAAATACAAACTCGCTTCCATAATCATATTGCCGAGCCCTTTGTTAGCTCCTGTCAGCTCTGCCGCGACTAAGGTCGTCCATGCCGCAGCAAGCCCGAGTCTTACACCAACAAGAATATAAGGAAATGAAGCAGGAACAATCACTTCTAGGAAAATATGTTTATCTGTGGCACCTAGCACTTTAGCAGCTCGTATGAGCGTGGGGTCCACATTGCGAACTCCCTGGAAGATGGAGATCACCATAACCAAGAAAGTAGAAACAAAAATGACACTGATTTTCGCAGATTCCCCTACACCTTGCGACACGATAACGAGAGGGATTAGGGCAATTGGCGGAATTGTACGAAAAAATTGGATCCAAGGGTCCACGATGGCACGAGCAATCGCATACCAAGCCATGACAAATGCGACCGGAATCGCAACGATCAATCCCAGCGAGAAACCGCCGAGTACACGCAGCAGGCTCGCCCAAACATTCGTTAACATACGACCGCTTGCAATTTCTGCTTGAAATGTTTTCAACACTTTAATAGGGGTCGTTATGATCGCTCCAACACTTGGTATTGCAGAGAGCAGGTACCATACGACAAGCCCGGCAACGATGGAGATAATCGTTAGCAGCCATTTTGGAATCTTATTCATAGTAGTATACTCCTTCTAAGTTGATTCAACAGCTACCCGTCATAGGCAGGTTGCAGGGCCTCACTCTTATATTGGTTTCTGATTATAGAAGCTTCACTTTGCCATCCAGCCTTCTCTAATCTTCGCACCCAGTCCTCTGGTTTTAGGTATTTCCATGGACCGGTTTCCAGTACCTTTTGCATCGGATCTACTTTATAACCCGGCTTCCGCKACTGTTCATGCTGCCAAGAAGAGAGCCTGTGATCCATTTCTCTTACGATCTCCGGATAATCAGCAGCCACGTTCCGCAATTGGTTCGGATCATTAACCATGTCATACAAGGTCACTTCATCAAAATGCAGGTAGAGACCTGGATGATACGTGCGGATGAAGTACCATTTCTCATCACGCACAGCTCGCTGACATACATATAGCGCGTGATCCATAACCAAATAATCACGCCCTTGCCAGTGCTCACCTTTCAATGTGGATAGAAACGACTTGCCATCCCAACCCACGGGTATTTGCAATCCAACCATATCCGTTATAGTGGCAATAACGTCAACATTGTAAACGAAACCATCAATAACTTGTCCAGGCTGAGTAACGCCAGGAACTTTAATGATGAGAGGGATATGATGAACAGCCTCTGTAGCACTTGCGTGCTCAAGATAGATGCCTTGCTCACCCATGGATTCTGCATGGTCAGCACTGATAATAAAGCACACATCATCTTCGATGCCGAGCTCTCTCAGCGTATCCAAGAGTTCACCCACATACTTATCCATGTAGCTGATGCCACCGTCATAACCATCAATGGCATGCTTCAAATCAGCGCGGTTCGTAATCTGTGCAGGCATTGTTGCCGGAAATTTATTGCCCCAGTGAAGGAACTGAGCCGAACGCGGGAAACTATCTTGCTGTTGACTCGCGATCGTCGCTTCATCCGGAAATTCTTTAAGCGGTTCATCCTTCCAACGTTCCATGTACTCGATGGGGTACGTGTAGAACGTGTGGGGGTCCCAGTATTGGATATGGAGGAAGTAATTCTCTTCTTTGCCGTGTTGTTTCAACCATGGGATTACGGCACCATTTACTTCATCAGCGTTCTCGTTGCCTTCCTTCAATGAGTGCGTATGCACCTCGTTCCAACCTGCGAAATACCACCATGCATGATGCCGATCGCCAAACGTAGAGAAGGTAACTGTTTTATACCCAGCGTTGCGCAGGTACCTTGTAAAGAAAGGAACCTCTTCGCTGTGTCCATCTCCATCTGGATATTGGAACTCTCCGCCAGGTCCCCAATGTGTCAATGCCCCATGGTTAATACCAAATCGACCTGACATAAAACTCGCTCTTGATGGAACACAGGGCGATGAAGCTGTATAGCAGCTGTTAAATCTAACTCCTTTCGATGCAATTTTATCGATATTCGGAGTCGTCTGCCTCTTATAGCCATAACAGCTCATATGATCCGGACGAAGCGAATCAATATCTAAGTAAATCATTCTCATGCGTATAATCCTCCTCCTCGTGATGTAAGGGTTTTCATTAATATGTATCTATTGTATTCATAATTTTCAATCTAAATAAGGTTGAACATTTTTCAACCTTTTTGCAAAGGGGCTCACAGGAGATAATGAATAATTGCTATCTCACAATCGACAAATAACCCTCTTAGCGAGGGCAATAAAAATCCCCACTAGCCCATAAGCAGTGAAGGCAAGTAGGGATCGAGATATTAAAAAGCAACCATAAAACAGAAAAAACCCTTACCGAAGTAAGGGTTTCCTACATGTAAAACTGGGATGCGGTCGGAGGGATTTGAACCCTCACGCCTTGTGAGCGCCACCCCCTCAAGATGGACACTCGTATAAGTTATATTCCGATCAAATCTGATCTTCCTTGATAAATAAGGTTTTTAACTGTTCGCATTCCGTTCTATTTGGCTCAATTAGGATGTACTATGATAAATTTCGTCCCCATTATGTCCCTACACCTTTGGCTACCTTAATAATCCGCTTGAATGTTTGCTTTTTTTTGAGAAAAATCCAAGTCAGGGGTACTTGAACTAAGCTGAAGTCTATTCATTAGACATTCGACGCTCCTTATAGGCTACTTTTTAGTTGTTTAATGTTTTGCGCAATTGTATTCGTTGCTGTGATGATACCTACGACTAAAGCAACTGTTTTAAATAGTGTTAACATTCATCAAACTCACTCTCCTTTATTACGAAATAATTTGTCTACTGCCAAACCGACTATGGCTGCTATAGCTAGTGCTAATAAAACATTTGGAATAGACGTTCCTTTTTCAATGCTGCGGATTGTTTCTCGACTTACATTAGCCTTCCTGGCAAGCTCTTCCTGGGACATGCCAATTTCTTTTCGTGCTGTAGCAAGAATTGAATCGAATTTCTCACCCACATTGACTCACCTCTATGTAAATTATGTAAATATAAAATAATCATATCTTGTCCAAAATGACAAGTATTCTTTGCATAGAATACTTTGCTTTCGAGTTAGTTGTGCCCCACTCTTTCTACATCTAGAAGTCATCCTTCTTAATTTTCTGCTTTGTTAGGAACTCCGCCGAGTCATTCAGCAACTTCATGGTATACATAATCACAAAAGAAAAAAATAAACTTGCAAATGCGTGTAAACACTTATTGTGACCTCATGTGTGTCGAATAACAAGAACATCTTTCGATATCATCACCGGGAATTCACAAGCCACAATCCGAGGTATTACAATAAGATGGCTGCTTTGATTGGAGGGGGGAATCCCCAAAAAACCACCAGCCCTAACTTAAGTGTCAGTCTTGACGATTAAAACCGCATAAAGGCACTACGACGCTCGTGGCGATCTCCTAAAGCTAGGGTTCAAAATAATTTATTCGAACAACACAAACAACGCGTAGACCGTATACAGCGGCTACGCGTTAATAAGCTATTACAGTTCAATGAATGATCTCTGGTTTCCTGCCATCTAACCACGACGATGCTTCGAATTCCGGAGTCATTGGCTTACTTTTGCCAACATCACATCATCAAAATATGCCGTACCCGGGCCAAATACACGTAAGTAAATAACGGCTATATTGGCGTTCTCAGGTACCTTAAACTGCATCTTCGCCTCTTGCCACTCTGCAACATTATAATACGGCTGACTATTGAATTCGCTGACGTAACCAGCTGCCCCAAGAACATCCTTGTAAAGCTCCACTTTCATTTGCGTTTTGCCTGCTGAAGTAACTTCACTCTGTAACCATGCTGAAAGATCATAGGTTTCCCCGCCGTTCACAGGAAGCTGCTGTTTAACCAGAGTACCTCCGCTAGCTGCTGCTTTTATTAACTTTAATGCGTTGTTGCCTGAATGGGATTTTTCTGAAGTAACGGATGTTTCCCCAGTCGTCCATGTCCCTTGCCAACCCGTAGCGATCAAATTCGTCACTTGCTCGAACCCGGGATTCGTCAACAAGTTAACGATTTGGGGCCTCTCTACTTTCTCCAATACCACATCATCAAAATATGCCGTACCTGGGCCAAATACACGTAAATAAATAACGGCTATATTTGCATTCTCAGGTACTTTAAACTGCATCTTCGCTTCTTGCCACTCTGCAACATTATAATACGGCTGACTATTGAATTCGCTAACGTAACCAGCTACTCCCAGAACATCTTTATAAAGCTCCACTTTTATTTGCGTTTTGCCTGGTGAGATAACTTCACTCTTTAACCATGCTGAGAGATCGTAGGTTTCTCCGCCAATCACACTAACTTGTTGTTTAACCAGCGTATTTCCGCTATCTTTTGTTAACTTTAATGCACGGTTGCCTGAATGAGAGTTGCCTGAAGCAACGGCGGCTTCCCCAGTCGTCCATGTCCCTTGCCAACCCGTAGCGATCGAATTCGTCACTTGCTCGAACCCGGGATTGAGCAGTAAGTTTTTACTGTAAAGGATCTCAATGTGGGTGCTTAATACATCCTGTCCGGCTATTTGCAACTTTACATCGATAACATAATGATCTTCCGCTAATGGATTGGGAATCGTCAATGTTCCTTCTACACTAACCGATTGATTAGCAGGCACGGTTACAGGATTCTCAAAGACAAGCGCCAATCCATTTGTTGCAGCACTTGTTAAATCGACAGATAAGGCATACGGTTTATTGTTTGTGATGGTAACAGGAACTTTTAAAGTGCCGGGATGCGTTGCTCGGATTATCTTGTCGAATGAACCGAATGAAAGGTAGCGATTAATTAAGGCATACGCCTCCGTCTCCAACTTGTCAAAATCAACTTTCGTCATCACGCCATCAAGGAGAAGCCTTTTCGCTTCGGCAATAAATTGAGCCAACGAGCTTAGATAGGACTCGATTTTATTTTCATTAAAATCATTCTCGGCTTCTTCCAGCGCCTGCAGCATGGCTCCAGCTTGGGTAGATGTTAATTTTCCTCCGCTAATGTAGTTATAAACCACATTTTTCAAGTCGCCCGCACCATACTCCACTTGATAGACGCCAATATCGTCCAAATAAACGGTTGCATCTGTTGCATTTTTAATTTGCGTATTAATTAAAATATTCTTGATGTCGTATCCATCAATCTGGGCAGGTAGTTCATCGAAGAAGGTAACCTCTGTCCATTCCCCTGCATAATCCGCTAACGTCATCGCTTTGGAGAAATACGTGCTCTTTCCTTTTTCTGTATGGAGCTCAATCACAATTTGCACAGTACCTTGACTCGTTGTACCCGCAGGCGTGAAAAATTTAACAGAGCTTGCCAACAATCCTGGTTTGACATCAATGTTTTTCCAAACACCCGCTTGTTTGGCATTTGTGAAGACTAAACTCTTAAACCCGCTGTTTGCGTTTTGATTCGTGACTGCGATATTTGCTGTACCATCAGGTTTCCACAAATTCCATGTGGCTGTACCATCTTCGAAAGAGGCATTGTCGGCTAAGGAATTTTTAAGATCGATACGATTCAACAAATTTGCAAATTCACGAAGATTCGGACGAGCAATATCTTGTTGAAAGGCATGAAGTTTTTGCATGATTTCGCTATATACATTACATGTTACACATGAGTTCAAAAAATCCTTCGTGTACCAGAATTCATTTGCGTTCCACCCCGTCCATACTTCGTTATAGGTTACAGGATTAACTGGATATTTGAGCGTTGGATTTTTGCTGAATTCTTGAATAAACTCCGCTCTGCGTTTGGAAGCAGACAAGCGACTTTCCAATGTGTTATCTAACCCATTCAATATCGCTAAAGCCTCGACTTCGTTGTCAGGTTTATTGATTTGACGCTGACTTTGATAGGAATAAGCAGATGCCTCATAATATTCGTACTGAAGTAACAGCTGTTCAGCCCTTAGCTTTTGCTCAGGTGTCTCCGCCTTGGTTAACACAGATTCAAGTAGAGTCCGACCCTGTAAAAATTCATCTTGAGCGAGTAATAAATAAGAACTATTCCTCATCGTCAGATAGACATCATTCTTAGAGGATTGAAACCAGGAGGAGGCTCTTGCATCTGTTCGCCAAAATGTCTCCCACATCTCGAAGTATGCCTTTAAATCCGCAGCTGCCTTCGAACCAACCGCTGCTTGATACCAGTGATCGAGCAATACGTCTACGTCTTGATTCTCGTTCCAGCCTAGCTTGGCAATAATCCATGGCTGAGGCCCATCCCCTAATACAGGATGCATGTCCCAATGATGCAATTTCACATCATGATCGACAGCGTAATCATATAAGTCTTTCACCAGATGCGGATAAACGCGTGGAGCATGGTAGGCAAAGCTTTCCATATAATCATACCAGCCTAGCGTTGTCGCCTTCTCTTTCCAAGCATCGAACTGGGCCTTCCCCTTCTGTTCCACTTCCTCATCTACCCAAGCTAGACGATCTTTCGTCACAACTGGAATAACTTGTGGATGTAGAGGAAATGCAGGTGGATCGATTACGGCTTCATAGGCGTATACCGAAAACCATTTATTGGCATACAGAGGGTCCGCTACCACGCCACTAACGACATCATTCACCCATTTATAATAAATCTCGGACATATGCGGCAGACCAACTGAGTTTTTTGTAGGGTTTGCAGGATAACCGGGATGGGCAGGATTCATCTCACAAAATCCATTAGAATCATTCACAACAAGAGAAAAGGAAATTTCATTGGGATTGTTACGGAAATACTCCTTAATATTTTCGATCGCTACCTGGACTGTTGCAGGGTTGCTAAAGCACGGCTGCCAACCTGTGTACGCGCCGGGAGCAGGTGGTCGATTATTCGGATAGAAGTTCGGATAAGCTGTCGTATCTCCATATTTGGCAACCGGGAAAAGGGTAAACATATTATGACCAAGTTTGATTTCTGACGCAGATAGTGTACGATTTTCACGTTGCCACTTATAACGAACATCGCCATAATTGCCATCGCTCATATTCATGGATCGCCGCAACGAGAAGGCAGTTGGCTCGTCCTTCCAGCGTTCCACCGGTATCACAAGTTCATTCAAATGTGGTACATCTGTCCACTCATCACTTGGGAATAGCCATGTAACGCCTACGTACTTCTCCAAAAAGGCATATACGCCGTTACGTGTTCCGACCGATGTCGGGCTCGTAATGATTAATTGCGTCTCGGATGGAGCGATGATGAAGCCATCCGCATGCAGGGCTGCCACTTCTGAAGCCAGTGCTTGATCCTCGGGATAAGAGCCTTCCCCGATACGCAGCAGGATTGTCGATGGCTCCAAATTTAGACTCCCAAGCTGACCAACGGTATTGATCGGGAGTTTAACTCCTGTAGAGCGCTCCATGTAATCCGACATCGCGTTCGCTGCTTCATTAATTTCTGCGCCGCTCTGTTCAGGTTTTACAATAACCGCATTCGCTTGACCGTCATGGACGATGTATAGCGGCGGATTTGAAGCAGGTACTTCTCCTTCCAGCACCGCTGTAACCGCTTTCTCCAACTGGATTTTTGCGGCTTCGGTTATATTTTTCTGCATACCCTCGTTGGTAAGATGCTTCAGGAAATCTTCCATCTTCTTGCGTGCCTGCGCAATCGAGCCTTTCTCTAACTGATGCTTGGCTTGTTGCAATGCGTTATCGAGCTGCTTGGACAGCGGGTGCTGAACACCCCCTGATCCGATCAAGGAATCTAGCAACGTTTGTACCTGATTGATTTGACTCCGTGTCAGACTGTCCGGCGCTTGCGCAGTGGTAGTGTTGGTCAACCCGGCCATTGAAGTGAAAACTAAGGCAAAAACCAACGTCCACAACATCCACTTTTGCTTCAACATAATTCTCCTCCTCGTAAAAAGAAATCGATTTCTTTCGAACATAGTAAGTTCTCCATCCACTTGGCTAATGCGAATCCTCTGCTCGAACTTACCTATAAAGTTACCATCGAGGGTAGAGGAAATCTACGAAGCATCTTGCTATCTTTTTGTATATTATTGCTGTTCATCATCGGCTTTATAAAAAATAGCGTATAATCAATAGTATCCGAGGAAGCGCTTGCAAAGAGGAGGGGCCATCAAATGGAAACACAACAGCAGACTATAGATTATAACCAACGATTCCCATTCAAAATAACGCGAGTAAAGCAAATGAATAACAATTATCTCGTCCTGCCGCATTGGCACGAGCAACTGGAAATCATTCAAGTTGTTTCAGGCTCCGTTCAAGTTAAAGTCGACGAACTAACTTACATCGGTGAAGAAGGCGATATTTTCTTTTTTAACAGTCGCCAAGTTCATTCTGTGATGAATAAAGACGAAGAGGTCGATCCTATGATCCAGGGTATGCTCTTCGATCGAGTTTTGCTATATCGCGCAATTGCAAACCAGGAAACAGAACTATGGATTTCATTATTATTGGGACATCGAAAAATCCGCAACCAATATAAACCTACCCATAAACTTTGGCCTAAATTAAATGAAGGGTTCAAAACGGTAAATGAAGAACATACATCAAAGCTTATTGGCTATGAATTGTTAATTATTTCGGAAATCTATTCATTTATCGTATCCATTTTACGCATGTATGCTATTGAAATTAGTTTAGATGTAAGTCCTGTCCGCTATATTGAACAATACGCGAAGTTGAAGCCAGCAGTGGATTACATAGAAAAACAGTATGCGAATAAAATAAATTTAGAGGAAATTAGCAGTCAGTCCAATATGAGTTCCTTTCATTTTTTACGTGAATTTAAGAAGCTGTTCGGGATGACTCCTATGCAAATGGTTACCGATGTTCGCTTGCACCGTGCCAAACAACTGCTATTGGATTCAAACATTAGCATTACGGAGGTTGCCGGTTTAATAGGATTTTACGATGTAGGGCATTTCAGTAAAGTTTTTAAACAAAAAAATGGATACACACCATTACAATTTCGAAAAGGAATTTGATCTATAAGAACGACGTAAAAACGCGTAGACCGTATACAGCGGCTCTACGCGTTAATTACTCTTATTCCGCCCCGTCGCTCGTTCCCATCCGGGTCGTGCTACACCGGCATCCTTAAATAGCTTTACCACATCGCGAACACGAAATAAGCCTATTTTCGATGAAATTTATCCGAACTTCCGTCAAGGCCCTTGTAGAAATCCAAGCTTGCGGGAAGCGACTGCAGCCGCTTCCCGCAGATGCACGACGATTTCAGGCACCTTGTCCGCTGCGAAGCGATGCGCAGCGCCGGATAGGCTGATCGCCCCAAGCGGATGGCCATGCAGATCGAACACAGGAGCCGCCAGACAGCGGGCACCTTCGACCATTTCCTGATCGTCAAGCGCGTAGCCCATCTTGCGGATGTGTTCCAGCTCCGCGAACAGCTTATCTTCCGATACGATCGTATTCGGCATCATGGCAGGCAGTCCGTATGAAGCTACCAGCTCATGAACGGCGCCCTGCGGCAAATATGCCGCAATCGCCTTGCCGATTGCCGTGGCGTGAAACGGCGACCGTGATCCGATGGCATCCGTCATGCGCAGCGCATGTGTACTTTCGATAATTTCCACATAGAGAACGCTGCCCCCCACCAAAACTCCCAAATTGACCGTGTCGCCGTACCGTTCGGACAACCGCTTCATTTCCTGCAAAGCCGCCGAGCGGAGCGTATTCCGCTCCAGCAAGTTTCGCGTCAGCATCAGTTGCTTGTACCCGAGGCAATACTTGCCATCCTCGTCGCTGCGGCTGATGAATCCCCGGTTCTCAAGCGTAAGCACAATCCGGTATGTCGACGATTTGGGCTGTTCCAGCAGTTCATTCAATTCGATCAAGCTGAGGGACCCGCGATCGGCCAGCAGTTCGAGCAGATCCAGCGCTTTGTCGATCGATTGGATCGTATAGCGTCCCTGTTTCTCTTCCTCTTCCTTGTTCATTGCTCGTTCCTCCGTCTACCGCCTAGGGCGAGTCTGATCGTCCATTATTAGGATAACTTAATGAACTGCCCTCCATCAACTACCAGACAATGGCCCGTCATATAGCGCGAATCGCCGGAGGCGAGAAACAGCGCCGCATCGGCGATTTCATCCGGCTGTCCGACGCGCCCCATCGGGATCGTGTGCAAGTACGGCCCGAGCGCAACTGGGTTATCGATCAGCGGCTTGGTCAGCCGCGTCTCGATCATTCCCGGGCACAAGGCATTGACGCGTATGCCGAGCGGCGCCAGTTCGAGCGCCATCGACATGGTGAGCAAGTTGATGCCCCCTTTGGTCGCGTTGTAGTGCGCCTGATCCGCTTCCGCCGCAAGACCGTTTACGCTCGACATGTTGATAATCGAGCCGCCTTGCCCGCGTTTCACCATCTCCCGCGCGACAGCCTGACCGACGAGAAACGTGCCTTTCAGATTGATCGCCATGTGCTGCTCCCAGTCCTCTTCGCTGATGTCCAGGAAAGGGGAGGTGCGACAGATTCCCGCATTGTTGACCAGCACGTCAATCGTCCCCCACTGATCCTGAACCGTCCGAACCATGTTCGCCACATCGGCCGCCCTTTGCACATCGCCGCAAATCGCAATGGCGTCCCCGCCTTGCTCTTTGATTTCGGCAACTGCCTGCTCCAGCGTTTCCTTGTCCCGCCCCGTTATGGCAATGCAAGCTCCCTCAGCTCCGAAGCGGGCAGCAATCGCTTTGCCAATCCCCGCGGAGCCTCCCGTTATCAAAGCAATTTTGCCGCTTAGTCTCATCTCGTTAACCTCTCTTCTGTTCCTTCTTGCACCCGACCTGTCATACATCCACGAATTACAAGCCTGCCAACGCCCGATCGACCGACTCGAGCGTCGACTCAACTTCCGCTTCGCCATGTGACGCCGAAACATACCATAAGCCGCTTGCACGGACAAGCACGCCTTCCTCGAGCAACCGCTCGGCGAACCTGACATAGCGAGAGGCATCCCGCTTGTTGAACGAGACGAAATCTTCCACCTTGGTTTCATCCGTAAACATCAAGTGGAACACGGGGCCTGCCTGGTTGATCAAGCCGGGAATGCCTCGCTTGACCAGAAGCGATCGGATGCCCTGCACCAGCTTGTCGGCCGTTTGCTCCATCAGCTGGTATACCGAACCGCCGTTTTTGCCCAGTTCGCCAAGCGTTGCCAACGCCGCCGCCGTTGCCGCGCAGTTGCCGTTCAACGTGCCCAAATGGCTGACGGTTCCGTCTTCGATCAGCGCCATAATGTCTGCCTTTCCGGCCACGCCGCTGATCGCGATGCCTCCCCCCATCGCCTTGCCGATCGTGACCAGATCCGGCATCAGTCCAAACTTGCCATGAGCCCCTCCGAGACCGAGCCTGAAACCGGTAATCACTTCATCCATAATCATGACGATACCAAGCTCGTCGGTCAATTCACGCATCCGCTGCATATAGCCAGGCTTCGGATGGATGCAGCCAGAGTTGCACATCACGGGTTCCGTGATGACCGCCGCAATATCATCTTTTTCCTGCCGCAACACCGCTTCCAGCACTTCAGCGTCGTTCCAAGGCAGCAAGATGATGTCCTGCAGACTGAGCTCGCTTTGCCCTCCAGTACCGGGAACAATATGGCTGTCGGCAGCGCCGGCTGCCGCGGATTGCCGCATATCTGCGCTTGGAAACGAGGTGAAAATCGCATCCGACCAACCGTGGTAATGGCCGTGAAAGCGGACAACTTTCCGTTTGCCCGTGTAAGCTCGCGCAAGACGGAGCGCCAGCATGACGGCCTCTGTCCCTGAGCCGCTGAGCGCTACCCGTTCAGCGCAGGGAAGCAGTTCCGTCAGCAGCTTTGCGAGCTCGATCTCACCCTTATGCTGCAAGCCATACGTGACGCTGTTACGCAGCGCTTCGCCCACACCCTCCATCAAGGATGGATGAGCATGGCCGAGAATCAGCGGACCATAAGCGAGCAGATAATCGATATAGGCATTGCCGTCCACATCTCGGACGCGCGGCCCGCTGCCGGACTCCGCAAACAGGGGCGTCGGCTTCATCGCGCTGCGCAGCGAGGAGGCCACACCTCCAGACAAATAGCGTTTGGATTCGGCCAACAGCCGTTGTGATGTTTCATAATTTCTGGACATCTCTTGTCCCTCCTTCGATCAATCAAGAATCAGATTCGGCTCTGCGTCAAGCGGATAGGCCGGTCTCCGCACCTGACGATACTCGAAATGCCGTAAATTCGCACTGCAGCATCCAGGCGAATCGACGTGAATGACGCGTTTGGCGAACCGGCCGAACGCGGCTTGCCAAGCGATGGCCGATTTGACGACAATAATTTTGAAGTCTTCCGGCCATAAGCCGACGCTCCGGACATGACCCAAGTCCCATGGCGCTGCCCGCTTCTCCGTCAGCACCAGCGTCAACTGTCCACACTCGACGACTGCCGTGTTCCCCATGTCCGCCCGTCCGCCGGTCATATACGGACCGATATGCCGATATTTCCCGTCGAACAAGAGCCGCACCTTGCCGTTCACCATAACGGGTTCGCCATGCAGCCGATCGCTTTTTCCTCCGACCTTGCCTTCGAAGGTGGCGCCAATGCCGATCTCAAACGCACGGCGCACGGCCGCCTCGTCCCTGATGACGACTAGTGCCTTCTGCTGAACGTTCGTCAAGCAAGCCAGCACATGCGTCGCATCGGCAGGGGCGCCGCCGCCGACATTATCGGACCCCTCGGCGAGAATGACCGGGCCCAGCGGCTCGGCCAGCGCCGCAGAAACCGCGCTGGCCGGCGGCATTTGGTCGATCTCGAACAGGTCTTTCATTCCGATCGCCATCTGCGCGAGCTCGGAGGCGCAACGCTCAGCGAGCTCCTGATCGCCATCCGTCGTGACGATGAACGACATACCCGCATCCGCTACATCGCAATAAGGAAATCCGCCGACAACCGTCACGTTCAGTACATGGGGATTCGTTTCCATGTCAAACGCCCGATCCATGAGCAACTTCATGCTTCCCTCTTCAGTCATCATCGCCTGGGGAACGACCAGCATGCCCGTATGCGAATAAGAACGCACAGGTGAAATCTCCCGGCGAATGATCCGCACCAGAAGACCGAACGCCTCTTCTGCGCGCTCGTGCATATCGATGTGGGGATACGTATCGTAGCCAACGATTACGTCAGCAAGACGCACCATCGCGGGACTAACATTGCCGTGAAGATCAATCGTTATGGCGATTGGAAATGCGGCGCCGCGCTTTTCGCGGATTCTCCGCAGACATTCGCCTTCCAGATCGCCATACTGCTCGGACGCCATCGCACCGTGCATAATGAGCACGAGGCCGGAAGCTTCCGGGTCAATCGATGCCACAACCGCATCGATCAGCTCATCCGCCGCTTCGCTGCTCACCATCCCGCTGGGCGTAGCCGCCGCATATACCCCCGGCTTCAGCTCGATGCCATGAAGGTCAGCCGCATCGATGACACCGCCCATGGAGGTGCGGGTACCGCTGTAGCGTTCGTAGAATGCCTCGCGCCCTGCGACCCATTCTCCCTTGAAGTTCGCCAATTCCGTAAGCCCAGGCGCAAACGTATTGGTTTCATGCAAAATGCCCGCGACGGCGATCTGCACCGATTCCTGTGTAATCATGCCTTAACCTCCCTATCAGCCATTGCGCAAATTCCGCACCATTCCGCCGTCAGCTCCGCATACCATGCAATAAGGCTCAAGTAGCTGTCAATGTCCAAATACTCGTCAGGCGCATGCGCGTTGCCGCCTGTCGGACCGAGAACAAGCGCAGGCGTGCTGCTATACAGATTGAACATAAAGGCGTCGCAAGTGAAAGGCGCTCCCATCGGTTCGCCGCAAGGCTTCCCGAGCGAGCGTTCCCCCGCAGATGCGGCGACTTCAAGAAAAGTCCGGCTTCGCTCGTCATCCGGCAAAGCGCTCGCCTCGAGGTAACGAATCATCGGCGTAATAACGGGCCGGCATGAGCGAAGAATCGGGAACGCGTCAAGCCGGGACTCGTAAAACGACCAAAGCTCCCCGATGATCCCGTCCCCGGTCATCCCCGGATAGCCTTCGATCCAGAATCGCACCTCGCCGGTGTCGGACATTTCCGTCACTTCGCGATTCGGATCCCCGGTCACGATCTTAAGCGTGGCGACCTCCGCCTCCTTGCTGCTGCGCCACAACTCGGGCGCCGGATAGCGGTTTCGCAAATGATCTCCGAACTCCCGCAATAATCGAACAAAGTCAACTGCAGCATCCAGTGCGTTGACAATCTGTTCGCCGTTGAAGACGATGCCGTTCTTGCCTGTGAACGCTGCTTTCCAGGCACCACCCCCCAGGTGGGCCGGGTACAGCTTCAAATTGCTTGGCTCCGGGATGATCGCCATATCCGCATCCGGTCCATGTAACCGGGCAGCCAGCGCCCCATTGGAGCCGCCATACTCTTCATCGACGACGCTTTCGGCGATGACGTCGCCCTTTAGCTTAACGCCCAAATCGCGCAAGCAACGGATCGCCATGAGCGAGGCGGCCAAGCCGCCTTTCATATCGTATGCGCCGCGTCCATACAACTTGTCGTTCTCAATCACGCCGCTGAATGGAGGAAACCGCCATGGTTTTCTACCTTCGTGCACCGTATCTGCGTGGCTTGAAAACATCAGCGACCTGCCTCCCCCCTCGCCCCGGAATCGTCCGACGACGTTAGGTCTGTCGGCATAATCCCGGCCCTGCATATAGCCAGGATGAGCCTCGAGCCCCGGCACCGAACGGATGTCGTAAACTTCCACTTCTGCACCTTCCGACCTCAGCCATTCGGCCACCATGTGCTGGAAGGCCCGTTCGTTTCCATGAGGTGGATGATTCACGCTTTCAATCCTGACCAAGCATTGCGCAAGTTCAACCGCTTCTTCGCGATTCGTTTGAACCCACTGGCCGATACGTCGGGATAACGTTTCAAGCTCCACGCAATTCACCCTTTCGTTTCACCGCGCACGGTATGAACGTACGCAACGACATCGATTTCCACCAGATAGTCGCCAATGCCGCTTTGCACCGAGGTGCGCGCCGGAAACGGGCGCTTCATCACGCTTTCATACACCTTGTTATAGCCCGGGAAATCCTCCAGTCGCGAAAGATACGCGTTCACTTTGACGACATGATCGAGGGTCAAGCCCGCCGCAGCCAAGATGATCTCGATGTTGCGCAGAGACTGCAGAGTCTGCGTTTCGATTGTAGAGCCAACCACTTGGCGCGTTTCCGGATCGACACCTACTTGACCCGAAACATAGACGAAATCGCCAGCACGCAAGGCTTGTGAGAATGGGAGTGGAAAGTTAGGGGCTTGATCGGTATGAATCCATTGAGACATAGAGGTTTACTCCTTCGCTTATTTGATTTTGCCGCGTGCATCAACGGATATAGGGCGTTCAACGCCTTCGCCTCGCACACCGAGCAATTGGTCGTGCAAATTAGTGACCGTACAACAATGATTCGGGATGATCGAGACAACATCACCGATCCGCAGCGGGCAATCGGCCTCTGTCCGAACGATGCCGTGTTCCTCGCTCAGCCGTTCAATGACGGCGGACGGATACTCCGGCATATAGCCGTACCCGGGACGATGCACGCTGACATCTGTCGTCAGCGTCTTGGAGCCTGCGTCGATGATGACCGTTCCGGGACGCGGTGTGCTGACAACGGTCGCATAGATGCGCATTGCGCATTCCGCTTCCATAATCGTGCCGGGATAAAGCTGCGATCCGTCGCCGAACACATAAGCGCCCGGGCGAATTTCCGTTATGCCTGGAAGCTCTGCGGCAAATTTGCTGGTCGGGGTGGAGCCAACGCTGATCTCCTTCACGTCCATCCCTTGCAGCCGAAGCTGCTCCTGCGTCAGCAGCAGCGCATGTGCTTCCGCGTGCGCGACCTCCCGGCAGCCTTCCGCCGCCGGCATGCCGTACACATGTCCGGCATGAGTCATCAGCCCGATAAGGTCAAGCCCGGGCAGTTCACCGATGCGCAGCCCAAGTTCAGCGGACTCGGCGCCGGGCTCCCTTCCGCAGCGGTTCAGTCCGGAATTGACATCGAGATAAAGCGGAATCCGCACGCCCAGCGATTTCCCGAGCTCGGCCAATCCTGCAGCCGCCTCGATACTATCCACGCTGACGATCACCTTCGCCTTCTCCATGAGCGAGGCCAGCCTCGCGAGCTTGCTCTTGCCGATAATCGGATACGCGACCAAAATATCGCGAATCCCCGCATCTGCCATCACTTCTGCCTCGCCAAGCTTGGCAACGGTAATGCCGCAGGCGCCGAGTTCCAGTTGCCGTTTGGCAATCCAGACGCTTTTATGGGTCTTGATATGGGGTCTCAACTTCACGCCGGCTTGCGCCGCAATTTCCGCCGTTCGACGGAGGTTGTCCTCCAACCGGTCCAAGTCGATCACAACGGCCGGGGTCTCGAGATCCTTTAGAAACGATGACATATAGCCCCTCCACTCACAATAGAAATGTCAATAAGTCCTCGATCGATCAGCAGCGATTACCCTCCGAAACGGTTGGCAGGCAATCCTGCGACTCGTGTTCTAAGCCTGAACAGACCTCCTGCATGCGGTTGCCCACGCAAAGTCTGATCATCCAGCCCTTCTCTTGCCGTCGTGATAAACAATTCATCCAGTTTTTCGCCGCCAAATGCGCACGAGGTGACGAGTGATGCCGGTACAGGGACGATCTCCATCAGCTCGCCTGTATAAGGATTCCACCTGGAAACTTTGCTGCCTCCCCACTGCGCGACCCAAATCATCCCCTCCCTATCAACGGTCATACCGTCAGGGAGTCCATCGTCCTCTGGTATCGTCACAATCGTCCGCCGATTGCCTACCGTTCCTGCGGACAAATCAAAATCGAAGGCCGAAACCCGTTTCGTTACCGAATCGATATAATACATGATGGTATTATCAGGGCTCCAGTCTAGCCCGTTGGAAATTCCGACTTGTTCAACGACCGCTCGAACGCTCAAATCCGTGTCCAGGCAATATAAAGTTCCCGCTGCCTTGTCGCCCTTCATACTCATCGTTCCAGCCCACAGCCGTCCGAGGGCATCGCACTTGCCGTCATTGAAGCGATTGTCCGGCAAGTGGCCTTCAGGGTCGCACAGTTTCGTCAGGGCACCGCTTTTCGGATCGAAGAAATGGAAGCCGTCCTGCATGACCAGCATCAGCCCGCCGCTGCTTCTCGGGACGGCTGCCCCGATCAAGCGGTCAAATTCGGCTTCCTGATGAACACCCGTAACCGGCTGATACGTAAAAAGCTTTTTACCTGTGACATCGACCCAATACAGCACTCGGTTGTCGGCATCCCAACAAGGCCCTTCCCCGAGCTTCGCTCTTCCGGCTGCAATCAATTCCAGGCGATTATCCACCTTCCATCTCCTCCCCCGCTCATCTTCAAGCTTCCGCAATCATCCTGTTCGTCAGCGATCCCAGTTTCTCGATTTCAATGGTTACCATATCGCCGTCTTTCAGCCACACTTGTTTCTCTTCCGGATAGCCTAGTACGACGCCTTCCGGAGTGCCGGTGAGGATGATATCACCAGGCAGAAGTGTCATATGCTGTGAGATGTAACTAACGATCTCGTCACAATAAAAGATCATGTCGGACGTGTTGGAGTTTTGCCGCAGCTCACCGTTGACAGTGCTTCGGATCGACAGGTCGTTCGGGTTTCCAACTTCATCGGTAGTAACAAGGTACGGCCCGAGAGGGCTGAATCCGTCGCAGGATTTCCCCAGCAGCCACTGGTTTGTACGCATTTGCAGGTCGCGCGCAGACAAGTCGTTGACGCAACAGTAGCCAAAAACATGCTCGAGCGCAGCTTCCTTCGGTACATATTTCGCCGTTTTACCGATGACAATCGCGAGCTCCGCTTCGTAATCCACTTTCGCAGATACTTTGGGCAAGGCGACATCGGCCCCATGACCGGTAAGGGTGTTGTTGAACTTGTTGAACAGGATCGGGTACTGGGGAACCGCCATTTGCGATTCTTCCGCATGCTTCCGGTAATTGAGACCTACGCAGATGATTTTGCCCGGATGCGTCACACACGGTCCCATCGTCAAATTGGCTTCATCCAGCAGCAACGAGGAACTGTCTGCATCAGCAAGAATCCGCTCAACAAACTGATCGAGATTGTTCAGCGCTTCCGCCCCGCCTGCAATCGCATCCATCATCGTCAGCGGGACAAGGTTATCCTGGGAAGCCGTCGAGATCGCGCTCGTCACATCAAGCACGCCTTTTCTGGTATGGACCCCAAAATGCAGCTCCATTCCCTTGAAAAAAGTAAGTAATTTCATAACATCCCTCGCTTTGTTTCATCAAACGAAACCAATGTTTCATTTAAAACATAACATAACGGAATTATCTTGTAAATCACTTTTCGATGCCATGCCAATCCCTGTTGTACGAGTGGCTCACGACCTAATTTTTAACTCCTCTCAGATAACCAAAGCCCGTTAATTTTAAAAAAAGGAGTAATAAGAATCGAGCAGAAAAGAAAGTCTCTGGGTAGAAGAGTCTCCCAACTTGTGGCCGAACCCCCACAGAACCCGACGGGTAGTGGTGCAAAGCTCTAATACATGATAACGTAACTGATAATGAAGACATGGGATGGAGCAACTTATGGAAACCAAATTGGATTTATTTAAATGGAAGCAATATGAGTCAGCAATCATTTTACTAACCGTGCGATGGTATTTAAAATATAGTTTAAGTTATCGAGACATCGTAGAAATAATGAGTGAGCGGGGATTAGAGATTTCCCATACGACGATCATGAGATGGGTCCATGAGTTTGGGCCCGAAATAGACAAACGAATCCGCCCCTATTTAAAACCCACAAATGATTCGTACAGAACGGACGAAACGTACATCAAAGTCAATGGAAGTATTTATATAGAGCGGTTGATTCTATGAGGAAAACGATTGATTTTATGTTATCCGAAAATCGAGATATGCCAGCAGCTAAGCGTTTCTTCACAAAAGCATTCACCTCACCACATAATCAATTACCACGTGTGATCACTTTGGATAAAAACCCGACATATCCACCAGCCATACAAGAATTAATAAATGAAAAAGCCATGCCTAAAGGAACTTTGGTTAGACAGACAAAGTATTTAAACAACATTGTGGAGCAAGATCATCGATTCATAAAGAAAATCACAAAACCAATGCTTGGTTTCAAAACGTTTCACACTGCAGAGCAGACGTTGAGGGGAATCGAGGCTATGCATATGATTAGTAAAGGGCAGGCGGAAAATAATTCGTCTGTCCTATCTTCCGTAGAATGGCTCAATAAAATATTTGGTATAGTGGCATAGTTAAATTACAATTTATAGGTATTTTCTATCCATTTTATATTCTTGCACCACAACCGTTCGCGGCCTGATCGAGTTTAAAGAATACCGCTCCGCGCTTCGTATTTGCCTGGGCCGTAAAGACGACCTCGACCTTCGTCCAATCGCCGGTTTTCGCCGCTTCCGTCCACGTGTAGGTCATAGACGCACCGCCGGCGTCGATTTGGCGCACGCCAAGTGCAACCGAGCCTGCAGTCGCTTCTGTCTTCACCCAGCCCGTCAGCTTATATTTGGCTCCGGGAACAAGCGGCCATCAGCATGGAAGCATTGCATTGTACGTATGATGAACCTAGGCAAAACGCGCATATCCTCAGCAAAAGGATATACGCGTTTTTCACTACGGCGTTGGAATGATTTCAAGCTTCACGTCGTCGAACCATGCAGGCGCTCCAACGTTTGGCTCTAATCTCAAATAAACCTGGAGAATCGTTGCATCTGCTCGGGGGACAAGTTCTAATTCAAGGTACTGCCATCCCGGACCAGAGGTGCTGATCGGCGTATAGCTATAACTCAAGGATGCACTCGTCTGATTCGTTTGGCGTAAGCCAAATCTTGCTTTGCTATTTTCGCTGTACACCCACCCGCTCAAACGATATTTAGCTCCGGGAGTAATCGCAACATTGTGTGAACGGCCTTCTATCGCTAGTCCCGGATTCCCCGGATCAGGCGTCGCTTTGACAGCATAGCTTCCGCTATGCGCCTGCTCATTCGATCGCTCCATTTTTGTCGAGGACCAATCGCTTGGAAGTAAGGGATTCGTCGTACTCACCTTTTCAAAGCTGGGATTATTCAACAAGTTTGCGTAATACGCTACCTTGAGTCTTGTATGCAGCGCATCCTTGCCGCCCATTCCCAAACGAATTTCCACGAAGTAGTCGCCTTCTCCCAATCCCACAGGGACGGTTAATGTTCCTTCTACCATCAACGACTGGTTGGCAGGAATCGTAACCGGGCTGGCAAACTGGAGTTGAATCCCATTCGCCCCCGTGCCGGAAAGCTCAACATTCAGAGGGACGGAACCATTATTTTTGATCGTTACTGGAACCTTATACGTCCCTGCACGCGTAACCTTGATCTCTTCACTTGAGAGCTGAAGATTAATCTGTTTTCTGATCAGCGCATACGCTCCGTCAACGATAGCCTGACTGTCGGCTTCGCCTAATACGTCAGTAGACCGAAGCCGCTCCGCTTCTGCGATGAAATCAGCAAGAAGATCTACATAGGGTTCAATCTCATTCCGCTGATATTTTTGATCGGCCGATTCGAGTAATCCAAGCATCGGCTGAGCTTGGGCGCCGGTCAACTTCTCTGCAAGGATATAGCCATTTACAACGTCAATCAAATTTGCTGCGCCGCCGTTTCGAGCTTGATAAACCCCAAGGTCATCCAAATAGACGGTGGCATCTTCTGCATTACTAACTTGCGTGTTGATTAGAATATTTTGAATATCGCGACCGTTAATTTGCGCTGGCATTTCTTCCAAGAAGTTGATCTCCGTCCATTGCCCGGCATGATCGGCTAATATTATCGATTTGGAGAAATACACCAATTTATCCTTCCCGGTATGGAGCTCAATGACGATTTGAACGATCCCTTTGCTGGTTATCCCTGCCGGCGTGAAAAATTTGACGGAAGAAGCCAATAATCCCGGATTAACATCCACAAACTTCCACACACCAGCTTGCTTGGCGTTTGTGAAACGCAAACTGTGTGTTCCGCTAAACGACTGTTCATCCGTAACTTCGATATTCGCCTTATTATCCGGCCGCCATTTATTCCAAGTAGGAATACCAGACTCCTCGAATGAAGCATCGACAGCTAAAGACTGCCCGATATTGGTGCGATCTAGCAAATTCGCGAATTCGCGAAGCTTCGGCTTGGAAGCGTCTTTCTGGAAAGCGTGAATGCGTTGCATAATCGCGTTATTCTCATCCAAAGGACCGTGATCCTCTAGGTAATGTTTGACATGCCATAGTTCATCTGCATTCCAACCGGACCAAGTTTCCCCGTATGAAATCKGATCGGCAGGGTATCTTAGCGTCGGGCTTTGGTTATATTCGGCAATGAGTTCCGGCCGGCGCTTCACCAACTTTAATCGATCTTCTAATGTTTGTTCCATATCGTTCAACAGTGCCAACACGTCGTTATCGCTAGTCGGCTTTTGGATCTGACGCGGATAAGAGAGCCCAGAAGCTTCGTAATATTCCAATTGGCGCAATAACTGCCCCGCTCTTGTTTTTTGTTGCGCCGTCTGAGCCTTAGTGAGTACCGATTCAAGCAAGGAGCGACTTTGAATGAGCTCGTCTCTTGCAAGCGCTAAATACGAGTCATTTCTCATCGATAAGTAGGTGTCATCCTTGGAAGCTTGGAACCAGGATGACTGTGTTGCCTTCGTTCTCCAGAATTGTTCCCACAGATCAAAATACTTTCTCAAGTACGGAGCCGCTTCCAGACCTACCGCTGCTTGATACCAATGATCGAGTAATGTATCCGCACTCTGCTCCATACTCCAGCCGAGCTTGGCGATGAGCCAGGGCTGAGGGCCGTCCCCGAGCACAGGATGCATATCCCAGTGGTGTACGAGCACATTTTTCTCCTGTGCATACGTGTACAACTCTTCTAGCAGATGCGGATAAACACGCGGAAGCGGATATACATAACTCAGCATGTAATCATACCAGCCCAATTGTGTCGCCTTTTCACTCCAAGCTTCCATATGCGCTTTGCCTCGCGCTTCCACTTCCGGGTCAACCCAGGCTAACCGATCCTTCGTTATCACAGGAATGACACGCGGGTTCAACTTGAACGAAGGAACATCCGCAACTTCCTCATACGCATAAACACCAAACCATTTGTCCGGATAGTCCGCCAGTACACCTTCGGCAACCTCATTCACCCATTTGTAATAAATGTCCGACATGTCCTGCCTGCCGACTGAATTGACCTTGTTCGGATATAAAGGATGAGCAGGACTTCCTTCGCAATAGCCCCCTATATCGTTAACAGCAAGAGAGAAAGAATTTGCTTTCGGATTATTTCGGAAGAACTCTTTTATATTGTATACCGCTTCTGTAACAGTAGCCGGATTGCTGTAACACGGCTGCCATCCCACGTCTGCACCAGGAGCAGGCGGCTTATTATTCGGATAAAAATTCGGATACTTTGTCGTATCTCCATATTTCTGAACCGGGAAAACATTGAAAAGGTTATGGCCAAGTGCGATGTCAGATGCCGAAATCGTCCGGTTCTGGCGTTGCCAATCTGTACGAAGCGTGCCATAAACCGACTCGCTGCCCATATTCATCGTGCGCTTTAACGAGAACGCTGTTGGCTCATCTTTCCAACGTTCGTTTGGCAGAAGCAGTTCGTCCAGATGCGGAACATCAACCCACTCTTCCCCCGGAAATAGCCACGTAACACCTACATATTTCTCCAAAAAGGCGTATGCGCCATTACGTGTTCCAATCAGCGTCGGACTTGCGATGATCAACTGGTTGTTATCAGGAACGATTATAAATCCGTCAGGATGCAAAGCTCCCACTTCATCTGCAAGTTCCCGATCTTCGGTGTAGGAGCCGGCTCCAATCCGTATCGTAACCGTAGAGGGATCCAACATCATCCCTTCCAGTTGATCGACCGTATATACCGATAGTGTTACGCCAGTCGCACGACCGATATAGTCAGCAATTGCCGCTGTCGCTTCGTTTATTTCCCTATCGCTCTGCACCGGCTTGACAATGACAGCATGGGCTTGCCCTTGCGAGACGATGGCCAAAGGTTTCGCAGTAGGCGCAGTCGATGGTGTCGGTGCAGATGGGGTATCGTTGCCATTATCACCGCCATTGGTCGTTGGCGTTGGCGACGGCGATGTCGAACCTGCTCCCTCCACCTTATCCGGTTTCTTCTCGAATGTTGAAGCTTTCGCCTGTTCGCTTATGACAGCTTTTTGGATCTGGCCTTTTCCTGTAACTTTGGCCACTGCCTCCAACAAAAGAGACACAATCGTCGATCCCTCGCCGACATTCAACTGGACTCCCTTGCTTTTCGCTGTCGTCGTTCCTTCAATCGTCACATTTTCCAGGAATACTTCACCTGCGCCGATTCCTTCAGCCAGAATCAGGTTGCCGGTTATTCGCATATTCCGCAAGGAAATGCCGGCAGCATTTACCACAACGTCCCGTCTGACGGTTTCGACTCCTTCGGACGGTCCGTATGTTCCCTCTTGATCGTAGGTCGCCGTATATCTTACTGCAACTGTGCGGTCTAGGATAACGACAGCCTCTGCACGGGTAATCGGCGCTTCCGGTTTAAATTTGCCGTCTTCATATCCTTCCAATAAGCCGGCATTGGCCGCCGCCCCTACGGCCTCCCTGCTCCATTCGGCAATGGCGCTTGTATCGCTAAATCGACCGGTAGCGGCGCGATAGACCGTACCGTCCAACCGGATCAGCCTGGCAATCATGATAGCCGTCTCCTGACGGCTAATCGGACGATCCGCACCGATCGTTCCGTCTTCATATCCTTCGATATATCCGGCGGCAACCGCCTTGGCTACTTCATCATAGGCCCAATTAGAAGCTGCCAGATCCCGAAAATGGATGGGTACCTTCTCGGTAAATCCGAATGATCGGTTGACAAATGCCATAAACTCCAAACGGGTTACGATGTTGTCCGGCTGGAACGCACCATCCGCATACCCTTGAATATATCCCCGGGCAGACCAATCCAACAGTTGCTTTTCCGCCCAATGTCCTTTAATGTCAGTCAAATTGCCAGAATCCGAATTTTCCGCGCCATGCGCTACAGACCCCAGATTCAATACGGATTCAAATGAAGGAAGCATCAGACTCAAAATAAGCAATAGAATAAACTTCGTTCCGATAAACCGAATTCGTTGCATCTTGAACCTCCCGTTTCTAAGTAATCGATTTCCCTTATTCCGCAAAACCTATAAATTAAGCCAATTAAAACGAATTTCCCTTTCTTCCATATACACCTCCTCCTCAAAGTACTGTTTCAAGCGAAACGGACCAAACCAAATCGAATGATTTAATGGAGATCCAGCATCACATTCCCGGAAGGTATTGTAAGCGACGTGTTCACTTTCAAAGGTTTTTGCACGGTATCGTCTGAAAAGCACTCCGAGTAATAATAATTTGTTCCTGCCCGGACAATCCAAACAAACGTATTAGTCGAGGTTATGACATCATTTACATTATAAAAAACGCAACCCTTGAACAACGTAGTCGGCTTTATTGTTCCTTCTTCTTGAATACGGACAATATAATCGGAAGTATCGATATCCTTTTCAAAGCGGCAATTAACAAATTCAAGAAGTATATTTTTATTTTCAGCTGTTCTCGCAATGAATATCATTTGTGTGCCTGATAAAGCAAACCTTACATCATCAAAAAGGATCCGTCCGGTTGTCGTGAGATGCATTCCTCCGAAGACGGAACATTTGTGAAATTGGATCTCAGCTGTCGCAGAGAAACCTCCAAATACATGATTATTTCCCAAAAACTTACAATTGTCAAAATAGGCCCCCAGAAAATTAAAGAGCATCGGAATCGCCAAGAAACTATTCGCTGCTTTCAATAATGGAGTACCATTAAGCGCTTTCAAATAAAGCGGTTCGGAAGTGGCGACGCAGGTGCATCGGTCGATATGCATATGAAACTTGGCTTGATTGTACACAACGATATCTCCGGAGGATGACGCACTTGATGCGAATGCATTCATATCCATTCCGTTATGATCGAACGTGCAATTACTGATTTGAATCGTTGATTGAGATTCGTTGCCGCTACATATAATTCCCACGGCCAGCTGTCCGGGCGCGCTTACGCGCAATTGGATCGAACATTCATTCAGCCTCACCACATCGTTCGGATGGCACGCATTTACCGCAACTCCATATCTGGAGCCCGTTACGTAACAACCGGAGCATGTGACTGAAAAACAATTGGCCAGACTATCGTCTGCGATAACCCCATACAAATTATCGATAGCGATACAAGAGTCAAGCACGAAAGCCGCCGCTGCCGATTCATGGAGTCGGTTGGCCCCCGGCGCTACCGTAAAGCCGCTTTGGGTGTTATTTTCGGCCACGCATTGGGAATACGTTACGTTCTCCGAATTTTCGGCCCAAAATCCAGTATTATATTCGCCTCCTCCGTAAAGCTTGGACTGATCATGTCCGAAACGAGCGTAACATTGCGAGTAAGACAGATTGGTACTCTTACTTTCAGAGACGAACCCGATGCGCGTATAGTCTTCGGCCAAACAGCGGTCAAATTTGACATTGCGGCTACCGACCACGTAAACAGCGTCACCGAAATTTCCTCTGGCTTTTCTCATCGTACAATCGACGACCGTAACCGAATTACAACTTTCAACCCTCAACGTCGACATCACGCTATTTTGGAATACACACTGCTGCAGGTGAATGTTACTGCTGCTGTATACAACAAAAGCAAGGGCACCGGTAAAAGAATCGTAGTTGGAACTGCTCCAAGCCACCGGATCCGGGCTTACCGCTCCATCGAACGTCAATCCCGCGATTTCGATGCCGTTTTGTCCGGTTATTCTCAAAAAGTTGTATCTATTGGATCCCGGCGAATTATTTTTTACGGTTGCTCCTTCGTAGCTGAACCACGAGGTATGGAGCAATAATCCGTAAGTCATGTAAGTTCCTGATGGAAAATATAAACGTTTGGACAATGCTGCGGCCGTATTATCGGCGTTCTGAACCAACACGGTATCATCCGTCAGCCCGTCTCCCTTGGCGCCGAACCATTTCACATTCACAAAATCCGTAGTAATGATGCGCTTGTATCGGACGCCGGATGCCGAGACGACAACAGTTCCCGTATTATCAGTCGAAACCGTATCGGACGCATCGCCAATAAAATGTCCTTCTTGTCCGGCATCCGTTATGTAATACAAATCGTCGGACAGCGGTTCTGAACTGGCTCTCAAATCGGCCAATTTAATAGGGATGCAACAGGTACCAGCCCAACCAACGCCCGAACCGTAAACTGATTGCGTCACCGTATTTCCATTACCATTACCATTTCCGAACACGCTTTTTTGTCCGAACATGGTTGAAGCCACAGTCGCTGCACCTACAATACCGATGGAAGCAATTAGTTTCCTCCGGCTAATTCTATTTTCAATTCCCGCCTGTTGCATACCCGAATCAGATTCGAACGTATCGCTCGGCATGTTTTATCCCTCCTATGAATATGAATGAAAGTGATTTTGTTAAAGGCGATTTTTCAAATGTGGATTCAGGGGGCGATTCACCGATGATTCGTCGTTTGTTCCGCTCAGGATGCGGAATGATCTCCTTTCATTTATGATTTAGACACGGGGAAACCAACCATCCCATTCCGGAAACAGCCAGTAACTTCCATGTCTTTGTCCTGAATGGAACCTCAGTCTTCTTGGAAGACCATTCGAATCAAGGCATCCCTATATTCGGGATTACATGAAGCCTGCGTTCTTGCATGAAGAACCGCACTCCCTATTACGCTTCCAATCACAGCACGAAGCGGAGCTTGTTTGCATCGCACGTTTACCCTTTCAGCCCGGTAGAAGCGATCCCCTCTACGAACAGCTTTTGCGCGATGATGAAAATAATAATGACCGGAATCGTGACGATCACCGCGCCGGCCATTAGCAGCTGGGGCTCAACKCCGACGTCGTTACTCAGGAAGAGCAGGCCGAGCGGCAGCGTAAACATCTTTTTTGTCATGCAGGTATAAGAGCGGCCCCATCGTATTGCTCCAAACGCCCATGAACGTAAATACCCCGAGCGCCGACAAGGCCGAACGCGACAATGGAAAATAGATACGCCACAGCACCCACCAAGGTCCGCAGCCGTCGATCGTCATCGCTTCGAACAGTTCTCTCGGCACGTTTTTGTAAAACTGATGTAACAGGAAAATGCCGAACGCGCCGGCCAGGAAGCTCGGAACGATAAGCGGCATATACGTGTCAAGCCCGCCAAGCGATTTCCAAATGAAATAGCCCGGTATCATCGTCACCTGCGCCGGCAGCATGAGCGTGGAAAGCATCGCGAGATAGAGCGGTTTTTTCAGCCTGAAGTTGAACATCGCCAAACCGAAAGCAACCATCGCGCAAGACAGCAGGGTGCCGATAATATCAAGCGTGACGATGAAAAAGCTGTTGAGCATATAGCGCGCAAAGTCCACCTTGATCCATACCGTCGAATAAAAGCTCCAATCGATCGGATTCGGAATCCACTGCGGAGGTAGCTTCATCACGTTTCCACTTGACTTGAGCGAGGTGACGACCATCCAATAGAACGGCATCAGCATCACGAGCCCGCCAATGATCAACAGAATATGAATGATTCCGTTCTTCCATGAAATCCGTTTACTCATAATGAACCCACCTCTTCTCAAACCATTTCTGCACGAGCGTAACCGAGATGATCAACGCGAACAACGCCCAGGACATGGCGGAAGCGTAGCCCATTTTCGATGTCAGGAAGGCATCCCTGTAAATCAGGATGTTTGGAGTCAGCTTCTGATCCGAGACGATATCGGGCGAAGAGAACTCTGCCGCAAATCCCCGATCGCGACTTGCTCTCCGCTCGCAATCGAGACGTTGGCCGCCGCGCCGATCAACATAGACATCGCTCCCGCATGCGAGCCAGCCATTTGACCAAGTGGGTCTGCCAAGTCGCCAGCAAAAATCATCCGCCGCAAACGCTGGTCGCCGCCGCCATGAGCGCCGGTTGCTTTAGCGGCTTGCATGGTCAGCAATTCTCCCGCGCGATTGAAAATACGGATCACATTGTTCGGTTCTTGCAAGCCAAGGCCGCTATGATAATCCTCCGCCTCGATTCGGCCTTTCGTGCCGACGAACGTTGCCCTCCAACCCTCATAAGGGCTATAGGCGTTGAGCGAATACGATAGTTGCGTCCCCTTCTTATACTTGACATTTAGCGACATCGTGTCATAAATATCAATGTCCTCTCCGAACACGCACTGATCCCGGAAATACCCGTCATGCGCTTCTGCATCCTTATAGAACGATTTCGTAAACGGATCGGCTGTGACATCGTAGTAAAAATCGCATGTGCTCGTATGCGCACAAGTCGAGCACGTATGGCCGCGCTGTTCGCGGGTCGGACCGTAGAACAGCCGCGCCCCGTTGGCATAAACTGTGTCCGGCTCGTCGTCCAACCACCAATTGACCATGTCGAAATGATGCGTCGACTTGTGGATAAGCAGACCGCCGCTATTGCTCATCTGCCGATGCCAGCGCCGAAAATAATCCGCACCATGATCCGTATCAAGCGACCAGTTCAAGGTTACGTGCAGGATGTCGCCGATCGCGCCTTCCTTCAGCAACTCCTTGATCCGGACAACATACGGCATAAACCGGCAGTTGAACGTGACGATGACTTTGCGACCCGTCCGTTGCTCCGCCTCAATGATCGCGCGGCACTTCTCCGCGTCCGTCGTCATCGGCTTCTCGGAGATCGCGTTGCAGCCCGCCTCCAGCGTCCGAATAATGTATTCGTGATGCAAGCTGTCAGGCGTCGTAACGATCACCGCGTCCGGCTTCGTTGCCGCAAGCATCACGTCGAAATCGTCAAACACCGGCACGTTCCCGGCTTGCTCGCTCAAAACGCTCGCCCGAACCGGATTAATGTCGCATACCCCAACCAGATCGGCAAAAGGTTTCAGTTCCGTGACAAGCGGTCTTGCGAACATGCTGAGCGCTCGACCGCCGGCCCCTATGATGACGTATTTTTTCATGGCGGTTTCTCCCTTTTCTCTAAATCTAAATCTAATCCAACTCACTGTCTCTCCAGTCGTGCAAATCCGGCAAGTCCAAATAACGCAGCATGCCCGGCATGATCGTCGCGACACGGTCCTGTATGTCATAATGGCGCTCCTGCACCCATTCACTCACGCTGTGGCAGCCCCCGACTACCTCGAGCTTCGCCACACGGCGATCCAAGCCCGCCGCCAATTGGGCGTACACACTGAACGTCCCATGCGTATACACGTGAATATCATCGTCCGCGTGTACGCATCCTCTTAGACACTCAGCCATATCGAGCGCCCTCAAAACATCGAATGTCCGCAGCGCCGCCAAGCTGTCATCGAGCCAGAACAAGTCCATCGCCAGCTTGTGAATCGTGCCGAACGGTGCGTCTACCGGGAACGTGTTAACCGGGTTCGGCGCCAGCGCCCCGGCTCCCGCCACATCAAGCACCATAACGATGCGTCCGCCAGCACATTGCTCGCGAATCCACGGCATATGCGGCTGCAGCCGTGAAGTTCCGCCGTTCCAGACGGCGATTGTAACTGGGAGGCTCGCATCGCCCTGCTGCACATTGCGGAATACGAGCGCATGACTGAACAACAGCTCCTGGCTTCGCCAGAAGACGCTGCGCACACGCAATTGCTCATCCGCCAGCGGTAACGCGAGATAGCGGGGGTTTAGCGGCACCGTACGCCTGCCGCCCATTACGTTGTCGTTCAGCGACACCGCATACCTACCATCGAATACTTTCTGTTTCAGCCAGCTTCTGGCCTGGAGCTCGCGTTCCTGTTCGGACAGCCTGCTCCGCATCACTGCCAGTTCAGCGGCGCGATCACGATTTTCCTCCCATATAGTCCGCGTATCCGCGTAGTCACTCTTCACCTGACCGCTCGCCGTACACCATAGCAGGGAAGGCTCCGCCAAGGCTGGCCGCACATGACGAACAGAGCGAGCTTCGCCGTTCAAATGCTTCGCGAAGAACATCGCCGCTGCTTGCGCATGATGCTCGGTGTACTTGTGCACCGCCTCGTCCTCGAACAACTCAAGCCCGTCAGCGTGGCCACACATTGCCCAAAACCGCCGAGCCCGCTCCACAGTCCTTCGCGTCCCTTCGATCGGAAAAAAATCGTCCGTCGAAGCGAGTACCAGCACCGGACGCGGCGCCATCGCCAGCAAGCTATCCTCGTGATCGAAGCCGATGGCGGTCATGCCCGGCCAAATTTGTTCCGCATCCTGGGGCTTACCGGACAGCATAATCGCTTCCMGGCTCGACAGGAACGTGCCCGGCGCTGCCGCCGCGATCAGGTCGTCGACCAGCATCGCCATGCACGTTTGCATGCCGCCGCCGGAATTACCGGTGATGCCGATTTTGCCAGAATCGACCTCGGGTCGGGTAACCAAATAATCGATCGCCCGCATCATGTCGTGAAGAAAATATCGCGCAATCCMGTCTCCAAGCGGCCAGCATTGCTCACCGGCATGCTCATGCTCACCCGTCCCCCAGCCGACTGTTGTTTGCTTCGTCTCGGGATCGTAGTAACTTAGCCGTTCCCCTTGGCCGATCGGATCGATCGCCATAACGATCAGCCCGGCCCCGACAAGATATTGGCACGCGTTCTGATATTCAATGCTATGCTTCGCTAACATGTCATGCCCACAAGCAAACACAACTGCGCCTCGCGGGGAGCGAACGTCATCAGGAACGTAAAGATTAGCCGTCACATACGTTTGCGGGCGAGCTTGAAAGACGATTTTTTCTACCCGGTATTCTGCAAAAGCAACCGTCTCGGTCACACAAGGTTCGAGCGCTGCGTCGGATGACGGCAACCCGCCAAGCTGCTCCAGCAGCTTCGCTCGCATCGTCTTCCTGCGCGTCTCCAATTGCTCCTGCGTCACAATGGCGTCCCGGTCGCGATCGCCTGCGGCGAAAGCGGCCAACGATCGGCTGTACACATACTGCCGAAGCTGATCTTTCACATCGAAATCCCGCAAGCGCCACGTCTCCAAATCGGTGATTTTCATCCTTTCAACCCCGTCGACGCGATGCCCTGAATGAATTGTTTCTGCGCGGCTAAGTACACGATAATAACCGGAATCGTCACAATCACAGCTCCCGCCATAATGACCGTCTGACTAATATTCGAGTCGTTTCTCAAATAAAGCAGGCCGATCGGGAGCGTGTACAGCGCTTTATTTTGCAAATAGATGAGCGGTCCCATCGCGTTATTCCACACACCCATAAACGTAAACACGCCGAGTGCGGACAACGCTGGCTTGCTCAAGGGTAAATATATTTTTGTAAAAATTCTTGGCGGACTGTACCCATCGACGACAGCGGCTTCATACAACTCCTTAGGGAGCGATTTAAAATATTGATGCATCAGGAAAATACCGAATGCCCCGCCGAGAAAGCTAGGAATAATCAAGGGATAATACGTATCAAGCGCATGGAATGATTTCCAAATAAAATAACTTGGGACAAGCGTAACTTGCGTCGGAATCATTAGCGTCGCCAACATCGCGATATACAACGGCTTGCGCAGCTTGAACTCGTACATCGCCAGACCGAACGCAACGAACGAACAGGAGAGCAGGGTACCCAACATATCGACAATGACAAGCAACACACTGTTCACGGTATAGCGACCGAAATTGACTTTGTCCCAAACTTCTTTATACGCCTCGAAAGTGAGCGGTTTAGGAATGAGCTGGGGCGGCATTGCGCTAAGTGCTCCTACTGTCTTCAGCGAAGTGGACACCATCCAGAGGAACGGAAACAGCATCACCAGCGCCCCAAGAAACAGGAGGATATAGGATACGATTTTGCCGATTGCGCGGTTATCAGTCATAGTGCACCCACCTTTTCTCGAAGTAGCGCTGGAATAACGTAATGGTCAAAATAATCGCAAACAAAGCCCATGCGCCCGCAGAAGCCGTCCCCATCTTGAACTGCTGCATCGCTTGCCCAAAAATCAGCATATTAGGAACCAAAGCACGTTCCGGTACGTTAGCGAGCAGCGATCCAAACATACTAAGGAACACGTCGAATGCCTGGAAAGCCGAAATCGTGGACAAGATCAACACCATATAGATCATCGGCGAGACGAGAGGAAACACAATTCGGATAAAATAATTCCAATTGCTCGCTCCGTCGATTTGTGCCGCTTCTTTCATATCCTTGGAAACAGTTTGTAAACCAGCCAACAATAAAATCATCGAGGAACCGACGCCCTTCCACACGTTGACGAGCGCGATGCTTCCGATGACGACCCACCAGTCCATGCTAGAGATCCATTTGACAGCCGGAATATGAACAAGCGAGAGCGTCCAGTTCAGCACCCCATATTGCGTATTGAAGATCCATGCCCATATCACCCCTGCAGCCATCCAAGGCGTTACGACAGGGAGAAAATAAAACAGCCTGAGCAGCGCTTGACCTCGGAGCCCCTGGTTCAGCAGGTGGGCGATCACAAGCGCCAGCAACGTCTGCAACGGGACAAAAATAAGTGCGAAGTACAACACGTTTCGGAGCGCGATCCAATATACTTTCTCCCCGAATACATCCTTCCAGTTAGCAAGCCCGACCCACTTAGGCGGATTAAACAAATCCCATTCGGCGAACGAGATATACCCCGAGAAGACGACGGGAAACACCGTGAAGACGAGAAGGCCAATCGTAAAAGGAAGCGTGAAAATATAGCCCCAATAGTTATGTTTATGCATCCGGACACCACCTTTTAAGAGGAAGTTCAAAAAGTCGTCTTTTGATCACGAAGTAATCCAGGAAGCGGACTCGACATCGAATCTTGCGTTCACCTTCGAAGTGCGGTACTCATGTAGGTTTTCCCTACACTCCGTTCCTCCTTCTTCAGCTTCTCTCAATCTTCTCGGTGCTGAAAACCCGACTTTTTGAACACTCACTTTAATTTCAAAAGTAACAACCAGACGAAGACGAATCGCCAACTCTTCGCGCGCGATCCGTCTCCAATTGCCGGCTGCCCTACAGCTTTAACTTCGCTTTGAGACCAGTTTTCACTGTGCTCGTCGCGAATTCTTATTTGTTTTTATCCAACACAGCTTGCACTTTCTCGTGAACTTGCTTGAGACCTTCCTCAGCAGGAATATTACCCTTCACGATGTCCGTGATGATCGGCTGTGCCGCTGTGCGCCATTCGGTCCAGCTCGGGTTCTCATCCAGCGTAACGCCGCCCTCGGCGATGCCTTCGGTGAACGCCTTCTTGTTAAGCGGCTTGGTGGTCGACTTCTCAATAACTTCAAACGCCGACTTCTTGACTGGGATCGACGAGCCGCTTGACGCCAAGATATTTTGCGATTCATCGCTCAAGTAGTATTTCAGGAACGTCCATGCTGCATCCTTCACGTCCTGCGATGCCTTGGAAGACACCAACCAGGAGTTCGTTACCATCGGTACGTAGCGCTTGCCGTCGACAGCTTTAGGCAACTTCACGACATCCCAGTCTGCGTCCGGGAAGTTTTTGTTGATCGCAACCTGGTTGCTGTACTGGAGAATATACATCGCCGCTTTCCCGGTCGCGAACGTTTGCATTTCGCCGCCGTTCGCCTTCTGGAAGTCGTCGCTCGTGAAGTAGCCTTGTTTGACGCCATCCGCAAGCTGCTTAATACCGGTCAACGTCTTCGGATCGTTAAACATTGATTTCGTCAGCGTACTGTCCAGCGCTTGCCCGCCCGCCTGCTTGATCCACGGGAACCAACCTTGCGTAATCGTAAAGTTGCCCACGAATCCGTAAATCGCCGGCTTGCCGTCAGCGCCGTTCTTCGTCAGTTTCTTAGCAGTTTCGATCAAATCGTTAAATGTCCAGTTGTCGTTTGGAAGCGGGATATTCGCATCCGCAAACACTTTCTTGTTGTAAGCGAGCGCAACCGGGTTAATGCCGTGAGGAATGCCGTACACTTTGCCTTCCGGCGTCTTCGCAGCGTACAAGCCTGGGATGTAGTCGGCATCCTTCAGATCTCGCTTGATATACGGAGCCAAGTCTTCCGCAACGCCGCGCTTGCCATAGCCGAGAATAACCGCATTCTCCTGAAGCCAAACGTCCGGTGTCGTGCCGCCGGCAATTTGCGTCGCGATCTTCGTTACGAAGTCGCCCCAAGGAGCGTCTTGAATTTCAACCTTAATATTCGGATATTTGGCGATAAAACCGTCGATAATTTCCTTTTTCGTTACATCATAGGCGCCAGGCAAACCGATTTTGAGCGATACGTTCTTCGGCGCTGCTGATCCGCCAGCTGTTGGCGAATTGCTCGGTGTGCCACCGCCGTCTTTCGTTGTCGAGCAACCCGCAACTGCAAGCGCTAACATTGCCGACATGGAAACCATCATAAGTCCCTTTTTGTTCATCTTTTAACCCCTCCATATTATTGAACTATATATGAAATCGTCTTGCGACGCGTTTCAACAATGAAATCCATAACATAATTTATATTTTTTAACCGAAATAGCTTGTTTCCACTCAATTCAGCCTGTATATAACATAAATTATTTCGATATGACCCAAGCTTACCACAAAAAAATTAAATTTCAAGCGCTTTCATACGAAAAGTAATCGTTTTCTTATGAATCTAATATAACATATGTTATGTTCATTTGAAAAGATGCCATCGACAAAAAATAAATATAGGAACGATTTATTGACGCCGCCGCCCTCATCGCTGATAATAAGAAATAAACATAAACATGTTTACTAAATCTTCATGATAGAATGGAAGGTCGAAGTTATGGTTACCCAAAAAGACATCGCCGATCATGTCGGCGTCTCGCGCACAGCCGTCTCCCTCGTGCTGAACAATGCGCCAAATAGTACGGTTTCCGAGAAGACGAGACAGCTTATTTTGAAAGCCGCCAGGGAATTGGGCTATCGAGATTCGGACGTCCTCCCCAAAATATGCTATGTGTTCTATGACCGGAATCCGAACGATCCCCGCTTCTCCCATCATCTGAAGGTGGCGGAAGAAGCAGCGGCCCGCTCCGGTTATTCCTTGGTGTTCATGAGCATCAGACCGAATCCACAGGATCACCAACGGCTTAGAGAATTGGCCAAAAGCTCAGATACGGCCGGCATTCTCGTCTCAGGCATTTTGGACGACACGATGATCGGCATTCTTGAGGAGTCGAAAGTTCCCCACCTCTATTACGGGTGTACCGATCGAACCGATATTCCTGTCGTCATGGGCGATTACAAGAAGGTAGCTTACGACGCGGTCAATTATTTAATTGAGCTTGGCCACCGGAGAATCGCCTTTTTCTCAGGTAGCCTCAGTTTGCTGATCATCAAGCGGGAGTTAGCCGGTTACACACAAGCGCTGCAAGAAGCCGGCATCGAACTGGATAAATCGTTGATCCAGACGGGGAAGGAAGAAGATGGACTTGAGTTATGTAACCGGATGCATGAATTGAATATCGAATATACGGCCGCTTATTGCGCCAACACCGTCATCCAGTTCGGGGTGCTGCAAGGCTTGAAGCGCCTTGGCATTGACGTACCCGGCGAAATCAGCCTGATCGGCCACGAATACTCGGAGTTCGTCAAACTGAGCGTGCCCCAATTGACGACCTTTCTCATGAACAACTCGCAAAAAGAGCTTCCCATGACACGGTTGATCGAGATGATCCAGCGTAACCAAAGTCATCCAAACAACCAAACGGCACCGTTGTACGAATTGATAACGGAATACGATTTGTTTCCCGGAGGTACGACTGCTATTTGTCCTTCGTAGAGCAGATGAGAATCGTGGAGGTGGGCTCACTTCCATACTTGCGTTTCATATCCTCGAAGTGTTCTCCACTGAGCATATACAGGATTTCTTCAATGCTAGAAAAAGCTCTTGAATCGCCACAAGGACGGGTTCAAGAGCTTTATAAGTCCGCTCTATATTTTGTTTGACTTCGTGAAGCTTTCCGAAGGTACTTTATTTCGGAAAGTTATTGTACACAGACTCCCCAGCTACAATCGTCTCTCTGACTGCAATCACACCGCTCTGCTGATCATAGTCGAACAACGTTAAATCTGCCGGGCTATTAATTCGCACCCGCCCTGCCTTGTCATCCTGCATCACCGCAGCAACTCTGAATGTCACAGCTTCAACTGCTTCAACTAAACTCATATCCGTATAGCGAATCGCATTCTCGATCCCCTTGTCGAGCGATGCGGCCGATCCTGCCAAAATGTGCGGATTGTCCGCCGTATGCAAATGTCCATTCTCATGCAGCACAACTGTGCCGCCGATCAAGCTGCTATATTCGCCGGGGGGCATGCCCCCGAACTGTGTAGTATCGCTAACCAGTATACTTCTGTCCCGCTTGATTCTAAGCATTGCCTTTAGTACCGACGGGGTCAGATGATGACCGTCCGGAATAAACGTCGCCCACAGACGGTCATCCGCCAACTGATGCCAGATGTAATTCGGATGCCGCGGCAGCATCGGCTGCGAGCCGTTGCCCAGATGCGTGCATAACGCAGCTCCGGCCTTCACCGCATCGTCCAATTGCTGAGCAGTTGCCATCGTATGTCCGATCGCAACCACGACGCCCGACTTTGCCAAGCGTTCAATGAACGCTGTGGCGCCATCCCGCTCTGGAGCGAGCGTAACCATACAGATCCGTCCCTCGGCCGCATCCTGCAAGCGCACAAATTCATCCCAATCGGGGTTTCTTGTATACGCTCGCGGATGCGCTCCTCTGCTGCCGTCTTCACTGGATAAATAAGGTCCTTCCATATGAATGCCTTTTATGGATGAGCTAGCAAACGAATCCGCTCGGCAATACCCCGCAATGGCCGACATCGCTTGACGCATTCGCTCGAAGCTCCCGGTAATGACTGTAGGCAAGTACGTCGTGACTCCTTTGGCATGAAGTGCCTTCGTCACACCTTCAATGTCCTCCATCGTCGTGTGCTCTGCATTCAAATCATACCCGCCAAAACCATTCACCTGCAAGTCCGTCCACCCTGCCGAAATCCACGGCAGCTGGCTGCCCGTCTGCAGCAGTCGGGTTATTTTCGTAATGACGCCGTGCGCCGTCTCAATCTGTACCGCTTCTCCTGTCGTGACCAGCTTCCCCTGCCATTTCAATTCAATCGCCTCCGCCTGCAGCAGATTAGCACCACTCGTATACAAGCGAGGATGAGTGTTTATCCAAATATAAACTCCAATTGGCATGTGTCTTCATGACAGTAGCCGGAACGTTAACGTCAACGCGATTCTGCAACGTATCCCTAATCGCCTGAGCTTTCGCTTGACGGGGCACAACGGAGATAACATTGAGGCTTTTCAATATTTGCTGGACCGACATAGAAATCGCTTGTTTAGGCACATCTTCCACCGTGGCAAACCATCCTTCGCCAACCTGCTGCATTTTGCAAGTATCTGACAATTCCACAATTTTGAAAGGCCGCTCGTCGTCAAAATCTGCAGGCGGATCATTGAAGGCAATATGCGCATTCTCGCCAATTCCAATCAGCGCCACGTCAATCGGCGCCTTGCTAATTTCTTCATTCAGTTGGTCAAGTGCCTCATTCAGATTGCCTTCGCCATCGACCAGCCAATATTTCCGCACATCGACGTACTGCAAAAAGCGCTCCTTGAGATACTTGCGGAAACTAGCCGGATGCGTCTCTGGCAAGCCGACGTACTCATCCAAATGGAACATCTCTACTTTATCCCACGCGACATCCATCTTGACGAAATGTTTCAGAAATTCAAATTGCGAAGCACCCGTCGAAAGTACAATCCTGGCTTCCCCTTTAACCGCTATCGCCGCATTGATCAACCTTGCGCCCTCTCTCGCTGCCTCTAATCCTGATTGGTCTGCAGATTCCAAGATATGAATTTTCATACTAATTGCCCTCCTGATAAAATTCTTCAAGTGGAACCATTCTTTTCTCTACTCTGGAACGTTCGGCTGCAAAAGCCATCAGGTGACTCTGTACCGATGCCTTGGCTGATGTTTGACTCGATTTCACGCCTTGCCCCGACGCCATCGCGCGAACCGTTCGGACAAAGTCTTTCACGAGACGTCCATCGCCGCCACCATGACCGACATGTCCTTCAGATGCCTGAAGCTTGATCACTTCAACACGCTCTGCGCCAAAAGGGCGAATTTCAATTTCATCCGTTTCCATCGTCGCTCGAATTTCACCAGTCGTCCCCATCAGCTTGAGTGTGCGGTTACACTTCTCCGTAAATGCGCTCATCGTGAACGCCACTGTCACTTCATTATCGAAATCCATAGTGACGACTTGGTGATCGACCACGTCATTATCGCTTTGGAACACACAGCGGCCGAACGGTCCTTCTTTCATCGCCTTGTACCGAGCTTCAAAGCTCGGATCTGCGCTCGCGGCCTCTGCCTTCCAATCGCCCTTCTCGATCATATACGTATCTGGCGCATAATAGAGGCATGAGTCGGCGACCGGACAACCGTCAATACAGTATTTCGGTGCTCCCTCAGGCGCATTCTGTTTATTGAAATAAGACAAATGCCCATAGGACGAAACACTCACGCATTTGCCGCCGGCAAACCATTGAATAATATCCATGTCATGACACGATTTGGCAAGAATCATCGGACTGGACTTTTCCGCATTGTTGAAATAGCCGCGAACAAAACTATGCGCCTGATGCCAATAGCCAACGTTCTCATTATGCTGAATGGACATCAGCCGGCCAATTCGGCCTTCATCCAGCAATTGCTTGATGGTCTGAAAGAAAGGAGCATAACGCAGCACATGACAAATCGTTAAAATACGATTGTGCTGTTCTGCCGTCCTCTCAAGCTCAATACATTCTTGCCAGCTTGGTGACATCGGCTTCTCCAGCATCACATGATACCCGGCTTCCAGCGCCTTCATAGCCGGAACAAAATGATCTTGATCCCGCGTAGCAATGAACACCGCATCAGATTGCTTGCCCGCAGCGAACAAATCGTCCCAGGTTTTGAAACACTTTTCTTCCGGAATGTCGAATGCTTCTTTGGCGCGGTTGCGTTTGAAGTCATCAGGCTCCGCAACGGCTGTAATCTTCATTTCTCGCGGTTTCGAGGAAGCATATTCACCATATCTGATTCCCCGGAGGCCTGCGCCGATCAACGTAATTGTAATGGGTTGCATACGAGTTCCACCTTTCCTATCCTTATCATGAATACGTTCTATCCTCGCAAATCAGGCACTTTCAGTAATTTTCCTTCCGCAATCGAACGGTTGGCTATCGCGCCGATCAGACAAGAATCCGCCCCTTCAAGGCTATCTGCCTGTTGGCCGAGCGGGTCCTCAACACCGCCTATAAATATCGCTTTGCGCAGCTTCTCATCGCCGCCACCATGACCGCCAATTTGCGTGGAAACCTCAATCCGTTCTGAGGTGCCATCCAGCTTATAGTACTCTATGATGCTCGGATTCACGGCGCTCATATCCGCATTGCGGTAGGTATTGCCAACTTCCAGCCTTCCCTTGCTGCCGTTAATCGTCGCTTTCCAGCCTTCATACGGGCTATAGGCAACCAAGGAGTAATTAAGAAATACACCGCTCTCATATTCCAAATTGACACTCATCGTGTCATAAATATCGATACGTTCGTCGAATACGCACCGATCTCGCCAATAACCATCTTCATGCTCGGCGCCGACATAATAGTTGCCCATGAAGTCATCGGCAGTAATATCTTTATAAAATGCGCAGGTGGATTGATAATCACAGGTCATACAACGCTCGCCCTTAGGCCCCCCTTGGTCGCCATATACACGCCGCGCACCGAATGCCTGAAGCTGTTTCGGCCTGCAATCGACCCACCAGTTGATAATATCAAAGTGATGCGTGGACTTATGCACGAGCAACCCGCCGCTGTTCCTCATCTCCGCATGCCATCTTCGGAAGTAGTCGGCGCCATGATTGCGGTCAAGGAACCACTCCAACTGAACATGATAAACATCGCCAATCGTCCCTGACTGAATGAGTTCTTTGACTTTGGCGAAATAGGGAGCGAACCGTAAATTAAACGTTACCGTTACTTTCTTGCCACTTTTCAACTCCGCATCAACAATCGCCCGCGTCTTCTCTTCATCAATCGTCATCGGTTTTTCGGATACGACGTCACAACCTGCCTGGAGCGACTCAATAATATAGGTATGATGTGTATAGTCCGTACTCGCGACAATGACAACATCCGGCTTGGCCTCGCGAAGCATGTGATGAAAATCGGTATATACCGGCACATCGCCGCATTCTTTACTCAATAGCCTCGCTCGCGTCTGGTTCGTATCAAACACGCCTCTGAAATCCACGTAATCCTGCAATTCCGTCACCATTGGTTTGGCGAACATATGCAATGCTCTTCCGCCGGCGCCGACCAGCACATACTTTTTCTTCGTCATCGTTGTCCTCCCCTCCCCCTTTATTACACCTTCGTTCAATTGAAACATCCGAAATCGTTACCGTTCACAAAAGGAAAAAGAAATCGATTTCTTTTGAAATAGTAACATGGAAACCTTTTCAAGGCAATATTTTATTCCCTTTCCGCGTTATTTTTGCTTATAAATTCATATATTTCGGAAATTTACAGCAATCGATTACTTTTTAAGATTAAATTATAGCATGACTGAGCTATAATTTAACGCTGTTCGACTGAACCTCGCTCTAGCAGTGCTGGCTGGAGCGTAATATCATAGGCCGGTACGTCCGCTCCATTCATCTTATCGAGCAACAACTTGCAAGCAAGCTTGCCCATCTCATAATCCGGCTGCTTAATTGTTGTTAATTGCGGACTAATCATCTGGCCAAGGTCAATGCCGTCAAAACCGATGACCGACACCTCTTGCGGCACGTGAATATTTCGTTCCGTCAATTCGCGAATGACACCGAACGCCATCATATCGTTACAAGCAAATATCGCTGTAGGCGGTACGGGCGCATCCAGCAGCTTCCCTGTCAAAAGCTTTCCAGTATCAAATTCCGACAAGGCATTGTCGAAGAAATCCGCTTTCGATTCTTCTACAAGAGGTTCAAGTCCCTTCGATCTCATTGCTTCCATATAGCCGGACAGTATGCTCTTTCGGCTTGGTCGATCAACCTTCGAAGTCACATAGCCGATATGCGTATGTCCTTTGGATTGAAGATATTTCGTCGCCAGTTGGCCACCCTTCTGATAGTCGAACTCAATCTGGCTGATTTGTTCCTCTTCGATCTTCTGATCGATGGCGACCACATGTACGCCCGCTTTGATCATACTCTGAAGTTGAGACTTGTCGTTGGAAATCGAAGATATCACGACGCCTTTAATTTGTTTCTCCATAATCGTCCGAATGTACTCATCCTCCAGCAGCGGATCGTGGAGCGAATTACAAGCAATGACCGTAAAATTGTTTTGTCTGGCAACCTCTTCAATCCCGAACAAGACAGAGGAATAGAATGGGTTCATGATCGAAGGGATAATAACTCCGATTGTCGTCCCCTTGTTTCCCTTCAACTGTCGACCAAGCAGGTTGGGGACATAATTCATCTCCTCGGCAAGAGACATTATTCGCTCGCGCTTTGCCTTGCTGACTGGATAGCTGCTATTGCTGAGCACTCGCGACACTGTAGCCGAGGAAACATTGGCTGCTTTGGCTATATCATGTATCGTAGTTGGCTTGCTCATCTTACATGCCTCCCTTCTAATTCGCTCAAGCGATAACCCGATTATAGCAATCAGGATAGAAAGGAAGCAAGCGTTTTCTATATTGTTTCTATGACCCTTTAGACATCTAACAACCGCCAGCCAGCCTTAATCCACTCGCCGCTGCATCACTCGCTGCAAAACACCGAACAAGTAAGTGGATAGGCTCGAACGGCTTCGTGACGTAGTCATTCATACCGGCCTCCAACACCTGCTCCTTCACGCCTTTTATGGCGTCAGCTGTAATCGCAATGATCGGAGTGTCGCCTTGATCGGGGAGGCGCCTGATTTGACGGGTGGCTTCATAGCCGTCCATTTCTGGCATTTGTACATCCATTAGAATCGCATCGTACGTATTCAGTTGAGCCATGCGCACAGCTTCGAGGCCATTATTCGCAACATCTACGAGTATACCCTGCTGGCTTAATATATCTGTAGCCACGATTTGGTTGATTTCGTTGTCTTCCACCAATAAAATACGCGCATTGCGCAGAACCGCATATCGCTCCGCTGTATCCATTTCAGATACAACGCGATTGTCGGAACTTGGCTCGACCGGCAACGCTGGATAGGTTGCGTTATCAAATTGGCAGATGAGCGTAAAACAGCTCCCTTTCCCCAACTCGCTCTTCACTTGTATGGTGCCATGCATGAGTTCGGCAAGATTTTGACTAATCACAAGCCCAAGCCCCGTTCCCCCATAACGCCGTGTCATGGACATATCTGCCTGAGAGCCTTACATTGGGGATCGATGCAATACAGTGAAAGGAAGCACCAAAAAAAACCAGGGCCTCCTCCCAATGCCATTAAGTTAAGCTTAAAGAGAAGACAGGAAATTAAAACAGAATCTGAAACGGCATGGGATACTCCCTGTGCCGTTTGTTTTTGGTTGCGGGCAAGGAGAAATGTGTACAGCAAACAAGCGGATGGTCTATCCACTTAAAAAATGTTCATGTGAAATGAATTATGCTACTCTATAAATGAAGCTAACAGCGGATTTGTAACGAATTTTGCGTGTATTTTTCTGTCCTGGGCGGATGGGTCGAATCGGCAGAATGTTTTTACGAATCAGCGCTTCAACATCGGGCGGGGGCTCATTATCCCTCGAGCGCAGGAATTGTCTACAAACATAAACGGAGACTGTGAAGTTGACTTGGTAGTCGTATCGCTTATTCTTTTGGGAAATGATGACGTGCGAGGTCATCATTTCAGCAAAATTGTACATGATCATTCTTGCGAAAACTTCCTGGATGATGAACTCTCGCCTCTTTGCATGAAAATTCGTTAGACCGACGGTGTATTTCAAGACTCTGAATGAGGTATCAATGCCCCATCGCATGTGATAGAGGGATTTGATTTCAGCGGGTGGGAAATCCGCGGCAGAAAGATTCGTAATGATGGTTTCATAACCGCCACCTGGCAGGACAAAACGAACAACCCGAAAGGAAATCGTGTAAAACAGATTCTCCTTCAAATCCAAAAAATCAAAGGTAGACGTAGAAGGGACGAATTTGTATAGCTCGGGATGAACTTTAACCTCTTTCGTTTGTTTTTTTGTGAGTGTCAGATGAATGTCTAGGTCAAACTCTCCGCTAGAAGGCAAGCGCAAGCGCAAGCCCGAAAGAATACCATTCGATGCTAAATCTTTCACTCTGATAACGTAGTTCCACCCTTTGCGCTCAATATGCGCGAAATTGTTGTAACTTTCATAACCTCGATCGGAAATCACAATGATTTTACCCTTGAGCGGGGAGCGGTCAACCATAGCAGCTAGTGCCCTTCCTTCGTTACACAACCTTCGCGGCTGAACAATGGCATCCACGTAAAGATTGTTGCAGAGGTCATAGGCTGCGTTTAAATGCAGAAGGTTGTAGCCTTTCGTATCCGGACCGTTTTGAAAGTAGGTGTCCGTGTCCGTTGGATCGGTTGCGATATGCAAGTCTGAGCCGTCAATAGCAAGTAATCGATACCCTCGGTAATCCTTGATATCTGTCTGTGCTTGCGTAAATTTGTGAAACAAGGATTCCACGGCAGAGGGTAGGATTTTATGCCTCTGCTGGACAAAAGCTGAGGTAGTTGCGGTATTTACGTTATAGCCTTGCGATTCAAGGAGTTCCTTATATAAGCTGTTGCCTCCCATGGAGATCAAGAGTTGCATAACGGTTTCAAAGGGCAATTTTTTCTTTCGGGAAAAATCTTTTTCAGGGTTTTTTACATAAAGTTCGGGAGCGGCGGACATATCTCGGATGAGGGATGTCAGCGTGTTTTTTAAAGAATTCGCGTACTCATTCATGGGCGTAACCTCCTCGTTTTTTCGAGGGGCTTCKCCACATACTTTCACGGTCTTGTCAAGTTTTTTTTTCGCGCAAAAAAAGATCGGGCTATCTTTCGATAAAATGGGAAGAAAATAGACGAGATGTTAAAGATTTATGGCTCGGAGCAGGACATAGTTATGTGTTTCACGGAGGTTTCGGCAAACCACTGTATTATACGTACCCTTCCGAATGGTGGCGTAGGTTTACTGAAAGGCAGAATCTAAAAAGGATTTCGCTCCACGGACTTAGACATACAACTGCAACCATTTTGCTTGAAAAACAGACTGATTGAAAACAATTCAGGAAAGGCTTCGCCATGCTAATTTCGCTACTACCGCAAATATTTACATCCATGTTACACGAAAAATCAGCCGCGAAGCTGCTAATAAATTTGATGGCCTTAACCCCGCACATATTATCGGAAAAAGTTTCGTCCCCAATTCGTCCCCAAGCATTTAAAATTCCGCCTAATTGAAGCTTAATCATGTAAGTGAAAATAAAGAAAAACCCTTGATTACCAAGGGTTTCCATGGGATGCGGTCGGAGGGATTTGAACCCTCACGCCTTGTGAGCGCCACCCCCTCAAGATGGTGTGTCTGCCGTTCCACCACGACCGCATGAGAGAAAAAAATGACCCGTAGGGGACTCGAACCCCTGTTACCTCCGTGAAAGGGAGGTGTCTTAACCACTTGACCAACGGGCCATAACATCGTCATTGAACAATTCAGCCCGTTATGGACGACAAGTGTTATTATAAAGGATTCCCGGCTCTTTGACAAGCCTATTTATTGGTAATAAAACCAGTCGAAGCTTACAAGTGAGGAGCCCGCATGCCCATGCTGCATAAACCATGAGAACTCCTCCTTTCAACTCACTATTTGATTTTAAAATAGGACACAGACTCGTTCAATGTATCCACGACGGACTTCAGTTGTTCCGACGCAGCAGCAATATTCTGCATCATGGCAAGCTGTTCCTCTGTGGCTGCTGCCACCGTCTGAGATCTCGTCAGAATGTGGGACGAGCTTGACGCTGACTGATCCATCGTCGCTGAAATTTCTTCCGAGCTAGCCGACATTTGCTCTGTTATGGCTGATGTTTCATGAATCTGCGTGACGATATGTGTCACAGATTGCATGATCGTTTCGAAGCTCTGGTTCACTTCCTGCATCATTTGTGAGCCAGCGCTCGCTTCCTGCTTCGTCGCATTCATCGACCGGGATACACTAGCAATCTCTACTCTTGTCTCGTGGATCAACTGATTGATGCCGTCAGCGGATTCGATGGATTGTGAGGCAAGTTTGCGGATTTCTTGTGCAACGACATTGAACCCTTTGCCATGCTCACCTGCTCTAGCCGCCTCAATGGACGCATTCAGCGACAAGAGATTCGTCTGGTTCGCGAAGCTCGTGATGCTCGATGCGATTTGCCCAATCTCATCCGATTTACGTGTCAGCGACTGTACCGTCATAGACAGCTGTTCAACCGAGCTCAGCATATTCACGATCTGATGTTGCAGCTTCGAGAGCAGCTCATTGCCGAGTGTTGCGTGCTGAGAGGTTAATGAGGAGTGATCCGCCATAACGCTTGAGTTCTCTGCTACGCGTTGAATCCCAATCGCCATTTCCTCAATAGCACGGCTCGTTTCTTCACTGCTTCTTGCTTGAACTTCGACTTCCTGCGTCATTTCTTGGATATTCGAAGCGACATGTTCAGCAGCGTGAGCAGACTCTTTGGAGCTGTCCGACAGCTCCACGGAAGCATCGTGCACGAATTGCGTATTGTGTGCGATCGTACCGATCAAGCCTCTCATTTTGGCAACCATATGATCTACCGATTCTGAAATCTGCCCCAGCTCATCCTTGGAATACGTCAATTGAGCCTCATGACGCAAATCTCCTGCAGCAACCCCGCCCGTAATGGTTATAATCCTACGAATCACTGACATGATCTTCCTGATCACGAATCCGCCAGCTCCAAACAAAATGAAGATGATAACTGCCACACCGATGTAAACACCTTTCGCTGTTGCGTTATTCTCCTGCTTAATATCGACAATACTCTGCTTAGCATGCACGTCTAGTATTTCACCAATAGCATTCAGCCCTTCGCGTCCCTTCTCAAAAGTGGTCATTAGCTTCGCTTCATTCAAAACGCCTTTGCCAACACTCCCCGCTTGAATGACGGCATTCGCTTCTTTGACCCACTGGTCGAAGGATGTTTGGAAGCTCGATGCACTTTGCTCTATGGTCACTTTCGTCTCCGCATGTGCCGTTTGCAGTAATTCCTTTGATTTTGAAATAGTAACGGCCTGTCCAACCCTTGTATTCGTTTGTTCAATATTGTCTTTCAGCAGCTTCAACTGGTTCGTTTTCTCCTCGGCAGTTAAGGTGCCCGACACTAACAACTGATAAGCGTTCATGGCTTGATACATATCCCTGTCCGCATTCAATATAAGTGACACACTCTTCTCCGTCGTCTCATACAAGGAAGAGGTCAGCGTATCCGTATTGGACTTGTTTACCTGTAGAAGATATACGCTTGAACCTAAATACAATAGAGAAGGAATTAATAGCAATAAGATAAGACGCAAACGTATCGAGAAAAATGTAGTCACCGGTAGTTCCCCCATCGTGAAGCTTTTTTTATTCACTATAGAGGACAAACGTTTAACATTTATTAGAAAATTGTTAGAATTGGTTGAGATTCGGATGAGCAAAAATAAGCCCAACGGCATAAATGCCATTGGACTTATTTCGTGACGGAGAGAGAGGGATTCGAACCCTCGCACCGCTTACGCAGTCTAACCCCTTAGCAGAGGGTCCCCTTATAGCCACTTGGGTATCTCTCCATATATGGCTCCCCGAACAGGACTCGAACCTGTGACAACTCGATTAACAGTCGAGTGCTCTACCAACTGAGCTATCAGGGAATGAACAAGTTTTATTTTATTATGAAGGCGCTGTTAAGTCAAGTGTATACGATTTCAATTTTCCCCTGCAATTTCCACAGGCAAATTTACGCACATCCATTTTACGTTTCCGATAATACTCCGTCTTGCAATTCACGCACTCTATCCTATATTTATAGGGTTGTTTCGCCCGGGGCCGCGGTAAGGATTGGCAATATCGGGTACCTCCGACTTGGGCTAGCAAGGTTTTGAAATCCTGATCCCGATGCTGATAACCTCGCTTCAAAATATGTAAATGATAATGGCAGAGCTCGTGCTTGATAATCTTCTCGATTTCATCCCGCCCATAGGTCTCCCACTGGCTCCAACTGATTTCAATATCATGTGATTTCATAAAATAACGTCCACCCGTCGATCGCAATCTTCGGTTAAAACGCGCCTGGTGAACGAAGGGTCTACCAAACGATTCCATAGAAATCTGCTCAATCCATTGCTGCAGCTCTTGATCTTCCATCTACGAACACTCCAATGACAAGTTCTTACTTGAATTTGTACCGTATGTACGGCTATACTGTCAAGTAGAAAAGAAGAACGAACGCTCTATACAGAAAGGATTTGAACCACCCATGCCACAAATGCGCTATGCGATATTGAAGCTTGACCAACAACTAGAATTCGTCGAAATGCCTTCCTCCTATTCCTATCAATTAACAGCTTTGAACCAACGTTTGCACAAAGAATTAGAGAAATTAACCGCAGACCATGTACCACAGCTTCCACGCGTCATTGCGGAGTGTGACGACTTGGAATTGATCGGTACGACGTATATACTCATCCAAGGCTTGGATTACATCAATGGTTTGGAGAAAACGTTCGCTGGTATCCAAGAGAAATCGTACCCGCTGATCTCGTTGTTGACTGAAATTCGTGCGCTGCAAGCTCAGCTTGAGCAGTGGTACGAAGAGGAATTTGAGCTCTAAAATAAAGGGACCTGCACCCAATACCTTCAATCTTCATATGCTATAAGTACATGGCGAAGAAGGGGATGGGCATATGCCGCAATGGCTTTGTAATCAATTAATGCGTGCCTTCCAGAACAAAAACCGCAGACAAATTCGATTATTGAACGATAGCTGGTACTTTTACCGCACTCGCCGCTCACAAGAGGAGTGGCCTGACAGCCAATCGACGGACGGACCGAGTAAACGTAAATTTTGATAAAAAAGCTAGTACTTGTGCCACAAGTGCTGGCTTTTTTGCCATTGGGTACATAGAACCCAGATAGAAAGAATAATCACGCGATAAAAAGTACGAACATGATGAGATGCAGAATAGGAAAAAATAGTTGCATATTTGAAATGTGCCCTCTATACTGTAAATAAATGTAACAAAAAGTAAATGCGCATAAAGTGAAAACAGTACGAAAACAAAGAAAATGCGAAAACAAAAAAACAAATACAAATATAAATACCTGAGTGAAGCACACTCGAGCTTGCAGATTATCTGCCGTTCGTTTGTGCTTTTTTTGCGTATTTATTTTGAAAAGGGGGCTTATTTACATGCAGACAAATAGCAGTCAGTGGCTGCGCAGAATGCGCGAGAAGCATCGTAGGTTGTTTTGGAAAAGGGAATTGGAGGATCGGTTTCAGGTGTTGCAGAAAGGGGAAACCGTGGGACGTGTGCAGGAGAATGGGAATGGAATAGATCAAGTGAAGGAGATTGGAGAAAGAGCAGGGCGAGTGCAAAAAAACGTGAAGAGAAAAAACCAAGTGAAACAGACTGGAAAACAAGTAGATATAATGCAACAGACTGGAGAACAAGCAAGTAAAGTGCAAAAAAACGGACATCGAAATAACAACGTTATCCCTTTGGAACAAAGAAGGATCGTCTCTAGCAGTAAACCACATCCCCCCACCATCGCTGAGCTTGAGGCGGATGTGTGGGAACTTCGAAAGAAGTTTATCCTCCAGATCGCCAATCGGCGTAACGGCAAAGTGCGGCTTCAAGAAGTCGCTGCCGAGTGCAATGTGAACATTCGTATCGCTGCTGAGTGGCTCATCCGTCTTTCCATGGAAGGAATGCTTTCCCTAGTCGCTGGTCAGCGGTATACGATGACTTACTCGGTGAAGGAGGTGGGAGCTGGGCAGAAGTAGGGGATGCAAACAACAAATTCGACATCTAGCAAATACCTGTATAACCTACAGTTAATTTTATCGAATCCGACCTATTTCGGAGACTAGCTGGAAAACCTCCATCTATTTCGAGTCAAATGGGCGAATTTGATGAAATATGTGGAAATTAGCTACATGAAATCCAGTTAAATCCCTAAATGTGGAGGTGAGCAGGGAATTTAGATGGAGGAAATCCAGTTAAATGGCTAACACAAGTAAAAAAGCAGTTGGGAGTGAACTCCCAACTGCCATAATAAACTGCTCTCATCAACCTACTATTGCGGTTTCTTCATGGTTAAGCCTACACGGCCTTTTTTCTGGTCCACGTTGAGCACCCATACTTGGACGATGTCTCCGACGGAAACCACATCCATCGGATGTTTCACGAAGCCGTTCTTGAGCTGGGAGATGTGCACCAGCCCATCGTTTTTAATGCCGATATCGACGAAGGCGCCGAAGTCGATGACGTTACGCACCGTGCCGGTCAATTCCATGCCCGGCACAAGGTCCTCCAGCTGCAGCACGTCTGTGCGGAAGATCGGCGCAGGGACTTCGTCCCGCGGATCCCGCCCAGGCCGCTGCAGGCTGTCTAGGATGTCCCGCATCGTCGGGACACCGACGCCAAGCTTAGGAGCCAGCTCCTCTGGCTCCAGCGTCTGCAGCAGCGCTAGCAGCTGCTGAGAGCCTAGCTGCGCAAGCTCGATGCGCAGCTCCTTGAACAACCGATCCACCACGTCGTAAGACTCCGGATGGATCGGGGTGTTATCGAGCGGATTCCGGCCACCCGCAATCCGCATGAACCCGACACACTGCTCGAAGGATTTCGCGCCAAGGCGCGGAACCTTCGACAGCTCCTGGCGGGAGCTGAACTTGCCATTCTCCTCGCGATACTTCACGATGTTCTTCGCCAGTGTCGCGTTGACCCCCGACACGTACGACAGCAAGGACGGGGATGCCGTGTTCAAGTCCACCCCGACATGGTTAACGGCCGATTCTACGACGGCCTTCAAGTTCTCGTCCAGACGTTTCTGCGAAACGTCATGCTGGTACTGACCGACGCCGATCGCTTTCGGCTCGATTTTTACAAGCTCCGCGAGCGGGTCCTGCAGCCTCCGCGCGATCGAAATCGCGCTGCGCTCGGCCACGTCGAGCTCAGGGAACTCCGTCTGCGCCAGCTTCGACGCCGAGTACACGCTCGCCCCCGCTTCGCTGACGATCAAGTACTTGAGCTTCCGCTCCTTGATCTCACCGATCAGCTCCGCAACGAACTGCTCCGTTTCACGGGACGCCGTCCCATTCCCGATCACAATCAGCTCCACGCTGTATGTGCTGATCAACTGCTTGAACTTCGCCTTCGCTTCCGCCACCTTATTATTCGGTGGGGTTGGGTAGGTGACGGCGATTTCAAGCATTTTACCGGTGTCGTCGATGACGGCCAGCTTACAGCCTGTCCGGTAAGCCGGATCGACACCAAGCACCACATGGCCCTTAATCGGCGCTTGCAGTAAGAGATTGCGCAGATTTTCGGCGAAAATCTTAATCGCCTGCTCCTCGCCCGCTTCTGTCATTTCACCGCGCACCTCGCGCTCAACGGACGGGGCAAGCAGCCTTTTATAAGCGTCTTCGACAATCGTTCGAAGTACATCCCGCACCACGGAATCACCCCTCACGATTTGACGCAACATGTAATCGTGTATTTTATCCGGCCCAACATCTAGTCCAACCTTCAGAATCTCTTCCCGCTCCCCGCGATTAATCGCGAGAATACGGTGAGGCGGCAGGCGCTTCACAGGCTCTTGATAGGCATAATACATCTCATAGACTGATTCTGCCTTCGCATCTTTAGCCTCTGTCCGCATAATGCCGTTATCCTGCGTGAAGCGACGCACCCAGGCCCGTATTTTCGCATCATCCGCGATATTCTCCGCTAGGATATCCATCGCGCCTTGGATCGCCTCTGCGGCGCTTCCAACCTGCTTGTCCGCGTTAATATAACGCGAAGCCTCTTGCTCCAGAGAGCCTTGACGAGGCTGCTTCCAAATCCACGCGGCAAGCGGCTCCAGACCGCGCTCCTTCGCAACGCTAGCTCTCGTTTTCCGCTTCTGGCGATAAGGCCTGTAGAGATCCTCGATTTCCTGTAGCTTCACAGCTTTCTCAATCGATGTGCGCAGCTCGTCCGTGAGTTTGCCTTGCTCATCGATCAGACGAACAACCTCGATTTTGCGATCCTCCAGATTACGCAAATACTGCAAGCGCTCCTCGATATCCCGCAGTTGATTCTCGTCGAGCTCACCCGTCATCTCTTTCCGATAACGCGCGATAAACGGAATCGTATTGCCCTCATCCAACAGATCCATCGTCGTCTTCACTTTACCAGAAGGCAACTGCAGCTCAGCGGAGATTTGCTTCAGGATTCGTTCCTGAATCTCCGCTTTCTTCTCCGCAGGAATCTGTATCTTCGCCTTCGGTTCCTCAAACTCACTTGCTTTTGGTTTTCCTTCGTTCTCTGTTATTTGGCCTTCAGCTTTTGCCTTTAGACCATCCGTCTCCACATTTGCCACAGTCATACCTCTTTTCTATTGATCGTATGTATATGTATGTACAAACCAAAAAACGAGGGTACCTATCGCCCTCGTCCGTTCCAGACCATATTCAAAATTCTATCAGTCCCACACTAATTTGCAAAGCGTCGTCAACCTTTCGCATCGTTTCTTCATCTAAATGCGTAATTTTGTCCGTCAATCTTTGCTTGTCGATTGTTCTGATTTGCTCAAGCAGAATGACCGAATCTCGATCGAAACCGTGCGTCTCCGCGTCGATTTCCACATGCGTGGGAAGCTTTGCCTTTTGGATTTGAGCTGTAATCGCTGCAACAATCACAGTGGGGCTAAAGCGGTTGCCGATATCATTTTGGATCACTAGAACAGGACGGACTCCTCCCTGCTCCGATCCTACGACCGGCGAAAGATCTGCGAAAAATACATCGCCACGTTTCACAATCACGTCTTACACCCCGCTAACTAAGCGATCAAGCGTACCGTCCGCTTCTTCCTCCGCTTGAAAAGCTTCAGATGCCATGCTGAGATTTATTTTCGCCATTTCCATATACCCACGCTGCATGGATTCGCGTAGACTGCGCTTTTTGCGTTCAATTAAATACAGCTTCATTGCCTGACGAATGAATTCGCTCCGATTGGAGTTTTCCTTCTCAACAATTCCGTCCACTTCTTGCAACAGATTGTCAGGCAAGCTAATCATGATCCTTTTCGTATTATGCGCATTGCTCACACTCTCGCACCCCCAGAAACGATACAAAGACAATATTACCAGTATGTCATTCCAAAAACCAAATTATACAATAGAATATATGCCTCCGGTATATCAATTATGTTACACCTAAAGATATAAGATTGTTAATACATAGTATTCTATACCCTATTCTGAAAATCCTCTCCAATGCCTGCATAATTTACATGGTAAATTCATGCAGGACTTCATCCCGCCCTAATAACGGTGCCGCATGAGAGGATTTAAAGCCTCAACCCGCTCCCCATTACGCACATATACGCGCGCAACACGGTGTGAAATCATACATATAATTTCATAATTGATCGTCCCAAGCTGATCGGCCACATCTTCCGCGGTAATTCGTTCTTCGCCTTGCTCACCGATGAGGACAACCTCATCAAGTGCACTTACATCAGGCACATCGGATACATTGATCATACTTTGATCCATGCAGATTCTGCCGACGATTGGCACTCTTTTGCCACGAACCAGCACCTCCGCTTTACCCGAAAGCATACGAGAGTATCCATCCGCGTAGCCGATCGGCAAGGTCCCGATTTGCTCATCACCCTTGGTGTGATAAATCGTTCCATAGCTAACACCTGAACCCGCAGGCAACGTTTTGAGATGCACAATCCCTGTTTTGAGACTCAGGACTGGCTTTAGCTCAATTTTCGTTTGATCCACATCCTTAGAAGGATAAAGACCATACATCGAAATTCCGAGGCGCACCATCGAATAGGTTAAGCCTGGCAAATCAATGGCTGCCGCGCTATTTCCCGCGTGAATATAAGGGAACGTTTCCCCTTTATCTGTAAAATAGCTCACGATCCGCTCGAATCGGCCGTATTGCTCTAGCGTATAGCTTTTATCGACTTCATCTGCATTGGCATAATGTGTAAACAGTCCTTCTACATCTACATTCGGCAGCAATAAGGCTTCCTCTATAAAAGGAATCGCATCTGCTTCCGTGTGCAAGCCGAGTCGCCCCATGCCAGTATCCAATTTGATATGGATTTTCAGCTTCTTCTGGGATGCGTTCTCTTGCTTACGTCCTTGCTCTCGCAATGCTTCCAATACATCACGGCTGTATACCGCAATCGTCACATCCAAATCCCGTGCGCGGTTAATCCCTTCTGGCGGCGTGTAGCCGAGTACGAGAATAGGTGCAGTAATCCCTGCATTTCGGAGCTCCAGTGCTTCATCAAAGAACGCCACACCCAAATAATCCACACCCGCGGCGAGAACTTCTTTGGATACTTCTACAGCCCCGTGTCCGTAAGCATCCGCTTTAACGACTGCCATCTGCTTCATCCCTGCAGGCAGTACCTTCTGAAATTGTTCAATGTTGCTTCGCAGTGCATCTAACGATATTTCCACCCACGTGGGCCGATAAAAAGCATCCACCAGCGTTCACCTCTTCTATCCTGTTACAAACAACATTTTTTATATTTCTTGCCGCTGCCGCATGGGCATGGTTCGTTACGTCCGATTTTAGGTTCGGCAGCAATCATAGGCGTATTATTTAGCACATAGGCTGCCTCGTTTACAAAATAACGGAAGACGCGGTTTCCAGGCTCAAGAACCGTCATGACGACTGGCTTTCGCTCAAACCCATACTTCATCTCCGAGTCTGGCAAGAATTGTGCCTGTATCACACCGAAACGAACCAATATGGTAGCTACCGCGTGTAAAAACACATCAGCACTTGTATCCAACAAGATGCCGGATTGTCGATGCTTATCCCATTCTTTTTTCACATTGTGCGGTGTTCCCACTGGCCAGCTGGCTAAAACACTTGCGATGGCCCTTCTCCAGGCCTGAATATCTTCTGGACGACCACCTTCGTTCACTTCCTCGAGAATTCCCCAGTTCACTCGATTCCAAAGTGTATCCAAGAGAACAGTGGCTTGTTCCTGCTCTGTGAGCGCCAAGTAAAAGGCTAATTGCTTCGCATTTACCGTAAGTTGCGTTTCTTCTACCGTCAGTCCTAACACTACCGCTGCATAGAAAAAGAATTGGTACACCGGCTCCTGGTCTTGATTCAATGTCGGTTTACGGAAAAGCTGCAGATTCAGCCCCTCATCGAACTCGCTCCAGAATTTCCGCGGCAAATGTTTGCGCGCAGCGGACAACTTAACGTTCTTTCCGGTCTGAACGGCCTCAAGAAAAGCTCTGAATTCCTGAACGATTTGTGGTACTGATGTCCGCCCATCCATCCAAAGCTGAAGCAGCTTCTGGTCAACTACAAGTGGTTTCAGCTTGCGCTTAGAAGGCGGCGTATGTTCTTCCATATAGGCTTCTATATCATTCGAGTTCAGCCAACGTTCCAGCGCATAGTCATTATCTGCTTCCATGTACTGCTCGAATCGCTCTTCGAAATAAGTTTTATACTTACATACTTCATTCAGTGAAGCGTACTGTTCTTTTGAAATTCTAGATGTCACCTGTAGGAATTGAATCCACTTTTTGAAAGAAGTCACATAAGCACCGATATCGGATTCTTTTGTGCTGAGTACATGGCTAATTAAGAAACGGCCTGCAAAATCAACAATCGTTTCACCTTGTACATCCTCATAGCTGATTCCATAACGGACGAAATATTCGGTCATCACAAAGCCCATGCGATCCACATGTTTGTTAGCCGTTTCTTGCTTCAACTTCCCCTCATCATTCAGGAACGTCGCGAAAGCCTTCGTCTCATTTTCCCAGAACAACTGCTGCTCTTCCCAAGTTAAATTATCAATTGTATTCATCTTAAACACTCCAATTATCTATTCGCTCCAAAGTTGCATTATACCAAAAAAACGACCGTTCGTGGGGGTTGGTTAAATCTTCTTGTAAATTTTTTTCCGAATTCTTATGTTATACATGAGAAAAAACCCTGCACCACTAGGATGCAGAGCCTTCTCTTATTGATTAAAATTTTAAATAAAAACGAACTTATTTCCCGGACTGTCCATCCGTTGCCATCGCAACTTGAATCATTTCATTCACTGGCATATCGCCCGTAAACATCCGGAACTCAACACCATCGTTCGTCCAAGTCAGCGTTCTAGGCTCATCCTTCGAGCCATTCCCTGTGATCACACCAACCGTGAATCCGAGATCAACGATGTCTCCTGGTGGCAATGAAACCGATTTGGCTTGAGGTCTAACCTCAATCAAATTGAAGTTGTATTTCCCTTTATATCGTAAAAGTACAGCGGCATCCTCACCAAACTTCATATCACTGATGTCCTGCTTCACAACATCCTTAGGCAAGTAGTACGGCTCAACAATACCAATACTTTGGGCTTTGGCAGCTGCTGGTGCGGTTTTCGTCGCATCTGGTTTCGCCGTAGTGCCTGTGGCTTTGGATTGATCGGATTGACCACCTGTCGCGGACAGGTTTTTGTCCGTTACCGATTTGTCCCCAGTTGCTGCCGGGTGAACCCCATCTGTCACCGCAACGTCAGCTGACGTAGGCATTGTTTGCTGCAAATTCCAGCTCGTCATGTTACGCTCCATTTGGAAATAATCCTTATCGAACTTCGTATCAAATTCAAAATTCGTGAAATTCACTTGCACCAACACATTTTGATTCGCATCTGACACTTGCACTTGCGCAGGTGCGAGAGTTTTCTTATTCAGCCAGATTTTCTGACGAGATAGTTGCTCATTTTGGTAATTCGCGGCAACATCGAAAACGTAGGCATCCTTGTCCGTCGTAAATTGACGGTCATTATCCGCAATGATGCTTTTCGCTAAAGATTGGAACAGATACACTTGACCTTGATTCTCTGGCCAATCACTTTGGAAGCGGAAGCTCTTCTTCAAATGCGGCGTCAAGACAAACACGCCTTCTTCATTACGCAAAACGATTTGAGTAACATCCTTCGTGGCATTCGTCAGGGAAATCCGGTAGAAATGCTCAGGCGAGAACGCCACCTCAACCTGATACTCCTGCGGCTGCTGCCCTGTATTTAGAATCATGCTGCCTGAAGCTTGATAGCTGCTCGACTTGCCCATCACATGATCCAAGTCCTTTACGATAGATCCTGCATCCTTTTTACCCATCCCGCAACCTGCGAGAACCAATGCTACGCACATTACCACTGCTACCATCCATGTGACCCGGCGCATTCGATCATCCCCTCACTCATGATTAACATCAACATAGTACATGCATATGAGGGGACTTGTTCGATTATGCAGCCAAGCTTACGGCTTGGACATGAATTTAAAAATTAATGCACGCATCCCTCAGTACAGGATGCTTCTCATCCTTTGCTGATAAAATCGGTGACGTCGTCGGCCAAGCTATCCCGATTGCCGGATCATTCCACCGTATCCCGCGGTCAAGCTGCGGCGAATAATAAGCATCCACCTTGTACAGCACCTGCGTCTTCGGCTCTAAAGTACAGAACCCGTGTGCGAAGCCCTGTGGAACTAACAACTGACGCTTATTGCCGGCGCTAAGGGTAACACCCACCCACTGACCAAATGTAGGGGAGCTTGGGCGAATATCTACAGCCACATCGTAGATCGAACCCGCGACTACTCGTACTAACTTCGTTTGCGCTTGTGGGTTCAATTGATAATGCAGCCCGCGCAGCACGCCTACTTCTTCTGAAAGTGAATGATTATCTTGCACAAAATCTATCGTAATCCCCTGTACGGCAAACTTCGCCGCATGATAGCTTTCCATGAAAAATCCCCGATGGTCCGCATGGACCTCAGGTTCAATAATCACAAGCCCAGCTAAAGCTGTTGGCGTTATCTTCATACGTCCTCTCACCTCATTGACTAGCATATGCAGGAGAGTCGTAGAAAGCCTCAGACAACCGTTTATAGACAAGTGACCTCCCTCTATCGTTTGGGCTCTATGCAAGCGTAAAAAGGCCACCAAGAGCTTCACAGCCCCAGCAGCCTTTTCCATGTATGAGATGCATCTACCATATATATACGATACCTGCGATTATACCTGCCCAAATCAGGGAACCGAAGACCACACCGACAATCAATCCCTTGCCGATCGACACATGTTCATCCTGATAAGCGTCTTCATGATCAATCATACCCAAAACCTCCATAAATACTAAGTATTTGCATAGTATAGGGAAGTTGCTGATGAATCATGCGGTTGATGTTAAAAAATTTAATTTATTACTTGAGTGTAGCAACTTGTCAACTTTGTGATCAATTGAACTTGAAAATCGGAGAAAGGAATTGGTAAAATGACTTCGCTTCTCAATCACCTTGATACAGGTAAATCATGCGTTTGAGAAAACCTAATATGCATTTTTATTGATGAATCCATTTATTATCGTTTTACATATAATTTTGATGTCAAAAAGAAACGACCAATTCTCAATGTAAAAAATGTCATGCTTGATGCGATCTGTAATTGATGTATCTCCGCGTAATCCATTACTTTGCGCCCAACMTGTGATTCCAGGACGAATGTGATGCTTCACCATGTATTTAGGAATTTCTCCTTTAAACTGTTCAACAAAATGTGGTCGTTCAGGACGTGGGCCAACCACGCTCATATGACCAAATAGAACATTAAAAAACTGCGGTAATTCATCTAAACTTGTTTTGCGTAAAAAGGAGCCAAACTTAGTTTTGCGTGGATCGTTTTGTATAGTCCATCCCGTATCAACAATTTCTGGAGGCAAAGCCTTCATACTACGAAATTTATACATCATAAATTTCCGACGGTTTAGTCCTACTCTTTCTTGTCTGAATATCACTGGGCCAGGAGACGTTAACTTAACGAATACTGCAATTATTATTAATATAGGTAAAATCATTATTATTACTAAAAGCGAAAATACAATATCAAACGAACGCTTCAGTAACTTATTTCCCATTTCGTCTAGCGGGATGTCACGAATATTAATTAAGGGCATTCCTGCAAAATTATCGAAATATGGTTTCGCTGGAAGAAAATCGAAAAAATCAGGAATAATCATAACTTTAATTCCATACTTTTCGCAAACATTAACAATTTCCTCATACTTTTGATAGGCGACTAGGGGAAGAGCAATAATGACTTCATCCACTAGCGTTTTTTGCAAAATAATCTCGAGATCATCAATACTACCTAAAATAGGTTTAATATTATTTTCTAACAGTTCGTGTTTATTTTGAAAATCATCAAGAAAACCAATCACTTCAAAACCTAGTTCTGGATGTTGAACAAGACTTTTATTAAACTTTTTACCTAAAGAACCTGCTCCTAATATTAATATAAATTTTTTATTATACCCTTTTGCCCTAATTAATTTAAGAATAATATTTAAAAAATATCGATATATTAGGATAAATGAAATATTTGCTATAAGAAAAATCGCCAAAAAATGTCTTGATATATCTACTTCTTTAAATAAAAATAGTATGCTGACTAGGATTAACAAACTAATTATGTGAACCTGAACCACTTTAAAGAATTCGAATGAAAAACTTTTTTTACGTTTGGAAGAATATAGCGAGGTGAGGTATCCGAACCCTATAGCGATTAGCCCATATACAAAACTCCAAGGGACATACTTGTTGAATGGAATGAAAGGTTCATATGATATTAAATCACTTTCGAATTTCAACCACCATGCAAAAAGGAAGGACAATTCAACGAAAATTAAATCAGCAAAAGAATAAACTTGAGTTAAAAACTTTTGGTTTCCTCGTACCATAAGACCACCCCAAACATTTTGTAGATAGACTACTACTTAGAGAAACAATTTTCCATAATATCAAACCAAGTTAAATGTAATTGATATACATCTTCTTCAATTAACTCACTACCGTTTTGCACTTCAATAAATTGAAGTTCAGTAATTGCTTTAATTGAATGCCTTGCGCCAACAGGAATCTGTATAACATCTCCAGGATTAACATGAATTATCTCTTCATTTAAAACAACAATCCCATTACCGCTAATAATAGTCCAAACTTCTTTACGTTTATTGTGTCTTTGATAACTTAAATAGTTATCTTTTTTTATTCCTATCCGTTTCGTTAAAACTTCATTATCTTCAAATTTGGAGTAATCTAAGACTTTATACCATCCATATCCTC
>NZ_JBFTPF010000026.1:0-81888 GCF_056398345.1 Paenibacillus sp. 01T442
CGGTAATGAAGGAGATAAGCTCCTAAACGAACTTAAATGGACAATGAATCATCATCCTGGTCAATTTGCGTATTTGTTTCATTATTAAATTTTTTGTCTGGCAGTTTTAATCCGAATTCTTGTTTTGCGATTTGCTGATTCATTGTCCATTTAAGTTCGTTTAGGAGCTTATCTCCTTCATTACCGCCTTCAGTAAGCGTGTCTTCAAAAACTTTTTTTATATTTTCAACTGTTTGTCCCGATGCAGCTTGTGTATTCGTAGTAACTGGACTTGGTGAACTCGCAACAGCTGTACTAAACGTTTTTTCCGTTTTAACCGCCGATAGGATGGAAATGGAATTAAACATTGATGAGCTTTGCAGTAAAGAAATATAATCAGCTACTGATGATAAAGCTGCGAACTCAAGCTTCAAATTTACGAGAACCGGAGTAGTTTGAGAAACAGCAGAATTAGATCCATTATTTTGTTCTTTATTCTCATCCTTAGGAATTTCCGCAGACAAAATTCGCCCAGTTGCCGGAAGCTTAGCGGAGATCGTCTCTAAAACAGGAATCCAATCGATTCGTTTATTTTTTAGTTTATCAATTTCGGCATGCAAGTTTTGATAGTTGATTGATTGTTCATCCAATTGACGCTGTTGGGTTAACGTTTGAATGGAGGCATTCGTTAAAGCGATTTGATCTTCAACATGTTGCATGTTGTTCTTAAAGTAGTGACCTGCATACAGAAGTGATGATGAAAGGATTAGAAAAAATAAAACTGATAACACCAGTAGGGGTAAAAATRTCCGCTTAGATCTGGGTGCCTTAGGCAGCAAATTTATATTTTTCATGATTCAGCCCCCCTTAGAGCTAAACCCAAAGTAACAGCATACATGGATAGATCATCTTTGAAAGCCGAATTACGACTAAAATAACTGGCAGATTGAAACAATTGTACTGGAATCGGGAGCCGCTCGGTCAAAAATGATACGATTTCAGGCATTCTTTTCAAATCACCGGAGATGACCACACCTGCAAATTCTTGATTCCGATTATTTAGCGTATAACGATAAAAGTTCATCAATCTTTCAAGCTCATGTGCCAAATCATTACAATGATTTCGAAAATCAGCATCGCCGTCCAAAAACTCTGAGAAGAGATGATCCGCACTCGTTCTCACATCTGTATTCCCCTGCGGCTTTGCTGAGAAACTAAGTGGAATACTACGAGTAATCTTGAGATTCTCACCCTGAAAAATGCTAAGATCGCCAGTAGTTTCGTTCAAATCAACGATCAAGTAGGTGTCCTTTAACTTAGTCAACGATGTGCTTTGCAGCAAACGAAATAAAGAGAGTGCTTTAATCTCAATACTCGTAAGTTTAATCCCTGCGGAAGCCAAAACTTCAAGATATTGATCCATCATTTCTTTAGGAGCCGCAACCAGCATAACATCGCATTGCATAGCAGTATCTGCTCTGGATTCTTCCTCCTGGAAATCATCAAACAACCCTTTGCCCCCGCCTAGATCCGCTTTACCAGCAGCAGCCTCCAAGATATAATCGTTCCCCTTGGGAGCATCAGCTTCTTTTATTAACTTATTTGCAGTTTTTCTTTTTTTATGGGCAGTTCCATTCATTTTCACAAAATCATAAAGCGGATTCTCGAAAGGTAAATGTATATTGTGTTTTATCTCAAAATCAACTAGCTTAGCCAAGTCCTTCTCTGGGATATCCGGTAGCTTTAAAAATCTTACCATCACAAGCTGGCTAGGAAACACCAGATGTACACGCTTTGGTTTTGCCTCTAATCGCGTCATCATGGTTTGCAACGTTTGTATCAAGCGAAGGGGTTCTTTAATTCGACCTTCTTCCATAACATGAGGTGGAAGCTCCTCTATTATATTCATCTGAATCAACGGTTCATTATTTTTTCTTATCAATACTTTGCTCATTTTTATGGTTGAATCAGAAATTTCAATTCCCAAGGAAGTTTGTCCTGGTTTCAGCACTTTAAAAATATTAAATGATGATGTTAGCATGTCCAGACTCACTCCTTTGTTGAATTTCTGAGATGTATGCATCGTTATGAACGCTTAATTAAAGTGAATTAAGCTTAAGTACCAGTTAATCACGGGCTCTCCCCAAAAGTAACTAAAGAAGGCACCTGCAGCTATGAAAGGACCAAATGGAATGCCTTGATCTTCTTGCGACGATTTCTTTCGTATTTGTACAAGTCCATACATAGTTCCTACTAAACTAGCAGCAAAAAKGGTAAATAAGGTTAATTTGATCCCGGCAATGAGGCCAATATATGCGAATAATTTGATATCACCGCCGCCCATACCTTCTTTTTTCATGATTAACATGGATGAAAGTGCGATCAGATAAAGTAATCCGCCACCAACGAAAAACGCTGCTACGTAGTTCCAAAAGGGTAATGGATGTATCCAAATGCGAAGGATGAAAGCAAAACCCATGCMTGAGAAAACAACGACATCTGGGATGATCCTGTATCTGCTATCCGCAATGGAGCAAATCATTAATATAGAAACAAATACAAGTCCTACGATCAATTCTAAAGAAGGCCCAATCTGCCAAGTAGTGACGGCAAAGGCAACAGCAGTTAGGAGTTCACCAATGGGATAAATCGGAGAAATTTTAGCTCGGCAATACCTACAAGCTCCTCGTAATCCTATATAGCTTAGTACAGGAATTAGATCTAGTGGTTTAAGTTCATGATTGCAGTGAACACAATGTGAAGGCGGGTATGCGATGGATTCCTTTTTTACAACCCTAATCCCTACTACGTTAAAAAAGCTTCCAAAAACGAGTCCGAATAGTGCAGCTGTTATTGTGTAAAGGAGAGTTAGAGAGTCCATAGTAGCTCCATTCGGGTAGGATTGAGGGATTCAATAAAGGTAACTCGTGAGAGTTACCTTTATTGGAGGTATAAATTCCTTACTTTAAGCACTTATGGAGTTGATGGTGATGTTGCTGTAGCCTTCCAACCAGCTGCTGCGGTATATTCGACTGTAACACTAGTGTATACAGGCGTGTCTGTACCTGACTGTTGTTTAGGAGCTTCCTTTAAATAGTTTGCTGCAACTAAAGCAGCAATTGTCACAGAAGTAACATTACCAGTACCTGATGGGTTAGTATTTGTTAAATAATGCACCGCAGTATCTTTCAACAATAACTCAGTTTGCTTATCCGCATTAACCTTAGAATTATTAATAATTCCCCCAATAGCCGGAACCGCAATCGCAGCAACAACCCCCAAAATTACGATAACAGCCAACAACTCGACAAGCGTTAACCCTTTTTGATTTTTAAGCAGTCTAAGCTTTGTGTTCATCATTTTTTTAAACATAGTACCCTCTCCTTCGAATAATCAAATTATATTTAATGAATACCGCCCATCAGTTTAAACGTTGGGAGCATAACTGCTAAGACAATGCCTCCAACGATTCCTGAAAGAAGTAATATCATTAGCGGTTCTAATAGCGATTTCAATCGATCAGCCATCGTATCCACATCAGCCTCGTAGAAATCAGCTACCTTTTCCAACATACTATCCAGAGCACCTGTCTTCTCACCAATCGCGAGCATTTGAACAACCATTGGCGGAAATAGCCATGAATCTTTGAACGGATCGGCAAGTGCTCTTCCGCTCCTGAGTCCTTCTCGTGATTCCAAAATCAGCTTTCCTATGACTTCATTGCCTACTACATTTGAAACGATAGTCATGGCTTGAAGCATTGGAATTGCCGCTGCGTACAATGAACTGAAGGTCCGACTGAAGCGTGCGATGGATTGTTTATGCGCTAGCTTACCAAAGACGGGAATCTTGAGTCTAAAATAATCCCAGTAATAATTCCCTTTCTTAGAACGCTTCATTGCTTGAATAATAAAACTTGGCGCGACCACGAAGATTGGTATAAAGAACCAGTAAGAATTCAGAAGATCGCTCATCTTGATGACAATCCTAGTTGGTAGCGGCAACTCCAATCCCATTGACTTGAAATTTTCCACATATCTTGGAATTACGAATGTCATCATAAGCGTGACGACTGCTATCGTAACGACACCCATAATGATCGGATAGATCATGGCAGACTTTACTTTTTCCTTGGTGTAATGCTCTTTCTCGTAAAATACAGCTAAGCGATCCAACATGTCGTCTAAATTCCCGCTTGCCTCTCCAGCTCGGATCATATTGACGAAAACGGTGGAAAATACGGTTGGAAACTGAGCGGAAGCGACTGAAAGCTGCGTACCTCGCTGCATGTCCTCGGCAACTTCTTTCAAAATCTTTTTAAACACTTTGCTCTCTGTTTGCTCACTTAAGATACGAACAGACTCAACCATATTGACACCGGATTTATATAACGTTGAAAGTTGTCGACAGAACACGGTGAAATGCTCCATTTTGACCTTCGGGCCACCGAAAGTAATTTCTCGATACAAGATGCTCTTACCTTGGTCAAAGCAATCGAGAATCCATAGACCTTTTCCCTTCAACTCATCTGTTGCTGATTGAAATGAAGCAGCTTCGAGTACCCCTTTATAGTAATGACCATGATTGTCAACAGCTTGATACCTGAACTTTGGCACTCGAGCTCATCTCCTTACTTACAGCTCCCTTATTGCAGTTCTGCGAAACCAAAGAGCGCTTCTTTCGCCGTATCCACAGTGATTATGCGCTGCTGAAGCAATTCGCGAAGCGCCATTTCCATGGTCTGCATGCCTTGAGCTTTGCCAGTTTGCATGACAGAACGGATCTGATGTACCTTCTCCGAACGAATAAGGTTCGCTACCGCTGGGGTATTAACCAACACTTCGATCGCTGCTACACGACCGCTGCCATCTGTGGTTGGTAAAAGTCTCTGCGCCATAACGCCTAACATAACGGATGCGAGTTGTACGCGAACTTGTTGCTGCGCTTCCGATGGAAAGACATCAATGATTCTGTCAATGGTTTGAGGAGCATCCGCCGTATGTAAAGTTCCAAAAACCAAATGACCTGTTTCAGCAGCGGTAATCGCGATACTAATCGTTTCCAAATCGCGCATTTCACCCACCAGAATTATGTCTGGATCTTGCCTTAGTGCTGCTCGAAGGCCTGAAGAAAACGAATGGGTATCAACGCCAATTTCCCTCTGATTGACAATACAAGATTTATGYGGGTGAACAAACTCAATGGGATCTTCTAGTGTGATAATGTGGTCACTTCTTGTACGATTGATAAAATCTAAGATTGCTGCTAATGTCGTTGATTTCCCGCTTCCTGTAGGTCCTGTGACGAGCACKAGACCTTGCGGCTTTTTGGCAAAATCTTGTGCAATCGATGGTAATCCTAACACTTCCATTGCCGGTATTTTTGTAGGAATAAGACGAATGGTCAGACTAACGTTTCCTTTTTGTTTATAAACATTGACCCTATATCTGGAAACATCTGCAATACCATAAGACAGGTCTAGATCCCCTCTTTCTAAAAAATATTCATATTGTTCGTTTGTCATTAATTCTTTCGCCATCTCTAACGTTGCAGAAGGGATCAGAATTTGATCGTTAACTGGCTTAAGCACGCCATGAATACGAAACATAGCTGGTGAATTAACGGTAATATGTATGTCAGAAGCTTTAAGGTCATGAGCAAGCTTCATCAACTCTACCATGCTCACAAGAATCCCTCCGTTCTACATTAATAGGTATATATACTCATATATACATAGTACTATAGAACTGTTAGGTAAGTGTTAGAATATTAATCGACATTTTTTTCATAAATTAAGTAAAAAAAATAATCAACCATTGCCCGTAACACGGAACACTTCCGCAAGTGTCGTTTGACCAGCGATCACTTTGCTAATACCATCTTTAATCATCGGTACCAACCCATGTTCAGTTGCGTAATTCTGATAATCGTTATCTGAACGTTTTTGCAAAATCATAGTCCGAAGTGTATCATCAATTGCCAGAATTTCATGAATCGCAAGTCGCCCCTTGTATCCACTTCTCCCGCATTCTCCGCATCCATTGCCTCTACGCAGTATCTCAACTGTATACCCATGGCCTTCCAGCAACACCGTTTCTTCTTGCGAAGGGATATAGGAAGTTGAACAACCAGGACAAATTTTACGTACAAGTCGCTGTGCAATAATGCAGTTTACTGCGGATGAAATCAGGAAAGGCTCAACTCCCATATCAATAAGACGAGTAATCGAACTCGCTGCGCTATTTGTATGCAATGTACTGAGCACGAGATGTCCAGTCATGGCTGCGCGAATGGCAATCTCAGCTGTCTCTACATCCCTGATTTCTCCAACCATCACGATGTTTGGATCTTGACGCAGAATCGTACGGAGCCCTTTCGCGAATGTCAGTCCAGTTACCGAATTAACTTGTACTTGATTAATACCCTGAAGTTGATATTCTACGGGATCTTCAACGGTGATAATGTTAACTTCCTCATTATTCAATCTGGATAAAGCGGAATACAGGGTTGTTGTTTTACCGCTGCCAGTCGGTCCTGTGATAAGAACTAYGCCATGAGCATTGTTTATTCCTTTTTGAAATAACATAAGGTTGTGTTCAGAGAGTCCTAATTTCTCAATTTCGGTAAGCGTGCTCCCCAGATCGAGAATTCGCATGACGACTTTCTCTCCATGAATCGTAGGAAGAGATGAGATTCGGATATCTACCTTTCGGAATTCAATATCCATCTCAACACGACCATCTTGCGGTAATCTTCTTTCTGCCACGTTCATATTGGCCATGATTTTGATCCTAGCAATAATAACACTCTGCATGTGAGGAGGTAATGTCCTCTCCGTGCGCATGACGCCATCCACACGATATCGAATACGCAAGCTATCTTCCTGTGGATCAATATGAATATCACTTGCTCCAATTTGGATCGCTTGGATAATGATTTGATTAACCGTCTTGACGACTGGTGAATCTTCATCTTCCACTACTGGCTTCGCTTCTTCCGATTCACGAATCGTTAAGTTCTGCATGATCTGCTCAACAGATTCCTGCAATCCATAATAGCGCTTAATCGCCCGCTGGAGTTCATCTTTCGAAGCAATCGTAGGCTCAATACGGAAACCAGTCGTCATACGAAGCTCATCAATTGCAAAATAATCCAGCGGGTCAGCCATCGCCAAAATAAGTTTATTGCCTTCAGTCCGAATGGGTAAAACCTGATGTTGTTCAGCGAGCCGCTGAGGGATTATATTAATAATTTTTGTTTCAATTTTTTGACGGTAAAGCTGGATATGCGGAATTCCCAATTGGAACTCAAGAACTTCAATTAACTGCTGTTCTGTGATGTAGTTACGGGTGATTAGCACATCGCCGAGCCTCATATTCAGCTCTTTTTGCTCTCTGAGGGCATTTTTCAATTGTTCTTCCGAGATCAGGCCAGATTCAACCAAAAGATCTCCGATTCTTTTACGAGGAGCCATAACTCCATTCACCCCCATCGATTTCAAAAAAAAAGGCCAGTTGCTTAATTCGCACCTGACTCATTTGCGCCTATGACAAGAGGTCAACCTATTATTAGAGGCACAAAATGGATATATGCTTTTATTTAAACATATCGTGAAATCTTTGGTCAATGTCAGTTTCATCCAAATCGCCAAATCCTTGCAATCACAGTGTAAGACACAACAAGATCACACAAATGGCGGATCCCAAGCTTTTTTGTCCATACCAATCCGATCACTCACAACATTCATATCCTGATCCAGATGCACATCGACTCCGAAGCTCAGCTTGCGTTTATGCCAGAAACGCATATCCCGCCACTGTACTTCATATCCACCATTCTTCTCTTTCCAACACACATAAATGTGCTGAGCAAATTGTAAAAAAGCGCGCACACCATCTGTCMCCATCGTTGCTTTCACAATTGGATGTGATTGCTGTTGATTGTAATCCTTCTTACTATACTGCTCAAGAACGACCACCTGACCATGACGAAGCTCTCCTAAATAAAAGCTGGTATCACTTTCAAAGACAAACTGCCAATAGAACCAACTTAAACTCGGTACAAGACGACATACACCTGTAGGAATTTTCAACTCACTATGCACAAGCTTAATGAGCTTATTTCTTTGAGATTTTTGGAACCACACATAGATAAGCGATGCTGCAAAAATAAGAGCAAACATCTCCCCGATATGACTTCCGGCCATGCCTCCCCATACGGCAAACCACAGGATCACCCCGCCAGCATGGAGCGTGAACAAGAATGGATCATACAGACACAGCGTATCCAAATGCACCCATTTTTTCGTAAAAGGCCGTAAGCATTGCACACCGTATACATTGAAGGCATCCAGCCCCACATGGCATACAACAGCTAGGAACGTCCATAGGAATAGATGAAGGAAATTCTCCCAAACGCCGAACACAGCTGCGAGCGGTAAACTTATCACTAGTGGCCAGATCAATAGCGCTGGTATTGAATGCGTCACACCTCGATGTAATCGAACATAACTCGCATACCCCCGTAATCGGGCTAATGTATCTAGATCCGGTGCATGGGATCCAATCAACGTTCCAGCGAGAATAGCGTGACTTAATGCGGGTTGCTCCGAAACCACCGTTTCTAAACAAGCTAATCCTGCAAGGCTAACCCCAAACAATAAGTGGCTTGCTGTATCCATTTATCGATTCCCCCCGTCCTTATGTCCATTATGCTTCCTGAAGACCGTTTTCCCAACGTTCATGAACGTTAAACCAGTAAAACCAAGAAGCAGGCTGCTCCCGAATAACCTGCTCTACGAAGCTATTCAATATCAGATTGGTTTCAACCCTTGCAGCTCGACCACCACTATTATCGTTGGCGTGTACAGAAAGCGGCTCACCCACCACAAGCCGGTGCTTGAAGCCATGGGAACGGAATCCATAGAAAGGTACGATTGGAATTTGCAGCTCAAGCGCCAACATCGCCGTACCTTCAGGAGTACGAGTCACCCTGCCGAATAATTTCGACAATGGAAAGGAAGGCCGCCAGAAATCGCCAAGCAAGAAAACGACGCCTCCGGATTGTATATGTCTTTTTAAGCTGCGATATAATTCCAGTGGGGGAACGCTGTCATAATCTAAGCCTTTGCAACCTAATGCCGCGAACTTATCATATAAGGGCTTCAGTTCAGGGCTCCCCGCTGATGCGACTGTAAGACAATCAAACCTTCTCGTGAAGTACCAATAGTAATTGAAAAAATTCCCTACATGTGGTGTGTAAATAATAAACCCTTTCCCACTGGCTAACTGTTGCGCGGCATGCAAATGCTCCTCACCTTGCAACTTGAATTCACTCGTAGGCAAGCGATCCGATTGGAAACAAATTTCGAATAGCGAAAACACAACATTTCGTACATAATCCCTTGTAAGAGATCTGACTTTACGTTCCGACATCGGTCCTAAAACATCTGTCAGATTGTGTCTCACATTCTTTAGAAACCCGTTTCGTGAAATTAGATACCATATTGAAGCTATTCCCCAACAAAGGAACGACAACATCCACAATGGAACAATGGGTAACACTCGCACCAGAAGACTTCGTTCTCCTTCACCTGAGGTTAACTTGGCGATCCATTCATACAAGGCAAGCCCACCTCATCTCACTCAGCATTGAGAAAATGACGTTTATATCGACGCGCCACCTTATCTTTTTGCAATATGATAAAAAAATCTATCGTCCCAAACAGCTCATCATACGCAGGATCCCCACCAATTTCAGCTCCAAGCCACTGATATCCTTTCATCAAAGGCGGCAGTTTGCGAAACATTTCTTTCTCATTACAAGAGAGATCAATTTGAGCGAGGCCAGCAATCCGATGTGTTTCAAGGGGTTTAATCCCAAATCGATCCGTCAACACCTGTTTCTGCTTCAGCAGCGAATAAATTTCATTTAAATCCTCAATCGTTGAAAAGTGTACACTCGCACATCCGATTAAATGAGTGAAATTGCGTTCACTAATATAGCTCGCAATCCCTTCCCATAACATTTGTATAGTCCTTCCGCCGCGATAAGCTGGAGCAATGCAACTGCGACCCAGTTCCAAAGATTGTTGTCTCAGTTCTGACATTGCGCTTAAATTAAATTCGGTTTCGGAATAAAATCCAATCCCCTCGCTTGCCCGATCACCTGGCAAAAGTCGATAAGTACCGATCACTTGATCGGTTTCAAGGTCTTTGACAATTAAGTGATCACAATATGGATCATAAGCATCACATTCCAGCTTTTGTTCATTCATCAACCGTAAATTTTTCTCTTCCTCCACAAATACTTGATATCGCAGTTGCATGGCTTGCTCAATTTCTTGTTCATGCTTAGCAAGCTTCACGATCAGCTTAGCAGGTTGTGGCGCCGCCAACAGAGGTACTCCATTCATTTTTCCTCACGCCCCTCGACTAGAGTTTACAATTTCAGATTAACAAAGCTTTATTTTCTGTTGATTTGCTGGTTGTGAAGGTTTTGTAAGCATCATGACATTTGCTGAGAAAAATGAAAAAAAACACAATTCCCCAAAGGAGAATTGTGTTTATAGGACTCATCAATTGATAAATTGTAAATAGATTAACAACCGTTTCAGCATGACAGCCGCTTGCGCTCGAGTCGCGAAGGCATTGGGATTAAGCTGTGTCTCCGTGACTCCTTGGATTAACCCTGTTTGCAGGGTAAACGCCATTGCTTGCCTAGCCCAGTTGTCGATGGCATGTTGATCTATAAATGGATTAAGAACTGTATCTTGTGCATAGCTTACTTGCTGGCTGCCTGTGACCTGAATCGTTCTATTGATCATTGCAGCCATCTGCTCACGTGTCACTTGCAGTAGCGGTCGAAAGGTTCCGTCTTCAAAGCCTTCGATTAGTCCTGCTTTAGCCGCTGTGTTGACCATGTGCGAATACCAGTCATTGTCCTTAATATCCTTAAAACCAGAGGTTCCAGGAACGGTTTCGTTAGCTTCCATGCCTAGGGCACGGATGAGCAATGTAGCGAATTCTGCACGAGATATTTCCTTCTCTGGTTCGAAATTTTGTTCATCTACCCCAGAAATGATCCTTTTGGAAGCAAGTTTTTCTACATCCTCACGTGCCCAATGCGTCCTCATATCTTCAAAATGCTTATCTTTCTGAATGATCGTGTATAACCCACCATATTGGTCTTTAATGACCATCTTCCAAGCTCCATCACCACCGGTTAGGAGAGATGGAACGAAGGCGATCTCACCGGACTCCGCATTTAATCTTACAGCGGTCACATTGGTCGTGTAGGAAGTGCCAGGAAGAGCAATTGATCTCTCCACGGGCATGTTTTCATAATGACGAATCGCAACACCGCCTGCTTGGATTTCAAACTCGATTGGATTGGTCAGGAGCAAAGCAGTTTGTTCGGCGCTTGCTTTTTCTTTCAATGTTTCTGCAAGTTGACTTGGTTCATGTCGGATAATCACGGAGAAGAGTCCATTGGAACCTTCGGCTTCACTTACATGATTTTTGAAAAGACGCAATGGAATTGTAAACTGAATCGCGTTCATATCCAGTTGAATACTCCCATTCATATCCTGTAAATCATTAAAGACGTTGGATGCGAATTCGACGACTGTCGTATCGTGATCATCTTTAATTTGTAAAAGCAAAGATGAGGCGGAACCCTCATTTATTGCGTTGAAAGCTTCCTTGAGCTCACCTTCATCAGCATGGAATTTGGAGAGCATCATACCGTCAGGTGCCGCTTCACGGACACGCTGACTCGAAATTAKGAGAGCCTGAGAACCTGTTGACTTCAAAGCACCTGTTAACGTGTAAGTTACGACGGGTCCAGTAGAGGACCAATTGTTTGCTACATCTCCCGCTTCCACTTTAAAACTCATGTTTATGCCAGCAGCTAAGCCTGATAATTGCGTAGTAAGCTCACTAGCCCTCACCGTAGTCAGCAGTTCTGAATCTTTATATATCCGGTAGGAAGTGACCCCAACGTTGTCCGTTGCTGCCGACCAGGTTAAAGTGACAGAAGAACCGGAGCCTGGTGTTACCGTTACATTGGCACCATAGTTCCAGGTAGGAGCTAATATGTCTTTGAACCCTACTGTGACATAAATCGTTGTCGAGATTCCATTATAAGTCGCGGTAATGATTGCACTCCCTGCGCTGACTGCTGTGATATAGCCGTAACTACTTACAGTAACGACAGAAGAATTTGAACTTGTGAAGCTCGTATTCGAGGTTACGTCATTGACATTAAACTGCGAATCATACGCATTGATTGTAAGATACTGTGTCCCATTTATCTCCAAGGAAACTGTACTTTCATCTGCTTCTATTCGACTAACCGTGGTTGTCACACTCACACTCGCTGATGCTGTGAAACTACCATAATATGTTGTAATCGTCGTTACACCAGGCGAAATGCCAGTCACCAAGCCACTTGAATTTACACTTGCCACTGCTGGATTTGAACTCGTGAAGGTCAGGCCAGTTGTCAACGTTTGTGTGCTGCTGTTATTTTTATAGCCAATCACGTAGGGAGACCGTGTTGAGCCAGACTGAAGTGAATACGAATAGGAGTCGAAAGCTATCCGATTCAAATTCMCCAAAGTAGAAGATATCGTAATGCTGGCAGAAGTGGATTGGCCGTTATAGGTTACTGTTAAAGTTGTTGAACCTGCAGCAACTCCCGAGATAACGCCATTCGCATTGACTGTTGCCACAGCTGTATTTGCGATTCTGTAGCTAGCTCCAGATTGGATAGTAAATGTATTGCCATTCGCATAAACCCCTGTTAAGTAACTGGCTATCGTTCCAGTTGGTTGCAGGTTATAACCTTCATCATCCAAATACACGCGAGTAAGCGTTTGGCCATTGGGATTATTGTTTAAACCACCATCCGGACCATAGATTTGAAACTCTGCAACGCTAGCATACCCTCCTGAGGCGACGCGCGTAGTTGTTAATCGAAAGTATCGTGCCGTGACATTCCCTTCATCCACATAACGCGGATCTCCCACCTGCATACTCCCTGTTCGATCGGTAAAGGTATACCAGATGATACCATCTATTGAAAAATCAATTTTATAACCATATATATCCTGGATATTGGAATACGTCGTCTCAAAACGCTGCACATTGCGGAGTTGCCCCAGGTCCACAACCAGCCATTGCGGTAATGATGTGCTACTGGGTGCCCAACTGGATAACAATTGACCATCCACAGCCTTATCAGAGCCCCAAGAACCCGAAAAACTTGATAGTGCAGCCGTTGTCTTATTTTGTGAGAGAAGTGTCAGAGCCTCACTCGTTGAATATACGCGAAAATCAAACACGCTGGCTTGATCTCCTGGTGAGCCAACGCCTACTACTAGTAATCTGACGAATCTTGCTAGAACATCCCCACTGTCCGAATAAAAAGGGTAGTTAATGGCAGTATTCGCAGAACGATCTGCAAAAAGGCTCCAATTGATACCATCAATCGAGGATTCAATCTTGTAAGCATACGAGCTATTCGCATGCTCAAACACAGTTTCAACACGTGAAACAAGAACGTTTTGCGAAAGGTCTACGGTTAACCATTGTGGAAGTTGTGAATTAGTTGCTAACCATTTGGTATGAATGAAACCGTCCACTGCTTTACTTGCACTATATGTAGCTCCTGTAACAGATGACGCCATAGCAGATTTCCCCTGAGAAACTGGTATTTCAGAGKCATAGGCATCTCTTGATAGACATAAAATCCCAATAATGACACAGACAGAAATGAGTAACGCAAAATGGTATACAGTCACTCTGTAAACCGGATACGTCATGTCCACCCCCCAGTTATGAAGCGTTTACAACTATTTTATCAGAAGCCCTATCAGTGCGTATAGGGCTTTAGATCTAATCTTCGAACTATTCTGAATCTTTGTACGACTTTCTAATTTCCTTAATCATAATGAAAAATATCGAGGATATAAAGATAGAAAGTAGCACTTCACCGAGTGTAATTCCCATACCTTCACCTCGATTTCCGTTGGTTTTGTTTAGTGTATKAGGTGAATGCAAGAAATTGACGTTGGATACAAAAATAAGCTTCTCCCAATAGAAATAAATGGGAGAAGCTTATTTATTTTACACTTTGCGAGGTATATCAAAGCTCCAGAAATCCCTTGCTAAGTGACTATTCGCGTGAATTTGTTGTGCCTGGTGAAGCAGTTCAGTTACACTATCCCCTTGATACCGCGAGCTAAGATGTGTCATGATCAGCTCATTCGCACCAGCCTCCTGCGCGGTTCGTGCCGCATCGGTCGATGTCGCATGATCGAAGGCATAGGCTAGCTCCTGCTTATCCATGGCAAAGGTCGCTTCATGAACGAGAACATCGGCACCTCGAGCAAGGCGTTTAGCTCCATCGCAGTAGCGCGTGTCACCCAGGATAACAACCACACGACCTGGAACAGGCGCACCTAAGAAATCTTTCCCATGTATCGTTCGGCCATCCTCAAGCTGTACCGTGTGCCCTAGCTTTAATTGGCCATAGATCGGACCTGCCGGTATTCCGAGTTCCTTCAGCTTTTCATTTAGAAGCTTGCCGGGTTGATCCTTCTCCACGATGCGAAAACCAAAACATTCAATACGATGCTCTAATCGAGCCGTTTCCACAAGAAAGCTTTCGTCTTCGAAAATAATACCCTCTTCATCAAGCTCGACAAGGTGCAGTGTATAACTCAGATGTGCTCCGCTGATTTCCAGCGCAGTTTCTACGAATTGTTTGAGCCCCCGCGGACCATATAAGGTCAAAGGTGTATCTCCACCCAAGTAGGAGCGACTCGTTAATAATCCCGGAAGCCCATACAGGTGATCACCATGTAAATGCGTGATGAAAATTTTCTCCGTTCGTCCCAACTTCACCGGCGAGTTCAAAATCTGCTGCTGCGTTCCCTCACCACAATCAAACATCCAGTATGTTCCCCGTTCGTCTAATAAATTCAAGGCTATTGAGGTTACATTTCGTTGCTTGGAGGGCATGCCTGCCCCCGTTCCTAGAAAATACAAGTCCACAAGCCAAACCCCATTCTATCTCAATATCACATCGGCAAAACGGAAAGCGAGGATGCCGCGGAACAGGATCGTTCACACTCGCTACCTCGCTCTCGCAATCTTATCCTACGTTAAAATAACGTGCTTCTTTATGGGCAAATACAATCGCAGATACGGAAGCTTCCGGCTCCATCATGAATGACTCCGTCAGCTCAACGCCGATATCCTCAGGCTTCAGCAGATTAAACAGCTTCGCTTGATCTTCGAGATTAGGGCAGGCTGGATAACCGAACGAGAACCGTTGTCCGATATATTTGGCTCCAAATCTTTCTTGCATCGTCATATCAACACGATCTGCAATACCAACAACATCGCGCATAATGTGATGAACGCGTTCTGCAAAGCCTTCGGCTACTTCAAGCGCTGTCGCTTGCAGCGCATGGGATTTCAAATAATCCCCTTTGTCACGCCATTCTTTTGCCAATTCATTAATATCATGTCCAGCTGTCACGAGTAGGAAACCAACATAGTCCATTTCGCCGCTTTCTACGGATTTCAAATAGTCGGCCAAGCAGAGGTAAGGCTCTTTATCTTGACGAGGGAATGTAAATGTCTCAAGCACCTTGCTCGTATCCGCTGGATCATACACGATGATATCATTCCCGTTCGATTGTGCAGGGAAGAACCGATACATTCCGTGAGCCTTAATGATACCGTTATGCTGCGCAGCATATAGGATTGAATCTACTGTGTCTTTCAGCTGAAGTGCTTTGGAATCCTTATCACTCAATAACTGCTCTACTTTACCCTTTAAACCAAGGTGATGACCTAGCAACATCTGCATGTTTACATAAGGCATCAAATGACTAATCGGGTAATCGCGTAAAATATGACGATCGGTGTCTTGTGGTACCTGAACAGGCAAATCTTTCGAAACTGCAGAAGAACTCACACGCGTAAGCTGTGGCATCTTCTCTTCTTTTTTTCCTGTGTCCATGACATCGGATTCCAGGCTATCACGTAGCTCTTGAATCAACCGTTTACGCTGCTCAGGGTCACTCAACTTGTTCGCGATATCCAGACCATCCATCGCATCCTTTGCATAAAGAACAACACCTTCATATTCTGGTTGAATACGAGTCTTGGTGAATTTCCGTGTAAGTGCAGCTCCACCGACGAGAATCGGTACATCCACGCCTGCAGTCCGTAAATCCTGCGCTGTGATAACCATTTGTTGCGCCGATTTAACTAACAATCCAGACAGCCCGATCGCATCTGCTTGCTCTTTGCGATAAGCTTCAATGATTTGCTCCGGCGGTACTTTAATCCCTAAGTTGATAATCTTGTATCCGTTATTGGATAGGATGATTTCAACGAGGTTTTTCCCAATATCGTGAACGTCCCCTTTAACGGTTGCCAAAATAATTTTACCTTTCACCGCAGTCTCGGATTTCTCCATGAACGGCTCTAGGAAATTAACGGATGCTTTCATGACCTCCGCGCTTTGAAGCACCTCAGCCACGATTAGTTCGTTGCCATTGAACAGACGCCCAACTTCCTCCATTCCCTTCATAAGTGGCCCATTGATGACCTCTAGCGGTGAATAAGTTTGAAGTGCAATCTCCAAATCCGGTATTAAGCCTTCCTTCGTACCTTCAACAACATAAGAGCCCAGTCTTTCTTCCAGAGATAAATTCGAAATCTTCTCCTTCTTCTCAACCTTCTTCTCACGGAAATGGGCAACGAACTTCGCCAAGGTATCATCGTTCGTATTATAAATGAGTTCCTCTGCCAGTTGACGCTCTGTATCAGGAATCGACGCATACCGTTCTAGTTTCTCCGTATTTACGATGGCATAATCAAGTCCCGCCTTCGTACAATGGTACAAATAAACAGAGTTCAGAACCTCACGACCCGCATCCGGTAAACCGAATGAGATGTTACTTAGTCCTAGAATCGTTTTGGCGAGAGGATACTTTTCCTTGATCAGCTTAATCCCCTCAATTGTTTCTACGGCAGAGCCAATGTACTGCGGATCTCCTGACCCAACGGGGAACATATTCGGATCAAAAATGATATCCTCTGGATTCATGCCATATTTGCCAGTAAGAAGTTCATACGAACGTGTTGCTACTTCGATTTTGGCTTGACGGGAAACCGCCTGCCCACGCTCATCAATGAGAATACAAACAACCGAAGCCCCGTAGCGATGAATCAGAGGTAAAATCCCTTCGAATTTGCTCTCTCCATCTTCCAAGTTAATCGAGTTAATAATCGCTTTACCTTGCGAATATTTGAGTCCAAGCTCGATAATGTGATCATAAGTCGAGTCAATCATTAACGGAACTTTGACCTTTTTTACAACTTCTTGCATGAATTCTTCTACCGCGTATGCTTCATCAATGTCTGTATCCTGTAGATTAATGTCGATAACATGAGCGCCATTTTTCACCTGGTTACGCGCAATTTCAGAGYCCTCTTCAAATTTACCTTCTTTAATTAGGCGCTTAAACTTCCTAGATCCGGAGATATTCGTCCGTTCTCCAACCATGATTGGTCGATTTTCCGGCTCGATATAGACAGTCTCAATACCTGAAATTGCAGGTGGATGAGAACCGTATTCCCCTCTTGGTTTATAATTCGCTAGTGTTTCTGCCATTGCCCGAATGTGTTCAGGCGTCGTTCCGCAGCAACCACCAGCAATATTGAGCCAACCTTGCTCAGCAAAACCTGCCATCTTTTTGGCCAAAGACTCCGGAGATTCATGATAATGCCCGTTCTCATCCGGCAACCCTGCATTCGGATAACAACTGATGGCTGTATCTGCGATGCCAGAGAGTGTACGAATATGATCCCGCATAAATTCAGGTCCAGTCGCACAGTTCAAGCCCATCGAAATTGGCTTCAAATGCTCCAGGGAAATATAAAAGGATTCAATATTTTGACCAGCTAGCGTTGTCCCCATCGGTTCAATTGTACCCGAGATCATAATCGGAAGCTCTACACCTAATGTTTCAAAAGCTCTGCGAATCCCGATACTGCCCGCTTTTACGTTCAGCGTATCCTGAGATGTTTCGAGAAGCATCGCATCAACGCCTGTTTCGACAAGCGCTAGTGCTTGCTGATAGTAGCTTTCTTCTAGTTGTTCAAAAGTCACGCCACCTGTGACAGATAAGGTCTTGGTCGTCGGTCCCATAGCACCTACAACGTAACGTGGCCACTCCGGTGTCGAATATTTCTCAGCGGCAGCAATCGCCAATTTCGCAGCGGCGATGTTCAACTCCMGGTGACGGTCTTGTAAATCGTATTCCGCCAGTACGACACTCGTCGTCCCGAACGTATTCGTTTCTATCATATCAGCGCCAGCGGCGAAATAAGCTTCATGAATTTTTTGAATAACATCTGGGCGTGTAACACATAGAATTTCATTACAGCCATCGAGGTCGTCACTTCCGAAATCATCAGCAGTCAAGTCCTCTTGCTGAATCATCGTACCCATGGCACCATCTAGGATCATAATCTTCTTCTTAAGCTGTTCTTGAATCGGTGGTTTCTTCATGGCAAGGCTCCCTTTCAACTTTTCCTAAATCAGGATTAAAAAAAACGACAAATTATGTTAAGATTTAGTGTAACAGAATACGGCTTCTATGAAAAGATTTTGAATTATGAATAATCCCTATAGGTTTTATCGGAAAAACTTATATCCTTCCATCGACAGTAAGCTTGATATCCTCTATAATATGGTTATATTTATTAATGAAAGAGGGATGTAACGTGGCACAAATTAGAATTCGAAATACCAATGAACGTATCGAGGGCGAAGCAGAAGTTAAAGCCTTCTTAGATAGTCAAGAAGTCGTATACGAGCATTGGGATGCGAACAAGCTTCCAGTAGCACTTCGCGAGAAATTCATTCTTAGCGATGATGAAAAAGCAGAGATCATTTCCACTTATGAAGCTGAGATTAAGGATCTAGCTGCTAGACGCGGCTATGAAATTTGGGATGTCATCTCCTTATCTGATGTTACCCCGAATATTGAAGAGCTTCTGAAAAAATTCGAACAAGTGCACACGCACACCGAAGATGAAATCCGAGCTATCGTTTCTGGAAAAGGAATTTTCATCATCAAATCCGAAGAACTTGGCTATTTCGATGTTGAACTTGAGCCAGGTGATGTGATCTCTGTTCCTGAGAACACGAATCATTTCTTCACCTTGATGGATAATCGTGAAATCGTTGCTGTTCGCCTTTTCATCGAAAAAGATGGCTGGGTAGCTTACAACATTGATGATCCTGACTTTATTAAAGCTTAATTGTTAAGTTAACACAATAAGCCCAATAGCACTTTAGACCATTGTGTCCAAAGTAGCTGTTGGGCTTTATTCTTTATTCGAAATTAACCGTTATTGATGATTGGTAAAATTTCTTGAAGACGCGTCACTTCATAAGCAGGTACGATCTCATCGCCACTTTGAAGCCCATGATGATTAATCCAAATGTTACGCATACCAATGCTTCCTGACCCCAAAATATCTGTCGTCAGTTTGTCCCCGATCATAATACCTTCATCCACACTAATCTCAAGCAGACCCAATGCATAATTGAAGATAGCCGCTGCTGGCTTCCCTTGTCCAAATTCTCCAGAAATCACGATGTGATCAAAGTAAGAAGCAATCTCAGGAACCCCTGCTAATTTCTCTTTCTGTAAATCCGGCGAGCCATTCGTTAAAAGAAGAAGCTTGTATTTGCCTTTCAACTCGTCTAGTACGCGGAATGTTTCTTCATATACATAGGGACGACTGCGGCGTTCGGCTGCAAACAATTCACCTAGCTTGAACCCTAACTCACGATCTTCGATCCCTAGTCCTGCAAGTCCTCTAGTCCATGATTCTGTGCGATAGCCAGGTGCTAGCTTCTGTAATTTACGGAAGTTTTCGTCCTCACCTTGCGTGAAATTGGCCCACAGTCCTTCAAACGGGTTAATCCCAATCATTTTGGTAAATGGGAACGTCTCGAATGATTCATATAAACTCCTTGCTTCCTTTCGAACAGATGCTTCTAATTCCTCTGGGTTCAACCCATTGACTTGCTTCGCTGCTTCTGCGCATGTTGCAGCAAAAGCTTCCTCCACACTACGATCGTCCCATAACAGYGTATCATCCAAATCAAATAGCACAGCTTTCAACGTCATCATTCATTTCCCCTTTGAATGTAGTATCTATGTGTGTAGGCTTATTTCTCTTCGTCAGTAAACTTAATGGAATCTAGTTGAACCTTTAGGTTCCCCCTGAAGGCATTAATATAGATTTTCCTTAGCTCATTTCGCTCATCAATCTCTGCATCCGTTAGGCCAACTGTCTTCGCCTTTCGAGCTAGTTCATTGATTCGCTCAATCGTCTTATCCATGCTGTCACTCATTGTAATCCTCCCAGTCAAAATTTCAATATGAGTATTACTTTGCCATCACCGAATAGGATTGTCAAGGATACAAAGCAAAGAGACATAGCAACAGACGACTATGTCTTAAACAAACATCTATATAGTGAACTAAGAATTATTTCATTAAGGTAGTAATAGAACTTGCCCCTCTTGCAGTGAACTGTTCGTTAAGTGATTAAATGCTTTCAATTTTTCGACGTAGGAACGCGTGTTCTCACCCTTCTTTTTGTGAGTTTCTGCAATTCCCCATAGCGTATCACCACTTTGAATAACAACTTTCTCGTTTTGAGTATCTTTCGCTAATGGTTGCGCGGAAGTGATTGGTGTAGACACGGTAACAGTACCATCACCTGCATAGGCTTGTACGATCGCACCGAACGACAACACTGTTCCAAGAATTACTGCTATCAGTATGAAACGAAGAAGTAGCTTCGCATAACCGCGTTTAATCGTCATCCCTTTGGATGCATGAGCAGTACCCCGAAGTGTTGTTGTTCCGTTAGATTGTGAATAAGCCATATACATAAAATTCATCCCCCAAACATTTGTTCTGATATTAGAATAACACGAACACATGTTTGAGTCAACCGTTTTTCGAACTTATGTTTGTACGAACTCGGGTTCTATGTTATACTTTGGGTAATGATTCCCAGTATTGGAGTGATATCTTATGAGTAAAATTTCGCAGCGTCAACAAGCAATAATGGAATTCATTAAGAACGAAGTGAAAGATAAAGGCTACCCTCCTTCCGTTCGAGAAATCGGCGAAGCAGTTGGACTAGCCTCTAGTTCTACTGTGCATGGCCATTTGGAACGTCTTGAGAAAAAAGGCATGATTCGTCGAGATCCAACCAAACCGCGTGCTATTGAAATTCTAGGGCTTGATGGTGCTGAATCCCAATTCGCCGTCTCCGTCGCTCGTGTTCCCCTTGTTGGTAAAGTAACGGCTGGTGTTCCTATTACTGCCACTGAGAATATCGAAGATTATTTCCCTCTTCCTTCAAGCATGGTTGGTGATAACAACGTGTTCATGCTTAGCATTATGGGTGACAGTATGATTGAAGCTGGTATTCATAATGGCGACTATGTCATCGTTAAACAGCAACAAACAGCGAATAACGGTGATATCGTTGTCGCAATGACAGAAGATGATGAAGCTACAGTTAAGCGTTTCTACAAGGAGAAGGATCATATTCGCCTTCAACCGGAGAACTCCGCTTTACAACCAATTTTATTGAAAAATGTAACGATCCTTGGTCGTGTCATTGGTTTATTCCGAGATATGTAAGAACGGCAGACACCACAAAAAAGCAAGGCTCCCAAAGTGGATTAACACTTGAGAGCCTTGCTTTTTGCATTTAAAACGTCAATACCCAGTTCCCCGCACGGAAGATCGGTTCGATCGTCCCATCTGCAAGTTCTCCATCGATTTCAAGCTCAGCAGAACCAATCATAAAATCCACATGAATCAAGGAGCTATTCCCTCCGCGAGCCTTCAACTCTTCATTCGATAACTTAGTGCCATCCTTTAAATTAATCGGATAGCAACTACCCAGCGCTAAGTGACAGGAAGCATTCTCGTCGATGCCTGTGTTGTAGAAAATACGATTTAAATTGGAAATCGGGGAATCAAACGGCACGAGTGCAACCTCACCTAAATACCTCGCGCCTTCATCCATATCAAGTAATCGTGCCAAATGGTCATAACCAACCTCCGCTTGGAAGTCCACAACCTTGCCCGCTTCGAACGTAAAGGTAAACCGGTCCACTAAAGCACCATTAATATTCAAAGGCATTGTACTCGCTACCGTACCACTAACACCTGTTCGGTTTGGGATGGTGAACACTTCCTCCGTTGGCATATTCGCTACATAACGGATACCGCGAGCGTTCTCATTATCCCCACCTAGCCAAATGTGTCCTTCTGGCAGTTCAACACGCAAATCCGTACCCGTTGCTCGATAACGTAGAGCTTTATAGCTTCTTTCATTCAATAAGCTATGTGTCGCCTTCAGCGTATCCAAATGGGACTGCCAAGCTGCTACGGGGTTCTCTTCATATACACGGTTAATTTGGAAAATAGCATCCCACATCGCAGGAATACGCTGCTCCTCTGGCAAATCCGCATACACAATCGAAGCCCAAGCTTCAGTTGGTGCTTTAATTAAACACCAGCTAAACTCACCTGTTCGTACATAGTGCTGATACTTGGCTCTTGCCGTTGATGCGGCTTTGGAAGCTCTTGAAATCAGGCTGGCATCAATGCCATCGTACAGATTCGGATTCGGTACCTTAATGTTCAATAAGGCCCCTCCGTTTTCAACAAAACGTTCAAGCATCGTCGTATACCACTCCGGGTAGTAGTCCATTGAATCTTCTGATGCATAATCAAATTTATTTCGCGTAACGACATCATCCTGCCAATGCACATGGACAAAATTCGCTCCAGCCTCATACGCTTTCTGAACGATTAATCTTGTTAAATCCAATGTTTCTATGGGAGCTTCAACCAACAAATCTTGGCCTTTATTCAAGTTAACCCCGATTCGAATCACTAACTCTGCATACTTTTCTAAATTTCGATTGAAATTGTCCATAGTTCAATTAGTCTCCTTCGCGTTAAAAAGCCMATCAGTTCATTCTATGCGTGACCGACGGGCGTTAAGTATCTAGTTGTCCTTCTAATCATACAATACCMCCTTAGAGGTTGGCAATGTAGCATGAACAGCATTCGATAAGGAGATTTCTATCAAAGTCGCTCGTGAATACGTGTTATGAACTTCGGGAAGGTCAACATTCTTTGTGGATGAGAGTGGTACGAACGCGTATTCTCGTCACACAGTCGTTTTTAGCAGAGTTGTAGCTTAGATTGGCTAGTGTAATGCTGCACAAACTTGAATTAACTGGAAAATCTACAGCTATTATCGATGAATTTCCTCGAAAACTCGTTTTAGATGGAAAACATGAAGGTAATTCTGCCACTTTTGATCAAATCGAGTAATATGGTTAAAATTAACTGTAGGTAATCCATCTATTCTGGATTTGATCGGAAAATCCAGAATTTTAACTGTAGAAAATCCATTTATTTGCCGGAACACGAGATAATTACAAAACTCTCCCCCCGCAACTCTACTCGCAACCAACCTGCCACACATCACCACGCCCAATGGAGAAGCATCTCTCGCCTCAAACAGTGTCAAAAAGAAAAACCCTCAACGCTTACAGCGCCGAGGGTTTTAATCATTTTAGTACAGAGACAGATATTGATCTCTCTCCCATTGGTGAACTTGCGTACGATACATATCCCACTCAATTTCTTTCAACTCGTAGAAATGCGCTAGCGCATGCTCACCAAGTGTGTCGCAAACGACATCGTCACGAAGCAACTCGTCTAGTGCTTGTTTCAAGTTAAGAGGCAAGCTAGGAATGCCTTCAGCTTCACGCTCTTCTTCCGTCATCACATAAATGTTGCGATCTGTTGGCGGAGGAAGCTGCATTTTGTTCTTAATGCCATCCAAACCTGCTGCAAGCATAACCGCAAGTGCAAGGTAAGGATTTGCCGCTGGATCCGGGTTACGAACTTCAACACGCGTGCTTAGACCGCGGGAAGCTGGAATCCGAATCATTGGGCTGCGGTTACTAGCAGACCAAGCTACATAGCAAGGCGCTTCATAACMAGGAACTAGACGTTTATATGAGTTAACCGTTGGGTTCGTAATCGCAGCGAAAGAACGCGCGTGACGAAGTACACCAGCCATATATTGTCTTGCAACCGTGCTCAAGCCTAATTTGTCGCTCTCATCGTAGAACGCATTCGTCTCACCTTTGAACAAGGATTGGTGACAATGCATACCAGATCCATTCATTCCGAACAATGGCTTCGGCATAAATGTTGCATGCAAACCATGCTGTCTAGCTACCGTTTTCACAACCAGTTTGAACGTTTGGATTTGGTCAGCAGCTTTAATCGCATCTGCATATTTAAAGTCGATTTCGTGCTGGCCTGGCGCTACTTCATGGTGAGAAGCTTCGATTTCAAAGCCCATTTCTTCCAGCGTTAGCACGATATCACGACGGCAGTTTTCCCCAAGATCCATCGGTGCCAAATCGAAGTATCCACCTTGGTCATTCAATTCCGTTGTTGGATTACCTTTATCATCTGTTTTGAACAAGAAGAATTCCGGCTCAGGTCCAACGTTCATTGCTGTGTAGCCCATTTCTTCTGCTTGCTTCAACGCATTTTTCAAAATGGCGCGTGGATCTCCAGCGAACGGCGTACCGTCCGGCATATAGATATCGCAGATCAAACGAGCAACTTTGCTCTCCGTTACCCATGGGAAAATAACCCATGTATCTAGATCGGGATACAAATACATATCCGATTCTTCAATTCGCACATACCCTTCGATGGAAGATCCATCGAACATCATTTTATTATCAAGCGCTTTCTCAAGCTGGCTCAAAGGAATTTCAACGTTCTTAATACTTCCCATCAAGTCTGTGAATTGCAAACGGATAAAGCGAACGTTTTCAGCTTTGGCAATGCGAAGAATATCTTCTTTGGAATAGTTAATGTTGTAGCTCACGTGTGCATTCTCCTCTCAACTGTTAAGCGTTTTGACAACCGATTTTACTTGTAGAATCTGGACAACTGTCCCTGAATTAAGGAAACCTGATCCGGGCGTTTACCTCCGCCAATCAATTGTTGCTTCAGCATTTTGTGCAATTGAGAGTCGGTTAATTCTTTCCGCTTCACTTCAGTGTGCTCGTTTAGAATCGTTGCATCCTCTGAATCCTTATCCACAGGGATAAGAACTTGCTTGATACCCGCAATGTTCACACCTTTTTCAATCAAATCTTTAATCTCAAGAAGACGTTCCACGTCATTAAACGAATAGAGCCGTTGATTTCCAGCTGTTCTAGCTGGGATGATTAATTCGTGTTGCTCATAGTAACGAATTTGTCTTGCTGTTAGATCTGTCAGCTTCATGACGATCCCAATGGGGAATAACGCCATATTTCTACGTATTTCATCACTCATGCTAATCACTCCTGGTCAGTAAGTACCTCACTCTCATTGTACCTTTCTAACAAAAACGTGTCAAGGAGTGTCAGGTTTGTTCACAGTTTGAATTTTCACAGCAATCCCTTGTCTTCCATATGTTGGATAGCGGTTAGTACACCTAACTTGCAATGTGAGTAGGTCAAGCCGCCTTGCATATAAGCGATAAAAGGTTCACGAATCGGAGCATCCGCTGACAGCTCTAAGCTGCCACCTTGGATGAACGTCCCTGCTGCCATGATAACAGGATGCTCATACCCAGGCATGTCCCAAGGCTCGGGTACGACATGCGAATCGACAGCAGATGCCTTCTGAATGCCTTGCACGAACGTAATCAAATGTTCCGCGGACGTGAAGCGGATCGCTTGAATTAAGTCCGTTCGCTGCGCATCCCAGCGCGGTGAGCTGACAAATCCGAGGTCTTCGAATATCGCTGCCGCGAAGACCGAGCCCTTGACGGCTTGCCCCACCAAATGCGGGGCAAGGAATAGCCCTTGAAACATGGCTCGAGTAGCGCCGAGCATGGCCCCAACCTCGCCCCCAATGCCGGGGGCGGTCAATCTGTACGCGGCGAGCTCCACAAGGTCGCGTCGCCCGGCGATATAGCCGCCGGAAGGGGCGATGCCGCCGCCGGGGTTCTTGATCAGTGAGCCGGCTATCAGATCGACGCCAACCTGCGTCGGCTCCTGCGGCTCTGTGAATTCACCATAGCAATTGTCCACGAAGACAATGAGCTCTGGGTTGATTTCTTTGACAAATCGGACCATCTCGCCGATTTGCTCAATCGTGAACGACGGCCGCCAGGAGTAGCCGCGTGAACGCTGGATGCCGATCACCTTCGTGTTCGGCTGTATGGCTGCCGTGATTGCCGACCAATCCGGCGAGCCGTCTTCCAATAGCTCGACTTCACCGTAGCCGATGCCGAAGTCTTGCAATGAGCCTGTGCCATCACCAGGCTTTCCAATGACCTTGTGCAACGTATCATAGGGCTTACCTGTGATGTAAAGTAGTTGTTCGCCAGGACGCAGTACACCGAACAAAGCTGTACCGATCGTATGTGTCCCCGATACAAAATGTGGGCGAACTAGTGCTGCTTCTGCTCCCATTGCATCTGCATAGACGAGGTCAAGCACTTCCCTGCCTCGATCATTGTAGCCATAACCTGTTGAAGAAGCAAAATGATAATCACTTACTTTATGTGTTTGGAAAGCACGTATGACCTTCCATTGATTGAGATCGATAGTTTTCTCAATTTGACGAAAAGCGCTCTCTACACGCTGCTCCGCCCTTTCCATTCTGGCCATAACTTTTTCCCCGAAATGCATCTTAGTTGCTCTCTCCCTCGTTCTCATCCTGCACTTGCTTCGATACTGATTGATCATAATCTACCAGTAAATGAGCTTGTTTCACATAATCCTCCGTGTTCACTCTTACCTTGAAGACCATGTCTTCCCCATCCACATCCGTCTCCAGCACCTCGCCAATACGGTACATGAGGGCGATAATATCCCCTTTGTTGGCTGGAATGCGGAACTCTTTGCTATCTCCCATCAGCTTATCTTCAATCGTAAAACGAAGACGTTCTAAATCCTCAGGTGCGTAAGCACTCACCTTCATGAACTCGCCTTGGTCAGACAGCAATTCCCGCTCTTCTTTTGAGATAAGATCAATTTTGTTGAAGACAGTAATCTGTTCCTTTTGATGGGCTCCTAACTGCTCTAGTACCTCTCCAACAACACGCATTTGTTCGTTACGCATATCCGTAGAGCTATCCACCACATGCAGAATCAAATCTGCCTCATTCGCCTCTTCTAACGTGGCGCGGAACGAAGCGACTAGATCATGGGGTAGATTTTGAATAAAACCTACTGTATCTGTGAGGACGATTTCCTTGCCGCTTGGCAATACCATTGTCCGAGACGTCGGATCTAAAGTAGCGAATAGTTGGTTCTCAATATAGACGTCTGCTTGTGTTAATTGTTTCAATAACGTAGACTTCCCTGCATTGGTGTACCCAACTAAAGCAACTTGAAATACACCGCTTTTCTTACGACGTTCACGATGCAGAGTACGATGACGCACAACTTCTTCCAGCTGCGCTTTCAGTTCGTCAATACGTCCCCGGATATGCCGGCGATCCGTTTCCAGCTTCGATTCACCGGGACCTCTTGTCCCGATACCGCCACCTAAACGCGACAAGTTTTTGCCTTGTCCAGACAGTCTAGGCAAGAGATAGCTTAACTGCGCTAATTCTACCTGGATAATGCCTTCACGTGTTTTGGCACGCTGTGCGAAAATATCCAAAATGAGCTGTGTACGATCGATAATTTTCACATCAAGTGCTGCTTCCAGGTTACGAACCTGTGCACCCGATAGTTCCTGATCGAAGATCGCCGTATTCCCGCCAAGCTCTTCCAACATCAGCTTTAACTCTTCAACTTTCCCTTTCCCAATAAACCACTTGGTATCCTTAGCTTCTTTGTTCTGTGTCATCGTGTCCAGCACTTGAACGCCAGCCGTTTCTGCCAGTTTTACAAGTTCTTGCAACGAATATTCTGCCAGCAGCTCATTTTTCTTCTGCTTCTGTGTAATCAAACTGACGAGCACCGCTCTGTCGTCGATTTCTTTTTCTACCATATGTGAAGTTGTTTTCATAGTCGTCTCCTTTACTTCCCGCAAATTGCTTAAAATGACGGAAATAAGGCCTAATTGGCCTATACCTTCATCATTGTGGAGGAAATGATTAGGAAAGTCAATTTGAGACACAGGAAAATTCGATTATAACGATCTTGCTAACAAAAAACAGGGCATTCACACAAGTAGATCACTCTACTCGAGGAATAACCCTGTTCCAACTTCTTTATTTCATTCAAACAATGTCTGCCCAAGATAAGCACCTTTCGCAGAAACCCCTGGCAATACAGCAAAATACCCTCCGCCAGTCGTATCCGTATAGGCCAGCATTTGATCCGGCATTTTCGGATTCGTTAAGCGTTTCTGGATCGATTCGAACTGAGTTTGGATATTCCGATTGAAGCACACAAACAACAATCCGGCATTCATGCGACCTACGTTGTCCAGGTTTTCCATAAAATTATATCCGCGCCGCAAAATACGTTCACGCTCAGAATTTTCACCAGTGCGTGGGTTAGATAACCGTATATGCGAGTCCAAAGCCGTCACCTTGCCTTCGGCGTCTGCGGCAAACTGCGGCGTATCGAATTCAGCTTTGCCATCCATGGGTGCTCCAGATACCTTTTGACGGCCAATGATCTCTTCTTGATCCGAGTAGGTTTGTTGATCCCATGTTTCGATTCGCATATGAATGCGACGAACAACCATATAGGTTCCGCCTGCTAACCACGGTGCGCTATCCTTATCGCTAGCATCAATCCAGACGTTATTTTTCATAAAAGTCTCATCTTGTAAGGCAGGGTTAGCCGTACCATCCTTAAAGCCAAATAAATTACGTTTCGTTCCTTGCGCTTTCACGCCAAGTTGACCTGTTTGCTGCCAACGCAAGTGAGCAACGCCTCTAGCCGCCTTCGTTAAGTTGCGAATCGCATGGAAACAGATAATCGGATCGTCAGCACATGCTTGAACAACAATGTCCCCATGAGTCAATTGCTCTTGAAGTGAATCTTTATGAAAGATCGGCATCTCGGTCAATCCTGCCGGTTTACGGGAGCGAAGCCCGAAACGGTCAACACCTTCTTTTTCAAAAAGAGAAGCCCCTACAGCAAATGTAATTGTTAATTTCCCAGTATCAAGACCAAACTGCTCGCCTGTATCCATTGGTGGAAAAGCCCCATCCTGCGGCTCCACAGCTAACGGTTTACCTGCCATCAAGGTGGCAGCCATCTCCGTCCACTGCTTCATAAGTGCTTGCAGTTCTTTCACATCACTAGTCGTTACATCAAAAGTCGCCACATTAGCAAAATTTTGTGCAGGTGTGACAACTCCTGTTTGATGGGTGCCATAGAAAGCCAACGTCTCACTAGTCGTGGTAGCGGTAGCTTTATTCGTTGGAATGGCGGCTTGTGCCTTCCMCAACAAATCTCCCAAAACAACGCCCGCCGCACCCGCAGCGGTCATTCCTAAGAAGGTTCGACGATTCATTTTGTCCGACATACCACTTAACCTCATCCCTTTATTTACTTAACGTTCCTGGCATCTTCACAAGCGGTTCAGCCAAAGCTTCTAACTTATTTTTCAAATCGACTTGTTTGGCTTGTTCTAATTTACCGAAATCATTCCATGTTGGGCCAACAGGCGAAAGTGTGTTCATCGTTTCGATAACGGCTGCTAAGCTCTTACTGATTTTCTCATCCAACGCCGCATCTTTCTTCTTCAATTCAGCTTTAACCAGATCATAGATTGCTTGAGCGCCTTCTACATTTGCACGGATCACCGGCACTGTCGCACCGCTCCAACGCTCTTCTTCACCTGTAATTTTGCTGGATTGCGCTTCTTCCATCAATTCTCCAACGCCTGCGATAAAATCTGTAGGAGCAATCGTTGTTGCTGCAATCGCTTGTTGCATTTTCTTACCATCTTCAAGCAAACGTGCTGCAAATGGCTCGGCATCCTTCATGTTTTTCTTCACAAACAATAAGTATTCAATTCGGTGATACCCTGTAAAAGCAGGATCCTTCTCGTTTTTAAAATCATCCACACGCGCATCCATCACACCGTCCAGCTCACTGAATGTTTCGATGATTGGCTCAATTCTCTCATACGGCATACGTGCTAGTCCATATGCTTCTGTTGCTTTTTTCATATCACCGCTTTTAATGGCTGTATTCAGTTGATCGAGCACTGTCACCAGTTGGTTACCTTGGTCTTGCACATATTTATTGTAAGCTTTGGCGGCATCCTTCAGCGCAGTAGAAGCTTCAATGACGTCTTTATTAATAGCACCTTTGTTATTTGCAAAAGAAGTTGTCAACTCCGTCAACGCCGCTTTTAAATTCGTATTCAGAGCCGTTAGCGTAGGGAAATCCAACTTATCTTCTTTTAACCCCGCTTCAAGAGGTGTCAAAAACTTTTCAACTTTAAAATATAATTCAGGGAATTTAGGCTTTACTTCATCCTCGAAGCTTGCCCATTGATCTTCCAGCTGGTCGGCAAGTTTCTTTGCATCCTTGACTTTCGACGCATCTAATTGACCCTTCAAACTATCGACACTTGTTACTAAAGTCGTTGAACCCTCTTTAAATGGCACTTTTGCGACCTCAGTTGGCTCTGATTTCCCACAACCTGCGAGCACAAGTGTAGTTGCTGCTGCTAAAATAATAAGTTGTTGACTTTTTTTCATGGGATAATCCTCCACTTTTCTTTAAATTAGGATTTATTGTTTACTAACATATTTCTGTTAGAAATGGTTTTAAGACGATCCTTGATCACTGCAATGAGGGCCAGAAGCAATAGGAGGAACTGTGGGATTGCGCTCTCTAAGGTAGGATATAGAGCAACGGCATCCCAGCTTGGCAGCCAATCGGCTGTAGTTGCGGGCAAATAACCGGCTAATTGAAGTCCATGAACGCCCATCCCTGCAAATTTGAAGCATAAGTAGAAAACAAAAACACTTGAAATTAAGAAAAAGGGACGCATCGGGATACGAAGTCCAATTTTCAGAATCAGAAAAGCAATAATGAGCAACGAACCTACACCAATCCCGATTCCACCAAGCAGCGAAGCCAATGAAATGGAGGAGGCMATCCCAATCATAAAGAGGACCGTTTCTGTCCCTTCACGGAAAACAGCTAGAAAAGCAAGCACGCTAAGCGAAGCCAGGCTGCCAGTTGCTAATGCTTTGACACTTTGATTACGAATATAAGATTGCCAATTGGAAATACTTGACTTGCTATGCAGCCAATAGCTCATATACAGGAGCATCAGAGCGGCAAAAATCCCCGTACATCCGGCAATTAGAAAGTTGTTATTCCCAAACGCACTCGCCGAAAATAACTGTTGCACCACAATGCCCAGTGCCATGCTGACAACGAGTCCCCCATACACGCCAAACCAAATCCATTTTTTCTTGTCTTCGTGGCCAGCCTTTTTGAGAAACCCAAGTAACGCAATAACGACTAGCAAGGCCTCAAGCCCTTCCCGAAGGATAATCGTCGTGGCATCAAGCATGGAGTAGCTTGTCTTTGCTGCCAAAGGTTGTAAATCGGCATGCATCCGACTAATCGTCACAGCGGCATCCGAAAGTTGAGCCGGACTAGCTGAAAGCTGAGCATACGCTGTTACCATGTCTCGCTCCATGGAGGTGTACACGGCTGAGGACTGTGTCAATACGATTCCCTCAATAAGCAACCAAGAGTTACGAAGCGTTTGAATACTCTCGGAAGCTCCCTCAATATCCTTCTCCTTCACTTGATCAGATGCATTCTCCAACAAAGTTACTAGCGATGAAACGGTTACTTTACTATCGTTATTCGCAGAAGACCCGAACGCAGAGAGATCTCCTTCTATGAAATAAGCGTTCAACTTATGTAGATCCTTCAACTTCGCCGCAAGTTTCTGAGCATCGACAGGCTGTTTCATCGTTTGCAGCGATGCTTCGCCCATTGCACCTTCGATTTTCTGATATGCTGCCAAGGATTGCGCCTTAATGCCTTCCTCATAGTTCAGCCAATTGATTTGAAAAGCTTCAAACAACTTCGTCGCTTGCTCGATATTTCCGCTTTCTGCAGCTTGAATTGCACTTACGATGCCTGCATCTTCCTTGGCTAGATCATCCTGAGGCTTGGCACAGGCGATCAATGGTACTGATAGAAACAATAAAATAGCGATCCAACTGGCTAAAACAACTTTCCGCATACATGACAACTCCTTTGGAGTGGTGAACATTACACGCTCCAACTTTTATTTAGAAACAATATTGATAATCATTATCAGCAAAATAGTTACTCTGTATATTTTACTCTGATCCTCTAAACTGTCAATTACTTTCCCATAAAAAAAAGCCAATTAACTTAAATAAGTTAATTGGCTCTTGGATCTGTCATTTAAATTTCACATCTTCCGGACGAATCGACATCAGCTCAAGTTTGGATGGTGCGTTCACATATTGACTTAACAATCGTACAGCTTGATGCCGCATCGCTTTCTCCAAAATATTCCGAACATACCTCGCATTGCTGAAAGAACGCCAGGTCATCGCCTTCTCCTCGGCTAGGTGTTGCTTTAGCTTCGCTAATGTTTGTGGCAGCAGGACATATTCCCGATCCTTCGCCATCAACTCCGTAATTTGGATCAATTGATCAATGGCATAATCCTCGAAATCAATTTGAATCGGAAATCGTGAAGGAAGTCCAGGGTTCGTTGCTAGGAATTGCTCCATTTCTTCACTATATCCTGCTAGGATGAGGATGAAATCATTTTTCTTATCTTCCATTCCTTTGACTAGCGCATCAATCGATTCCTTGCCAAAATCTTTTTCACCGCCACGTGCCAAGCTATATGCTTCATCAATAAATAGGACGCCGCCCATCGCTTTTTTCATGAGTTCGCGCGTTTTTAGTGCAGTATGTCCAATATATTCACCTACGAGGTCTGCACGCTCCACTTCAATGAAATGCCCTTTACTCAGTACGCCCATCGCATGAAACATACGACCTAACAATCGTGCTACCGTCGTCTTCCCAGTTCCAGGGCTGCCCTTGAAAATCATATGGTACACATGAGCATTGCTCATAAGTCCGGCTTCAACTCGAAATTGAGAGATCTGCAGCAGCGCATAAATTTCATGCACGAGCTCTTTAACATTTTCTAAACCAATCAGCCCATTCAGCTMTTTGAAAACATCCGATAGCGGACCCTCCATTGGCGTCCTTTTGCCAGAGATCATCGGCTCGGCGTCGGCAAGGGGCGAAGCGCCTGACTGCCCACCGGATCCCTCAACAGTTCGCCGCTGACTGCCAGGTTCCGGCTGCCGTAAAACGATGTTGATTTGTCTGGATGGCAAGCTTCTACCACTCATGAGGATCACCTCGTTTACTTGATGGTTTATTAGTGCATATCCACCATCCTACGCTTGTAAACGCCATTTTAGACCGCAGCCTCTGTCCGAATACAGTAGTCTCTGCTTATTTACATGGAATTATGTCAAAGTCAGCATAAGTAAGGCCACGAATGTCTCCTTATCCAAAGCTCCGAAATAGCGTCTCAGTTCCACTTCTGCCAATCGTTCACGAACTGCACTTTCCTCATACCGCGTGCCAACCAGCATTTGTTCAAGTTCAGCGACATCATGGGCACCGAAGAAATCACCAAATATTTTAACATGCTGCAAATGACCTTCTTCGATGTCTAAATGAATATCCAATCTGCCAACGCCTTCAATTCTTTTGGCATGTTGAACAGTGCTTTTAGGTGATTTCCCATAATTCCAATCCCAGTTCTGATAGCGTTCTTTCGAAATCTGATGAATCTGCGCCCAATCTTCCTCTGTTAGCTTATAGCTAGGTACTTGTTCAGCATCAACTCCGAAAATAGAACTAAGCAACTTAGATCGAAACTCTGCCATCGTAATCGGTTCTTTCAGAAATTCCACAATATTCGCGACCCGACTACGGATCGACTTAATACCTTTGGATTGAATTTTATCGGGATCAACGCGAAGTGCTGAAACGACATTCTCTATTTCCGAATCGAATAAAAGTGTCCCATGACTGAACATTCTTCCCTTGGTGGAAAATTGCGCATTGCCTGAAATTTTGCGTTCACCAACTTGAATATCATTGCGCCCTGTTAATTCAGCTTGAACCCCAAGTGAATGCAAGGCTTGGGCCACTGGCGCCGTAAACTTCTGAAAATTATGAAACGAATTCCCGTCATCTTGGGTGATGAAGCTGAAATTCAAGTTCCCCAGATCATGATAGACCGCACCTCCACCAGACAATCGACGAACCACATGCAGGTTATTCGCTTTCACATACTCTGGATTAATTTCTTCCAGTGTATTTTGGTTTTTGCCAATGATGATCGAAGGTTCGTTTATATAAAAGAGTAAATAACTCTCTCCCGCTGGGAGCTTACGCAAGGCGAACTCTTCAATAGCCAGATTAATTCTCGGATCCGTGATTCCTTCATTATCTATAAAAAGCATAGGTAATCTCCTTCTATTTCTATAAATTTGTCGTAAGGGTGCGGTTTAATGTCTGCATGCCAAGGGATGCATAGAAAAGCAACGCTCGTTCATTAAATTCCCAAACATTTAACTCAAGCGATTCGGCTTCGCGTGCTCGTGCCCAATCAGCAGCAGCCTGATAAAGTCTTTTGCCAATTCCTTGACGTTGATGTGTGGAGGCAACGGCAAGTTCATTTAAATAAGCATATTTACGCGGCACAAGTGCTTCATAGTTTGGACTTTGCTTCATCTCTAACATAGCGACACCGACTACTTCCTGTCCAATCTCTGCAACGATAATCTCTTTGTCCGCTCGATCAGAGAAGCTTCGATACCAACCCATCGCAACAACATGATCAAGTTTGGCAAATCGGTCTGGCAATGCCTCGGCATGTTCTTCCTGACCTTCACGGATGATCGTATTCACAGCATCATAGTCCTCCCATGTGGCCGTTCGCAATCGTAGTTCCATCGTCAACTCCCTCTCCAAACACTACTTGTAAGATCTTCGCAAGTTCAACAATTTTTAGTTTGAATTTTTATGCATTAAATTGTATATTTATGTAATGCTTTTCGAGAATGGAGGCACTTTTCATGCAAACAGAATATGATTTTTTCGAATATCTTGATCGTGTAGCTGCAAATACTTGGCCTGCTGAAAGTAACACAATGATTGATCAATGGCTCATTCGAGCATCAAACGGAATAACGAAACGCGCAAACAGTGTGTTTGCTATTGGCTCTTACCCTCGTGATGACAATTGGTTATCGCATGTTGAACAATTTTACCATAGTCATGGGTTACCTGCTATTTTTCATGTTAGTTCTGCTTCTCCTGATCAATTKGACAGTTTGCTGCAAGACCAGGGCTACGAATTAGATACTCCTTGTTACATGATGACAGCTGATTCCCAGCAAGTGGCTTCACACGCTGAAGAACGCATAAAGAAGCAATATCCTTCAGCACTGGATCTTGAATTAGAAATTACACAATCCGTAACGAAAGAATGGCTAGATGCTTTCCTCTTCTTAGAGCAGTACCCGGAGGAACGTCGAAGCTTTTATCAAGGATTAAGTGACCGAATGCCGTCCCCGAAAGCCTTCATTACACTGAAAGATCATGGCCAGATTGTCGCACTTGGCACAGCTATCGTTGAAAGAGAATGGGCAGGCTTTGTGAATGTGATCGTACACGCAGAACACCGCGGCAAGGGATACGGCTATGCCATTCTTCATGCCATGACAGCATGGAGCATTACACAAGGCGCAACGCAGCAATATTTGCAAGTAATCGCCAACAATGTGCCCGCAGTTACGTTATACGAGAAACTTGGGTACCAAATGAAATATGGCTATCATTACAGAGTGAAGTATGATTTGGCTGATCTTGTATCATCCTAACTAAGAATTTCTTAGGATGAAAGGAGCCGATTACATGACTGCCACTAAGGAAAAACCTGTTTTCCCATCACAGCATCAGAACCATCAGCCCGGCATCGAATCGGAAATGAAGCCACTACCCGAATTTGAGAATGCGAACTATAAACCCGCTGGTAAACTGAAGGATAAAGTTGCTATCATCACTGGAGGTGACAGCGGCATAGGGCGCGCTATTGCCGTGGCTTACGCCAAAGAAGGTGCCGATGTGATCATCGTCTACCTGAACGAGCATAAGGACGCAGAAGAAACACACCGTCATGTGGAAAAGGCGGGTCGAAAGTGCCTACACGTCGCAGGTGACATTGGTGAAGAGAGCTTTTGCAAGCAAGTTGTTGCGCAAGTCGTCAAAGAGTTCGGCAAGCTCGACATTCTGGTGAACAATGCGGCTGAGCAGCACCCTCAGAAAAGTATAACGGATATTACGTCAGCGCAGCTTGAACGTACGTTCCGAACGAATATTTTCTCCTACTTTTATATGACGCAAGCCGCCCTTCCTCATCTAAAGCCAGGTAGTGCGATCATAAACACCGCTTCGATTACTGCTTACCACGGTCACGAACAATTAATTGATTATTCATCAACGAAAGGTGCGATTGTCACCTTCACGCGTTCGCTCTCCTTGCAATTGAACACCAAAGGCATTCGGGTGAATGGTGTAGCTCCTGGGCCCATCTGGACACCGTTAATTCCATCCACCTTTACAGCTCAGGAAGTTGAAGTCTTCGGATCTACGACACCGATGAAACGGGCCGGACAGCCCAGTGAATTGGCACCTAGCTATGTGTTCTTAGCCAGTGAAGACGCCTCATACATGGCTGGGCAAATTCTTCATATCAACGGTGGAGCCATCGTAAATGGCTAAATAAAAGAAAGCATGACAAGCAGCGGCATTTCCCGCTTCCCTGTCATGCTTTCTTCATTTCAGTCCGAGCTTCAATTGCAGTTTGGTTAAATACCAATTCGTGTAAGCTAGCGTTTCTCGCGTATCATGGTAAGGCATGAAGAGCACTTCTGACTTGGCCCCGGAGACTACCGGATCTTTGAAACCTATCGTTTCTGCAATATCAAGTGAACGAGAGCTATGAAACTTATGGGTGATAATAATTGAGCTAACAAGCGACTTCTCGTCCATAATTTGCTTACTAAACAGTAAATTCTCATAGGTACTCGTTGCCTTAGGCTCAAGTAGTATGCTTGACTTAGGTAAGCCATTCTTCACCAAATAGTCCCTCATGCCCTCAGCTTCAGTCAGCTTAGAACCATTATGATCCAAACCACCAGATACAATAAGCTGCTTGAAACGCMCCTGCTTGTACAACTCCACAGCCATATCCAGCCGCTCTTGCAGCCCAGGACTTGGGATATCATTACGCAGGGAAGCTCCCAATACAATGCCTACATCAACTTGCTTAGGCAAGCTCGATTGACTKGGGCCTAACTGTACTTTCCACTGAATAAACACAACCCAACTCACCAGCAAGGCAAAGGAGATCAACACGAATTGAAACGTCCTTACAAATATGCGGTACAACTTAGATGGTGTTTTCCCTTTTGAAGTGCTTGCCTTCTTCTTCGTTGGTGCAGGTACGATGGCGCGTTGTTTTTTGTTCATGCTAGGCTTTGCCGGCATCCTTCCTACTCCTTATCCAGAAATGTACTTACCTGCCGAAATAAGGCTGGGGCGTCCTCGCTCAAACAGATTAAATGATCTGATTTGGCGTGCCAGTGAAGCTCTCGCTGCCCTCTGAGCTTGCTATATATATACCGTGCACTCTGCGGATGAATCACTTGATCTCGTTCCGCTTGTGCAATAAGGGTAGGCTTATTGACAAGGCTAAGCTCCGGCTTCAGATGTCGGACAAGCCTCGTAAACTGCCAGGTCGCCACCAATGGTGTTGATTTCCCCTTGATGAAACTAATTTTACGTTGATACTTCCATTCCTCACGAAGGACGTTCAAGAGCCGGCCTGGACTCACATAAATGACCGCCGTGTTTAGCAGAATGAGTTTACGAATAGGGTAACGAACCGATAAGTAGGCTGCCAATAGACCTCCCATAGAAAATCCAACCATATCAAAGGAGCCATAAGTCTCTGTCATTTTGGCCGCATGCCATTCGGCTGCCTGCACCMAATCTTCCCAACGCGAAGCGTGAAGCTGATGACGGCATTCTCCATTCCAAGGTAGGATTGGCACCTCACACAGCTGTCCACGCTCTCGTAAATGCCGAGCTAACGGCTCAACCTCATAAGGTCCACCTGTAAATCCATGGAACAATAGGCACGGTTGTTTCATGAGATCCACTCCTATCTTTTGATGAAAGCGTTGTTTATGTTAGTTTATTTTTCTTTGATTAAAATGGTGTTAATCGTTACCTTCTCTTTTGGCTTACTTGGGGTGGATTCTCCACCCATTTCCACTGGTGTTTCTGCAATTTTCGTAATTGTGGCCATACTGTCTGCTGTGACTTTTCCGAAAATTGAATAATTCGGCGTACTGTTCAAATTCGCGCAATCCGTACCCGAACAAATGAAGAATTGGCTGCCATTTGTATTCGCACCTGAGTTAGCCATTGCCACAGTACCCGGTTCATACTTATGCGTTGTTTTCAGTTCATCAGCAAATTTATAGCCTGGGCCCCMTCTGCCTGTCCCTTGCGGATCTCCCGTTTGGATCATGAAGGTTTTGATAATACGATGAAACGTAACGTTGTTATAAAAGCCCTCTTTGGACAAAAAGACAAAGTTATTCACCGTTTTCGGTGCTTCTTTGGCGTACAAGTCGATTGTAAACGTCCCTTTCGACGTTGTTACTTCAGCCTGATATGATTTGTTCGTATCAATCATCATATCTGGGGCTTTGCTCCATTGCTTGCCTGCTGATGCCGATGTCGATGCCGCAGGTGTTGCTGTTGCTGTTGCAGATGATGTTGGTGCTGTAGTGTTAGAAGCAGGCGTTGCCGTGCCGCCAGTTGTTTCCGTAGGTTTATTGCCGCACGCGGATGCGATTAGGGTTAATGTAAGCAAGGAAGCAGTGATTAGCGTTTTGGACTTCATGGATTTAGTGGCTAGTTTCATTGAATGGTCCTCCAGTTTGAATTTGTTTGATGGAGCTATAAGGCCCTTTCTGGGCCTTATTATGCTCGCAATGCTAGTTAATTACCGATCTTCAGTTTCTCGTCAATCGGCTTATTTACCGGTGATGGCGTCGGCGTTGGACTCGGTTTTGGACTTATGGATGGGCTAGGTTCTGGTGTTGGGCTTGGACCTGTTTCCGTTCCTGTGCCAGGTTTAATCGTTGCTCCTGGAGTTGTCGAAGGGCCTGGCTTCCMGCTAGGTGATGGGGATGGATTAGGATTATCCCCCCCGTTCCCAGGCGATGGTGACGGCGAAACCGATGGGGATGGTGATGGAATACCACCATTCGGAAGCGAATCATCCTTCGGAATTTCAACAGTCGCGATATTCGACTTCGCACCTGGTGTATTCGATTCGTTCGCCAGCGGAACCACATAATATTGATAGGTTTCACCGCTATTTATTGTCGTGTCCTCGACCAGCACTTTAGGTGTTTGAACAATCATTTTCGCTTCAGCCTCAGTCGCGCCTTTACGATACACTTCGTAGCTAACTTTCTCTCCCAGAGATGTCCATGCAATCTTAACACGCTTTGACTCCGGTATATAAGTAGCCGTAACATCTGAGATTCCACTAGGCGGTTCCTTCAAATCTTCCACATTGGCAGGCTTAACGAAGTTTGTAATTGGCTTGCCGTCTAGAGCTTTGGACATGACAGTCTTGAAAATGGCGGCAGTGCTGCCGCTACCCACCGTCACATAATGTTTGGAATCGACTTTATCGAAGCCTTCCCATACGGCCGCAGTCCATTCAGGGGTATAGCCAACGAACCATACATCTCGATCGTACTGTTCAATGCCCTTAATATCAAGTCCTGTTGACMCTGTTTTCCMAGCAACTGGACGATTGAACTTCGCTTTCACACCCGTACCGCCCGTCTCCACAACACCTTGCAGCAGCAGGGTCATATAGTAGGAAGTCTTTGGCTGCATAACTTGCTTTTTCTCAGGCTTATAAGCGGCAATTTCTTTACCTTGGGCGTCTGTAATGCGCAAAATGGCATGTGTTTTATTTTGCGAACCTTGGTTTGCAAAAGCTGTATAGGCTCCAGCCATTTGCAATGGCGATACACCGTCAGTAAGACCACCTAGCGCAATCGCTAAATTCTTATCTTTCTGTGGATTTAAGGTGGTTCCTAGTTTATTCGCAAATGCAATCCCCGTATTCACACCGATTTGGTTTAATAACCAGACAGGTGCAAGATTGTAGGATTTCTTAACGGCATCGAACATAGTAACCTGGCCATGTGTTTGGCGATCATAGTTTTGTGGTGTGTACGATCCGAAAGACGTCTGTGTATCATCTAACAACGAATACGGTGTATATTTCCCACTATCTAAAGCAGGTGCATAGACCGCAATTGGTTTAAAAGACGAACCTGGCTGCCTTTTAGAATAAACACGGCTGAACCCTTTTGTTTTATAATCCCTGCCACCGATTAATCCCATGATACCGCCGGTTTTATTATCCAGTATAACCATGGAGCTTTGAATTTTCTGACCATCTGCTGCATCCTTTTGGAAGAAACTCGGATCTGCGTAGGTTTGCTCGATGGTTTGCTGAGCTTTAATATCCATCGTTGTGTAAATACGGTATCCTTTGGTTAGTAGCTCATCTTCTTCAATACCGTACATGTCCTCTGCTTCATTAACCACATAGTCCACGAACGAAGCATACTGTTTCGTCCCTCCCGTACTTGTCGATACAGGCGGCACGTAATCGACATCAGCGGCTTTAGCACGCTCAGCCTCCGTAATATAACCCTGATCCGTCATCAGCCGTAGGACAACTGCTCGACGTTCTTTCGATAAATCAGGGTGGGTTAATGGCGAGTAGCGGGAAGGTGCTTTGGGTAGTGCGGCAAGTGTCGCCATTTCCCATACTTCCAATTCGTTCAAATTGGATTTGTTAAAGTAAACCTTGGCTGCTGCCTTAATCCCGTAAGCGTTACTTCCGAAGAAGATTCGGTTCAAATATTTCTCCAGAATTTCATCCTTCGTAAATCGCTCATCCAACGCAAATGCAATCGACATTTCCGTACCTTTCCGGAAGGCTGTTTTCTCTGAGCTTAGGAATACGTTCTTGGCAAGCTGTTGCGTGATCGTACTGCCACCTTCAACTGCAGACATATGAATAATATCTGTGACAAGCGCACGCCCGATAGCTCTCAAATCAACACCTGAGTGTTCATTAAAACGACGATCCTCCGTGGCGATAAAAGCTTGCTTCAACCGTTCCGGAACATCTTTGATATTGACGCTTTCCCGATTTTCACCGCGATAAATTTTGGATATCTCCGTGGCAGGTTTTTCTTTCCCATCCTTATCTTTCCCTTCCTCTTGCGCATAAATAAGGGTCGACTCTGTTGTGGAACTAATTTTATCAATATTTGCATCCAGGATTTTGAAGCCGCTCATGATGACAACAATATATATCCCCGTTGCGCAAATCACAGCGACAATTGCGGCAATGATGGAACCCATAATGAGCTTACGTGCATTGAATTTYTTCTTCTTGGGGCCCTTGTTCTGGCTTGGTTTAGACTCCCTTGGCTTGGTTTGCGGCGCGGATGGATGTCTCGTAGGTTTCTTATCCAAATTCACCAACTCCCTTACGTTTCGTTTCTCTCTAGATCGTCGATTTATCAAGCCCAATGAAAAATCGACCAAATTCCAACAAAAGAACAACCTTTATACAAGGTTGCTCCCAAAAGTTTCTATTCGGTTAGACGTTTCAGTCCATTAAAAAGTTGCAAATTGAAGCGATATACAGATTATTCCGTTGCTTCTGCAGCCGCCATTAACGAAACAGCACGCTGTGGTGTGAAGGTAGAGATCGCATGCTTGTACACCATTTGTTGACGGCCTTCGCTGTCAATGATGATCGTGAAGTTATCAAATGCACGAATAAGTCCTCTAATTTGAAAGCCATTCGTTAAATAAACGGTTACGGGAATGCTTTCTTTACGCAGCTGATTTAGAAAATTGTCCTGAATATTAATGGATCGGTTCATCAGTATGTYCCCCTTAATGGAATGAAACTTTCGCCCAAACGGCGCTATTTTTTACCACATAGGAAAGTTTGCCTTTGTTAAGCAATAAAGTGCGTAACAAACGTTCCTATTGGCGATAAAAACAACCTCTAAACGCGGTCGCTCATCTTCGAAATGACTTCGATAGAAGTTTTTATCATTGGTGATATTTGTTAATTATATTCTATTTTAAGTACAAACTTTCCTGCTAGTATATCACTAATCATTTCGAAATGGGCAGAAAAATTTGCTGTATCTGTCACATCAACCCAATCAATGTCCTTCATGTGCCTAAACCAAGACAATTGACGCTTCGCAAATCGACGTGTATCCCGCTTGAGCAAGATTACGGCATCTTCGAAGCTGAGCTCATGCTCCAAATAACTGACGATCTCTTTATAACCAAGTGCTTGCATCGAAATGGCTGACTTTGGGGTGCCAGCAGCAAGAAGCGCTTGTACCTCTTCGACCAACCCTTCCTGAATCATCGCATCGATGCGTTCTTCAATCCGCTGATATAGCAGGGCTCGGTCCATCGTGAGTCCAATGATACATAGTTCGTAGGGAGATTCTTTTTTCTGGGAGGCCAAATGAGCGGTCATGGTTTCTCCAGATATATGGAAAATCTCAAGTGCTCGTATGACGCGCCTGCGATCATTCGCGTGCAGACGGTTGGCACTCTCAGGATCAATTTCCCGCAACTTGGCATGTAGAGCTTCTTCCCCATGCGTATTTGCAAATTCTTCCTGCAATAACCTGAATTCCTCATCCATGCTGACATCCGTAAATTGATAATCATAGCATACCGATTCGATATATAATCCTGTGCCACCTACGATAAAAGGTAGCTTGCCGCGCGAGTGGATGTCTTGAATCAATCCTTTTACTCGCTCTTGAAACTCGGCTGCAGAAAACGAATACGACGGATCATGAATATCAATTAGATGATGCKGGACGATTTGCTGCTCCGCCTCGCTCGCTTTGGCGGTTCCAATGTCCATGCCACGATACACCTGCATCGAATCACCAGAAATAATTTCACAATCGAAGCGCTGAGCAATTTCCAAGCTGAGCTTGGTCTTGCCAACAGCGGTTGGACCAAGTAGCACGAGTAATTTCGGCTTGGCTGATGGGGCTAACACAATCGAATCACTCCATACGTTGTTTTCGTTGTTGAACGTAACACATGCTCGAACCCTAGCCGAGCAAACTCAGAACTGTCACGGTTTTCCTTAAGCACAATACTTTTGCGTGCAACGCGTCTTGCTTCAGCGATCGAAGCCAAGCTAACGGCTTCATCGTTCGCACGATGCCGAAGTGGGGATATCGCATGCGATTCCTCAATCGGACTGCGAAACATGGGATCAAAATAGACCACATCCACACTCTGCGTGTCTAACTGCTGCAAATAGGATAGGTGATGCGTGTGCCTAACCTCAATGCGTCTCATTGCAGCATTCAATTCCGGTATTTCCGACTGATACTGCACCAAGCCTTCTTGAATCAGCATGGCTGGGATCTTTTCACTTTCAAGCGCTGTTACATGCCCTACCATACCGACCACATAGGAGAAGACGATGGCATCCGACGCAAGCCCCGCTGTACAATCCACGACACGGTCGCCGGAAACGGCTCCTGATGCCTCTATGAGTAAATCAGGCTCCCCCCTCTGCATCCGTTTGACACGAACGAGAGACATACTTGGATGGAAAAAAGTTGCTGGGTGGTCTTCTTCATAGTACCTGATCTCTTCCCTTGTCACAAGCAGAACAGAACTATCCTTATAATTTCTCCTAAGATGTTCCAAAGAATACTTCTTCCGGGGCACATTTCGGCCCCCGTATAATTCGGATAAGCGTGCGGCTTCCGCCAGCAATCCAGCAGACGGGTTATACGAAGTTGTTACTAGCACAGGGTTACATCACTCGCTTAAACATTTTTTCTAACTCATAAGTTGTAAAACTTACTACAATCGGTCGTCCGTGTGGACACGTATATGGATTTCGACAGCCTGCGAGACGATCAATTAAAGTCTCCATCTCCAATATACCAAGGCTTTGATTCGCTTTGATCGATGCCTTACACGAGCACATTATCGCTGCTTTCTCTCGCAGTTTGGCGATATCCAAAGCTTTACGATCCGAAATAATGAGCTCACACATCTCTTCGACGATAGCCTTCTCTTCCCCTGAAGGGAACCAATGAGGATGCGCACGTACGAGGAACGTGTTGCCGCCAAAGGCTTCCATATACACGCCAACTTGTTCAAACAAGGCTAGCTTATCCGCAATAACCCCCGCTTCAGAAGGAGTAAATTCCAATGTAATCGGAACGAGCAATTCTTGGCTCGCCTCAGCAGGATTGCCAAAATGCTCATAAAAATATTCATAGTTAATACGTTCATGTGCTGCATGTTGATCGATTAAATACAACCCTGTCTCATTCTGCGCAATCAAATAGGTGCCATGCATTTGTCCGATCGGATCCAAACGAGGAAACGTTGGGAGCCTAGGTGCATCACTGTCCTCATTCGAAGGCATCAAATCCATAAATGCCTCATTCGTGCGACGTTGTTGTTGAATAGAAGTGCTTCGAAATGATGCATCGCGCACAGGCGTGTAGCTCTGACTAACCGTTGGCGTACTTTTGGTTGCAAATCCACGATCTGAAGGTGAAATGGCACTCGAAAAGGATACCTCAGGCTGCTGCTTTTGCAAAGGTTGTGTTGAAGGAAAGGGCGCTTCCTTCCGATAGTCAGGAGCAGCTTCTTTGATCTGAGGCGGCAACCACTGCGTGTCATCCTTCCTCTGATTAGAACTTGATTCCTTCAAGCCATCCAATTCATGAAAAGTCTGCAACCCCTTCGAATCTTTGGAAACCTCAGCATCCTTGTGATCCTTATAGAACTCCGCATCCAGCTCCATCGATGGACTACGGGTTTCCTTTAGCGGCTCCACGGTACGTGTGAGCTCTAATTGTTCCTGTACGTAAGCGCCTTTCGGGGCCGATGCCTTAACTCCCGTAGGTATCAGCACTTGTCTACCGAATAGCCGTTTCACCTCGGCTTCGATCAATGCCGTTAACTCCGCTTCCTTACTGAAGCGGACCTCCAACTTGGATGGATGCACGTTGACATCCACAAGCGCAGGGTCCATCCCGATGTGCAGCGCGGCAACGGGAAAGCGATTGATCGGCAGCAGGGTGTGATACCCTTGCAGCAGGGCATGATTCAGCGCGAAGTTGCGCACATATCGACCATTAACGATGGTCGATATGCCACCGCGATTCGCGCGCGTCATTTCGGGCTTGGCGACGAAGCCCGAGATGGTATAATCCAAGCTTTCCACTTGGATTGGAAGCATTTGCTTGGCAATCGCTGTGCCATAGATGCCGGCAATGACTTGGAGCAGATCCCCGTTGCCTAACGTTTGGAGCAAAACATTGCCATTATGCTTCAAGGTGAAAGCAATACCAGGATGAGCGAGCGAAAGACGATATAAATAATCAGAAATATGCCCAAGCTCCGTCTGGATCGTTTTCATATATTTCAATCTAGCTGGCGTGTTATAAAACAAATCACGTACTGTCACTTCTGTACCACGCGATGCGGCTGTTTCTTCCACAGCACGAATCGTGCCGCCCTCGATGGTGATTTTACGGCCCAACCCATCATTCGTCGCACTAGTAACACACTCTAGCCTGGAGACAGAAGCAATACTTGGCAGGGCTTCACCACGAAAGCCCAGCGTGCGGATCGAGAACAGATCCTTGCTCGTTGCAATTTTACTCGTAGCATGCCGTTGGAAAGCTAATTCACAATCCTCAAGAGCCATGCCCGAGCCGTTATCGGATACCCGAATTAAGGTTAAGCCACCTTCTTCAATCGTGACGTCAACACGGGTACTCCCCGCATCAACCGAGTTCTCAACCAGCTCTTTCACGACCGATGAAGGTCGCTCCACCACTTCACCTGCTGCAATTTGGTTCGCAATATGCTCGCTTAAGAGCTGAATTTTCCCCATCGTCTTAATTCCCCTTTGTAGCCTGAATTGAAACGTTCTCCCCTTGATGAGTGACCTTCAACTGTGGAAAATAATCATCAAATACATCAACATTCACGTAGCTCATACCGTTGACAATCATCAACTTATCGGAATCAATCGCAAACGCATGTGTTCCCTTGCTATCCGTGATATCCACGGTGCGATTCGGATCATTCCATGTAATTTTGGCCCCGATAAGAGCAGCTAGCCCACGTGCCGAAGCATAGAACTTACCTTTCTCACTAAAGCTGCCGAAGCCATAGCCAACGTCAACACCGTTAAACGTAACATTATGTTTGGTAAACGACACTTGGATATCCGAAATACCTGTTTCATGAAGTGCTGTAATTAGCTGTGCCGATACACCATCAACCTTCAAGTCCGGAGTAATGCCTACTTTGTTCACTTTTCGCATTTTGGGTGTTAAGTATTCTTCAACTGTGACCTTCAATACACTTTGATCGGGAAGCTCGAAAAGCTGCTGAACGCTTCCTTTACCAAATGTTTGCATACCAATCACTTTCCCAACTCCGTAGTCCTGTAAAGCACCCGAAAGCACCTCTGAAGCACTTGCACTATTCTCATTTGCTAAAATATAAACAGGAATCCCCAGCGGACTTCCATCTTGAAAAGTCACTGGATCATCCACACCATCACGGTTCTGGGTATGAATGAGGACGCCTTCTTTTACAAAATGCTTAGCAATATTACGTGCCGTTTCTAGATATCCGCCGGGATTATCACGAACATCTAGGATCAATGACTTCAGTCCTTTGGCTTGCAGCGCATTTAGTTGTTTATCAAATTCTTCATCCGCTTCATCTGAAAAGTCCGTGATTTGTACGTAACCAACGCCATTTGTAAAGCTTTTGCTATACACTTCGGGCGAATTTACAGCTTGGCGAGTAAGTTCGAACGTTATTTCTTTATCCCCGCGCAACACGGTAACCTTTACTTTGGTCCCCGCGACTCCAATGATTTTACTCCGAACAGCATCAATTGAAGTCGTCGAAGCGGCAACACCATCTACAGCTCGGATATAATCATCAGGCTGCAGCCCAGCAGCTTCTGCTGGGGAACCTGGGATTGTTCTCGACACATATACACCCTGGTCATCAAGACCAATAACACAGCCAATGCCTTCAAAGCTATTTTCAAGGCTATTCGAGAATTGACCGTAATCCTGAGGTGTGAAAAGTACCGTATACGGATCCTTCAAACCAGCAATCATCTGTTCAATGCTCTGATTTGCCAAAGACTCTAGGGAAACGCCGCTCACATGGTTTTCGACAAGTGTCTTTCGTACGAGAACGGTCTGTAGATCCTCATCTGCCATGGCACTTGCAGGCATAACGACGGCTAGAGCCGATGCGAGTGCCAGAGTTGCTTTAACTGCTTTCTTATTCAATGGTGAGAAACTCATATGCATATCTCCGTTCCAGTAGTGATATAAAGTCAAGTAATGAAGTGTGCGATTAAAAATAACTGAAACTGGCGACTTGGTTTACTGTAGTTTTTGCTTCCACTCATAGACTAAATTGAGCGCCTGTAGTGGCGTCATATTGATGAGATCAATGCCCTTCAACTGGTCAAGCACCAGTTGGGATTTGCCGTCAGGCTTCTTCTTGACGGCAACCTCAGCCGGGCTGTCCTCCTCGAAGAGGGACAGCTGCCGGATCGGCGTTGCCACGGGTGGTGCTATTGTGGCAACCGCAACGGTCGCTGCGGCTTGCGGTACGGCTGACGCTGCCGCGCGTTCTTCGAAGCCATTCAGCAGGGCATACGAACGCTGAATGATCGTATCTGGCAGCCCGGCGATTTCGGCACAGTAGATGCCGTAACTCGTGCTAGCTGCCCCAGGGATGAGCTTGCGCAGGAAGGTCACCTGCCTGCCGCTTTCTTTCACCGCCATGCAGTGATTGCGCAGATGCTCAAGGCTCTCTTCCAGATGTGCGAGCTCATGGAAATGCGTCGACACGAGCGTCTTGCAGCCGATCCGATCGTGAAGGAATTCAATGACGGCCTGAGCGATCGCCATGCCTTCTCCAGTCGAGGTCCCGCGGCCCAGCTCATCAATGATGACAAGGCTTCTGCTCGTCGCCTTCTCTGTCATGACTTGGATGTCCATCATCTCGACCATGAACGTACTCTGACCGCCGATCAGATCATCGGCAGCTCCGATCCGCGTGAAGATCCGGTCCGTGACCGGAATGCGCGCGGAGCTCGCAGGCACGAAGCAGCCGATCTGCGCCATGAGGCAGATCACGGCTACTTGCCGCATATACGTACTCTTACCGGCCATATTCGGCCCGGTAATAAGCAGGATGCGGCCCTGCTCTTGCAGCAGGCTCGTCCCGTTCGCGATGAACGAGCCGTCCTGGATGACAGCCTCCACCACCGGGTGGCGGCCGTCTTCAATCGCAAGATCGAAGCCTTCGCCGATCTCCGGCTTGCGGAAGTGATGCGCAGCGCTGACCGCCGCCAGCGATTGGTACACATCGGCGGTGGCAATAACCTCCGCCAGCTTCTGCAATCTGGAGATATGCTTCGAAATCCGGTCGCGAAGCTCCGTGAACAGCTCATACTCCAGATCAATCATTTTATCCTGCGCTTCCAGAATGAGCGCTTCTTTCTCTTTGAGCTCTGGCGTCACATAACGCTCGGCATTCGCAAGCGTCTGTTTACGCTCGTAACGCCCTTCCTGCAGGGCGGACATGTTGGCTTTCGTTACTTCGATAAAGTAACCGAACACTTTGTTGTAGCCGATTTTGAGCGACTTAATGCCCGTTGCTTCGCGTTCTTGACGCTCCAGCTCGGCAATCCATTGCTTCCCGTTCTTGCTAGCTTCACGAAGCGTATCCAAGTAAGGCTGATAGCCTTCGCGAATCATTCCCCCGTCACGAATCGATACGGGCGGTTCGTCCTCAATCGCATTAGCAATCCATGACATGACGTCATCACAGACGTCCATATTCTCAACGAGCTTCCGCAGCGTTTCGGATCCCGATGTCGCACATAACTGCTGCAGCATCGGAACTTGCTGCAAGGAATGCTTCAACGCAATCATATCGCGGGCATTGGCATTGCCATAAGAGATTCGAGCGACCAAACGCTCCAAATCATAAACTTCCTTCAGGGCTTGCTTCACATCTTCTCGCACAATCAATTGATTGTAGAGCAGATCGACAGCTTCTAATCGTTCCTCAATCCGAGCCACGTTCATAAGTGGCTTCTCGATCCAACGGCGCAGCATTCGCGCGCCCATGGCCGTTACCGTCTTGTCCAACAGCCACAATAACGACCCTTTTTTGGCACGTTCACGAACCGTTTCAACGAGCTCTAAATTTCGACGTGTGAACGGATCCATCGTCATAAATTGATCCGGTTCATAGATGCGAATGTGCTTTACGTGCGTTAGTGCTCTTTTTTGTGTTTCTTTCAAATAAGCAAGCAACGAAGCGACACCTTGTCGACCGATGCTAGATAAGTTCGATAACGCGGCATCTTCTGCAAAATGCTCATCAAGCAGCGTTTCATCCGCTCTTGTCCACTCTGTCAGTACCATATTGCGGCCCCACGCAGCACCAGACTCGCGAATCGTTGTTAGCAACGCTTGACTGGTCACTATTTCAGATGGATTATAGACATTTAACTCATCAACAACGAGCTCCCAGGAATTAGCCAGCTGAGTTGTGTAAAGCTCCCCTGTTGAAATATCACAGGCTGTAAATGCATATCCATCTGCTTGGTTGACCAAAGATACGATATAGTTGTTGACGGATTCTCCAAGGAGTTTGCTATCCATCACGGTACCTGGCGTAACGATCCGTACGATTTCTCGGCGTACAACGCCTTTGGCCTCAGCAGGGTCTTCCACCTGTTCACAGATGGCAACTTTGTAGCCTTTCTCAATTAAACGAGACATGTAGTTGTCCGCTGCATGATGAGGGACGCCGCACATCGGAATTTTCTCTTCGCCGCCGCCTTCACGGCCTGTTAACGTAATCTCTAATTCGCGTGACGCATTAATGGCATCTTCAAAAAACATCTCATAAAAATCGCCCAGACGAAAAAATAAAAAAGCATCTGGAACCTGTGCCTTCACGGCTAAGTACTGCTGAATCATCGGCGTATATGTAGCCAACTTGTGTTCCTCCAACCTATTCCTTAATTAAAGGTGAACTCTTTGAAACTATCATTCTTATTTTCATCCATACACAGATTCATAGAAGCTATTCTGCTTGCATGTTGCCCAATTGCGGCCAGCAAGCAGAACAACGAAATGCGTGTACAGCTTTCACATCCCACTCATTTTCCAACCAATTTCCAACTACAAATAATCTCTTAACTATCACTAACTCTATGATGAGATAGATAATCTATTATAACATGATTCCTTCATCAAATGCTTCTTTCAGCACCCCGGGTGCAATTTTCCAAGCGGTCCGAATGTCCGTCTTTTCGTTCCACGATGTCAAGGAAGTCATTTGTGTACGAAGACCTTCCAACAATCCAGTATGGACCTCATATCCCTTAAGCTGCTCTAACTCCTTCCATAGCTTCGCTGCTTCATCCTGTAGMCTCCGCTTATCACCGCTGTAATAGGCAGCTTGGATATCTGGTTCTTGCAGTGGCATCCGCGTTAAACGCCAGTAGTTATTCACGATCAGCGCAGCCAATGCGAATACACCGCGCGTGATGATGGGAGAGGCCAGCCAACTTGGCAACGTACGGTACTCGAATCCCCCATGCGACTTCTTCCGGAAATCGCCTAGATAGCCATAGCGTGGGCGTCGACCACGCGTCGATTCGTCCTCGATCAAGATCAGCGGCAGCGCGAGATAGTTATCCAGCGCACGCAGCAGATGAACATTCATCCAGCAGCGGCTAAAATGCAGGTGACCGCCCAGCGGGTAGCCGCGCACGGGCATGCCGCCCGAGCACCAGGCGAGGCTATGGTCTGTGATCTTCCGTGCGGCAAGCCCCATGGTTACGCGCACGTTCTTTGCGAGCTGCAGCGGGTCCACGCTAGGCTGCGGGCGTAGCTCAGCTAGCGGCAGAATCACGCGATGCCCGCTTAGTACGATGGCGTCGCTGCCTACAGCGCCATCACGGGTTAGGAAGCGGTCGGCGAAGACGACCTTGCCCTGCGGATTGACGAGCAGGAACTCTGGATCGCAGCCGAGCATCGCTCGCTCTTTGCGTTCCAGCTCTTTCGCAAGTGATTGATCGTATTGATCGATCGCTTGCGCGAAGAGCTGCACCAATCTCCCATTCAGCTTCGGAACGGGATCGACGTCCAGCACGAGCGTATGCCCCGCGGGTGTGATACCGATGGTGACGAGGCCATAGTCTAAGCCAAGGGCATAGATGGCTTTGACGGATTCACGGCTCGCCCTCCGGGAGTGGAAGTTAATTTGACTAGGGCCTACTTCTATGTACGCAGCATTCACATTGACTTGCCTTTGCTGCTGTAAGGACTTCTCCGAAAGCAGAACCGTCTCCTTTTTCTCATAGATAAGAAGTGTTTGGAGATGAAACACCGCTACTTTATATTTATGGGTAAAAAGCACAGGCTCCAGTTTCCCTCGTACTGAGGCAGCCTGTGAGGCGACCGTTTTCATACCGTGAAGTTGTAACAGAGCATCCCGCTTCCTTCGATTCTGAGCGCGCATGATCGCTTTAATGGGCTGCAGAGCAAGCTTCTGGGGATATTCATCATGTGCAGCTCCCCAATGAATGATAAGCTGACCTTGCCAATCCACCGGAAGATTGGTTCCACTCGGAATACGGATTCGTTCAGCCAGTTCCCGTGCATCTTTCTCCTGTGCGTGCAGAAAGAAGGTTTCCATTCTTACACCTCCCGTTCACCTATTCCCACTGTTAATAGCACTTATATATGCGAATGCCCAATTGTGCGAATACAACAAAAAAGAGGGCAAATGCCCTCTGCCGAACCTCTTTAGCCCGCATATAATGGCGTATAAAGATCCCCTAATCCAGTTCATCCTCGAGCAGCTCGGCGTCCAGATCCTCAAAATCACCATCGCCACTGTCATCGAAATCCACGTGCTTGTCGTCGAAGTCATTGCAGCCGTTGGTGCAAACGACTACACAGACTTTCGTTTCGGCAATGAGCTCAACTTGAAACTCGCGTTCCACCCGAATGATGACGCTGTCGCCGCTTGAAGAGATGCTGGCCTCTACGCAGTTCGGCTCTTGCGTCGCGACAGCTGATACTTCGGCAGTCGTCGACTTATGTTTTTTGTCTAAGTAGCTTAGTCCAACGATTTCTACATACGATACGGTTTCTTTTGCTACGTCTGTTTTGGTGTTACGATCGTAAGAATACCAGATGTTGATATCGTAAGTACCAACTACCTCTACGCCCTCTCCAGATGAATGGACAGCCTCGAATTGGTTATTAATAATCCAAGCGCCCAAAATACTGGTTGGAGAATAAGGCGGAGTCACGGTATGACTTACATGAGAAAATTTGCGACCTTTACCGCAGACAGCCTTTGTAATGATCTCTCTGCATTGCAAATCTTTATCTAATGACATCCTTTCAACCTCCTCCATACAATCATTCATTACAAGTGTATGCAGGACAGTAGTCTAGAGTGACAATTATTTTATATTATTTTTGAGATTCGAAAATACTGATATCTGTCAGAGTCAACCCGCTTCAGGACGGTGTTTTTTTTGCTTTTTGGCAATATCTAAGTAGTGCATTAACTCTCTGTTAAGCTGTAAAATCGCTGATCTCACTTCGAATTCTTCCCGACTCTCGGGCAATGGCATTCCCTTGTAACGAGCGTTCAGCTCTTGTAATTCTTTCTCTGCTTCTCCTGTATAATAGTCTTCCTTCACAGATTGGCTAATATCTTCGAAGATCGCAGCGACTAACTCTCCTTGCGGTAATGTCTGATACACGCCGGCAACAAGATCAATCATCCGGTGTATGGATTCCAACTGTTCACCTCTCATGTAGAAATACACGCGCCAGTACGGATCCCAGCCAAACAACAACGTATTTTCCATCGACCGTTTCGCCAAGCTCGCCCCGCGTTCAATTTCCTCACTAACTTCGAGAAGCTCTTTTCCATCCCAAATCACCGTATTATCCCGAAGATGCTTTGCAATGTTGACAAAAATGTCGGAAAACAATCCCTCGATTTGTTGTTTATGTGCGATARGTGTGGAATCAGCCTTCGGCATATAAGCAATATTGATCACCGTAGCTGAACCCAGACCAATGACCAGCAAGATTAGCTCATTAAGTACAGACGGCCAGTTCGCCGATTCATAAGCAAAAAGATGCAGCATCACAACCGCACCTGTTACAGCACCCTCGGTAATCCGCAGCCGAACTAGCACTGGAAACACGATCAGAATAAATATACAAACGACCCAAATATGGAACCCAAGCAAGTTAAATAAGACCGAACCGATGAGTAGTGCCAGAATGGATGCCGCGATACGATGCAAGGCACTTTGGATGCCTTTCTTCTTCGTCACTTCAATGCCCAGAATGGCAAGAAGTCCCGCTGCTCCAGGCGTATGAACCCCTAATATATACGCCAGATACATAGCGATTATGACCGCAACAGCTGTTTTGAGCACACGAAAGCCCATAGTATTTTCCCCTCTTTACAGGTTTTTCTATGGGCTTATTATTTCATTTTGCATAGGTGGTGGCAAGCCTTTCTCTATCGATTACCGATGCTTCGTTAATTTCTTCTCTAGTTTGGCTACAAGCTGATACATCACCGTTGCGACGATTGCGATTACGAACAGGGTAGATATCACTAAGGTGAAATTAAAGACTTGAAAGCCATATATGATTAAGTATCCCAGCCCCTTCTGGGACACTAGAAATTCGCCAACGATGACACCGATCCAGGCCAAGCCCACATTAACTTTCAGCGTAGAAACGATAGCAGGAAACGATGATGGCAGAATCGCTTTGAGAAATACTTTTCGCTGATTGCCTCCAAATAACTTAACGACCTTGATGTAGTTATGATCTACTTCCTTGAAGCTGCCATAAACAACAAGGGTCGTAATAATGACCGTGATCGACAGTGTTGTTGCAATAATAGACAGTAAGCCAGGCCCGAAACCGACAATAAATAAAGGTCCCAGTGCAACCTTAGGCATACTATTCAGCACGACAATGTAAGGATCCAGTACACGCGACAGAAATGGCGACCACCAAATCACAACCGCTAATGCTGTTCCCATAATCGTCCCCAAGAAAAATCCAATAATCGTCTCCTCTACTGTGACCGCTACATGTGGAAGCAGCGTACCGTCGAGAAGTTTCTCCCAGAGTAGTGCGAATACCTTGGTCGGATAGCTAAAAAGCAGGACATCAATCCATTTCAAGCGTGAGGCTAGCTCCCATAGGGATAAAAATAGAAGCAAAATAGCCGCTTGAAAAAGTCGGACCCACTTCGTCTCTCTCTTCCTCGCCTTCAGAAAACGCTGATGTACGTCCAGCTTTAATTTCTCATTGTGTTGATTGGTTTGGATGGACTGGTGGTCATCGTGATTATCCATGCTGCACACCCCCAAACTCCTGCCAAATTTGCCGAAATAGTGTGTGAAATTCAGGCAATTCTCTCGCTTCAAAAGGTATAGCTGCCCTTACCGCCTCTGGCATTAGGAAGGACCTGCGAATTCGCCCAGGATTCGGAGCCAGTACGATAATGCGATCACTCATCGCAATCGCTTCTGAAATATCATGTGTGACCAGAATAGCTGTTTTCTTCTTGGCGCGCAGCGTCTCTACAACCAAATCTTCCAACTGAAGCTTCGTTTGATAATCCAGCGCCGAGAAAGGCTCATCTAATAGAAGCAGCTCAGGTTCTGTTGCCAGCGTTCGAACAAGTGCGACGCGCTGTCGCATACCACCAGACAACTGTGCGGGATAATAATCTTTGAATGCCAGCAGACCCATTTCCTCCAATAAGTGAAGCGCCCCCTGCTTCTTCTCTTTCGTCAAAGTGCCTGCGATTTCCAATCCCATACAAGCATTAGCTTCAATCGTCCGCCAAGGAAATAAGTAGTCCTGCTGCAGCATGTAACCCACTTTGGGCGATGGTCCCTGAACGTGATGCCCTGCCACGATAATCCGACCTGATGTCGGTGGAAGGAGTCCCGCAATGATGGATAAGAGGGTTGTTTTACCACAACCACTAGGTCCAATCAGGCTGACGAACTCGCCACTGGCTATGTCAAACGATATTCCTTGCAGGGCAAGCGTTGCCCGCTCCTCAGTTACATAAACCTGTGTGACATCTCCGACCTGCACAGCTGTGTCCATGGCACCTAACCTCCTCTTATCTTCATCCTGCGGTGACTAGTTCGTTCATGTGTTTATTTCTTAACGGTTGATTTTGCTTTTTCTGCAAAAGAGTTATTCACGAGTTTACTCCATGCCACTCTTTCTTTCAGTTCTCCAGCTGATGTCATCACGTCAAGCAAGTTATTCCATTCTTTCTCATCCACTATGCCGTCCGTTGCGAAGGAGCCTTGATCTTTGTACCGTTTCACAACATTTTTCACAATCGCGACATCGATATCTTTAAAATAAGGCAGTACTGCTTCTGTAATTTCGTCTACGCTTTTCGCGGCAACCCATAGCTGCGCCCGTTGAATCGCATTCGTGAACTTCTGAATGGTCCCTGGGTTGGCTTTGATGAAGCTTTGCTTCGACATAAACACGGTATAAGGCAGCTGGCCGCTCTCTACACCGAATGATGCAAGTACGTAGCCCTTGCCCTCTTTCTCAATGATCGAGGCTTGCGGCTCGAAAAGCTGCACGTATTCACCTGTTCCCGAAGCATAGGCCGATACGATATTGGCAAAATCAATGTTTTGAATCAACTGCAAATCCTTTTGCGGGTCGATATTGTGCTTCTTCAGCGTGAACTCGCCAGCCATTTGCGGCATGCCGCCTTTACGTTGCCCAAGGAACACTTTCCCTTTGAGTGCATTCCAATCCAGCTTATCGACTTTTGTTCGAGCAACTAGGAAAGTGCCGTCCGTTTGAGTCAATTGTGCAAAATTAATGACGGGATCATCCGAGCCTTGTTGTGATACATAAATCGATGTTTCTGATCCAACAAGCGCAACATCGATGGCATTCGAGAGCAGCGCAGTCATCGTTTTGTCTCCACCGGGTGTTGTTGTCAGTTCCACATCGAGCCCTTCATCTTTGAAAAACCCCTGCGATAACGCGACATACTGCGGTGCATAGAACAAGGAACGCGTCACCTCACCAATGCGCACCTTCGTTGTTTCTTCCGTCTTGGTTCCACACGCTGAAGCGATTAAGCTTAAGAGCAGAACGACGGATAATGTGAATCCCCATCTTTTCCGATTATTCATAGGACGTCCCCCCGAATTGAATTGTAATGTATCCTATGCAGGAGCCCAGACGTCGGTTAATGGTTCTTCTAGAAAAGCTAATGGAGTTGATAAGATTTGGGATTAATGACGAAGATGCAGCAGTGTTTGTGCGTGTGCACGAAGACATGTCGAGGGATTGAATGAGATGTTTAAGCGTCTCTCAATCCTAACGCGAGGCGAATCGTCGAAGTCGTGACTTCTCCGGTGGCAAAAGTGCAAATGAGCAACCTTTTGATGCTTTTCGAGGAGCAGATGCGAAATAAGTGCGAAAGTGCAACTATTTTTCATGATTTCTCCCTAAAAGGGTAGGAATCACAAAAATAAGTGCCTATTTGCATCAATTTTGCTCAAACGTTCTAATGGAGCAAATCAAAGATGCCTATTTGCAACTTTGATGCGGAGGGGATGCTTGGTGGCGGTTGGAAACGTTAATTGTGAGCGGGCAGTTGATCGATGGAGTAACTGATGATGGTCGGAAGGAAAGTTAATCGTGAGCGGGCAGTTGATCGAGGGAGTAACTGTTGATAGTCGGAAGGAAAGTTAATCGAKGGAGTAACTGATGATGGCGGGATAGTTGATGGGACAGTTGAGGGTAAGATAGTTGGTGAATTAGGTGTGAGACAAATAAGTGTCATGGCGAGGAGGAGCAATTTAGTTGCGAGTCAACTGAATTTCATCAGTGTTATGGTAATTTGGGAGATGGAAGACAAGTAGCGACACGAAAAAACAGCTTCCCCCGACGAAAAAATCGTCAGGAAAAGCTGTTTTATCTCACACTCTTATGGATTAGAACATTGAGCTCTGTAATTACTAAATGCCGTAGACTTCCGAATATTTCTCTTCCAGATACGCGACCAAGTACTCCGGATTCAATGGCTCGCCCGTTACTTGTTGAATGATTTCGTTCGGTGTCAACAGCTTGCCGTGCTGGTACACCTTCTCTGTTAACCAGGCTTTGATCGGTGCTAGGTTGCCTTCAGCAATTAAGCTATCAAAGTTAGGCAATTCTTTGCGAAGTGTGTTCGTGAATTGCGCCGCGTACATATTCCCTAGTGCATACGATGGGAAATAGCCGAACGCACCGCCAGACCAGTGTACATCCTGTAGGACACCTTCGCCATCGTTCGGAGGCGTAACACCCAAATACTCCTCGTATTTGGCATTCCACGCAGCAGGTAAATCCGCTACAGCGATCGTACCGCTGAATAACCCCTTTTCGAGTTCATAGCGAATCATAATATGTAAGTTGTACGTAAGCTCATCCGCTTCAATTCGGATCAAGGAAGGCTCGATATGGTTAATCGCACGATAGAAATCGTCTACGCCAACTTCATCAATTTGTCCGCTAAAAGTCGTCTGAAGTTCACCGTAATAGCGATCCCAGAACTGTTTGCTGCGGCCAATGACGTTCTCCCAGAAGCGGGACTGCGACTCGTGTATCCCCATCGATGTGCCTGAGCAGAGATTCGTTCCGACGAGGTCAGTAGAAATATTTTGCTCATACAGCGCGTGTCCGCCTTCATGAATCGTTCCGAATAAAGCTGATGTGATGTCATTAGGCAAGTAACGTGTCGTAATCCGCACATCGCCTGGGTTCAACGCTGTCGCAAATGGGTGTACCGTCTCGTCCAGACGGCCAGCGTCGAAGTCATATTGCATCTGTTTCAAAATGGCGAGCGAGAATTGCTTCTGCTTCCCAATATCAAATTGTTGATCTAAGAAGGAACGATTCGGCTGATTCGCCGATCCACTAATCCGCGCAAGAAGCGGTACTGCTTTTTCTCGCAGGGTACCGAATACTTCATCCAGCTTCTCAACGGTCATCCCTGGCTCGTACATATCCAGCAAGGTGTTATATTTATGCCCTTCATAGCCCCACAGCTCAATAAACTCCTGTGTAGCCGCCACGATTTTCTCCAAATATGGCTGAAAAGACGCCCAATCCGAATTATGCTTCGCGCCTTCCCATGCGGATTCCGCTTGTGAGGTTAACACGACATAAGCTTGATATTTGTCAGCTGGAATCTTTTTGCTGCGATCGTATTCTTTTTTGCACTCCTGCACCATTTTGCGGGAAATCGGATCTAACTGCTCCAGCTCAGCCGGCTGCATGAAGAAGTTCACATAGTCGCCCATCTCTTCCGATGTAGACATGCGAAATACCTCGGTGGAGAGCTCACCGACAACCTCAGAACGCGTTTCAATCCCTTTTTTCGGAGCACCTGTCCGCATGTCCCAATAGATCAAAGAGATCGCCTCTTCGTACTGCTTCATTTTACGAACATAAGCTTTGAACGATGCCAACTTGGCATTTACAACACTAACACTCATGTGCTCATCTCCTTAAAGTTTTCGATAGAAAACTAACATCGGGAGCTATCGCTCCCAAATGTTTCATAAATATCATACTTCCAACGAGGGTTAGAATCAAATTCCAATCTGAATGTGGTAGAATAAKGACTAGCCTTCATGTAACAGGCTGTTTGTTGTGCAACTAAGTGAGGAGATGACCTTATGAATATTAGATTTACCGATACAGCTAGACAACGATTAACGCCTTGGATGGAGCAAAATAACACCTTACTAAAGCTTGTTTTTGATACCGAAGGCTGTGGCTGCTCCGTGAATGGTGTACCTACTTTGTGGTTGGTTTCTGTGGCAAATGCTGATGATATTTCCGCTGTAACCGATACGTTTCCTTTGATATATAAAGCGAAGGATGAGATCTTTTTCGAGGACAACATGAAAATCGACTTCCATGAAGGCAATAAATCCTATATACTGAAGAGTAATAATCAGATTTACAATGCGGGTATGAGCTTAGTCGATAAACGATAAAGCTGCACAAACATAGACATGCAGCACATCAACTTACCTGGAGGGAATACCATGTCTTTAGTCAATGAGATTTTAAGCTACAACAAGGATTTCGTAGAAACCAAGCAATATCAAGAGTTCCTGACCACGAAATTTCCAGACAAACGTATGGTTGTCATCACTTGTATGGATACGCGGCTTGTCGAATTACTTCCTAAGGCGATGAATCTTCATAATGGAGATGCCAAAATTATTAAAAATGCTGGCGCCATCGTCTCTCACCCCTTCGGCAGTCTTATGCGCAGTATTATTGTCGCTGTCTATCAACTGGAGGCTGATGAAGTATTCGTCATCGGGCATTATGATTGCGGTATGACAGGACTCAATTCGGAAGCCGTTATTGCCAATGCGAAGGCCAGAGGCATCTCCGACGATGTCTTTGAAACACTGGGACATGCTGGTATTGACTTGAAGCGATGGCTGACCGGCTTCAATCATGTTCGAGAGGGCATTGAGAAAAGCGTTAATATTATTCGAAATCATCCATTACTTCCCAAAAACTTACCCGTGCACGGGATGATCATCGACCCAGAAACAGGTCGCTTAGATCTCGTTGATGCGGCATATCCGCCTGCACCAGAGTTGTTGTAGCCTACCAAAAAGAGTAGATCCAGTTCTAAACTGGACCTACTCTTTTTATTTTGGTAACCGTTATGGCTTAATCGTACGGATCAAGCGTTTGGCTTCACCATTCGGAGTAGAGGTAACCTCATAAATGTTGAAGTAGGAGCCTGTATTCAGCTGCTCAGATTTAATATTGGTAAATTCGAGGAACTGAACGCCGGACATTATTCTTTGCTGACCTGTGAAGGTCATTGGTTTGGAGCTCAGTAAGCGTCCTTCCGTATCTACAACCTCAAACACAAGTGAAGAGAAATTCGCATCCGTGATAACTTGAGCTTGTCGCTGAACATCTAGATCCAATCGTAAACGATAACTATACGACCCATCTTTACTATAGGTAGCGCTAAGTGAGTAATCGTCGAAATCGATCGTAAATGGATACACAGAAATTGGTCCCGTTGCTGGGATTGGCTGCACTTCCGTTTTGTAAGAACCGACGGCCATACGATTCGTATCATAGAGATTTAGTGCAAGTTTATCTGCATCCTCACTATCTGGCACCATATAGGAGTAATTCAACACATAGCTCGTGTTTGGTGCAATGTTTTTGGCCACATTGGTTTGACGCACACCTGTATAGGTGTAGCCATCTTCATTCGTCAGATCGGTTTGGAAATCCGGCAAAGCCAATGTTGTCGTGCTTTTATTCGTTAATTTATATTTCGCAACAACCGTCTTATACCCGAAGTCTGTGTTCACACTCATTCCTAGCTCAACGAGCGACATGTCCATATTCGAATCAATGCTATTCGTCGAGGCTAGCTTAAATGGATCACCGATCTTATAGGCTGACGCAGCAGCATAAGTTGTCGCTTTCCCAGCAACACCTGCACCTGCAAGTGAAGTCACGGAAACGGGCAGCGATGCAACTTGCTTCGAATTATCGGTGTTACCTGCAGCACCAGCTCCAGCGCCTCCAGTACCCGTACCCGTTCCGTTTGTTGTCGAAGCAACCGCGCTTTGCTTCTCCAGCACGACCAGTTGTAACGCGTCTGCATTTAGCGAAGCGGGTACAACACCTTGGAAATGGAACGTCGTCGACTCATTCGGAGACAAGTAGGCAGAACGAACTGTATTATCGCTCGATGTCACACCTACATTACTGCGACTCGCCTGGAATTCTCCAGTCAAGTTAGGAACTGTAACAATGCCATCACTTTCGTTCGTCAAGGTCACATTCGCTTGCACATGTAACCCATCGGTTTGCTGAACAGCTGATGCCCATGAGGTCGACATAACTAGTCCGTTTAAAGCATCACTCTCATCTTTATTCGGGTAGGCAATTTTATCATTAAGACGGCCTACTGAGAAAGTTTTCGCAGCATTCAAAGTACCCAGAAGTGTCGTTTTCACTTTTCCTTTTGKGGAGAAAAGCAATGACAAGTGATTCGTATCCAGTGAAGCAGGAACAGCTGCTTGGAGCGTTACTGTCACAGGCTGTTCAGGTAGCAGGGCGCCTACGTTAGCAACAAATTGAGCGCCATACGTCAACCCTTTGCTATCTTGGAAATTGAGTTCTAGACCGTCAGGCAGCTTCACGCTGGCATTGCTTTCATTGGACAACGTCAGATTCGTGTATACCATCCACACGCCATCTTTGTACGCCTTATAGCTTTGTCCTAATTTAGCGGTAACTAATGTTTCCTCAGCAAGGGTCGTATCAATCTCTTTTAAATTAATAACGGCTTGTTGTTCCAACGTTTGACCTGTTTCGACCATCGCTGATTCGACAGAAAGCGCACCGATATCGGATGTCGAGTTATTATTCCATCGGAAAATATCAACTTTCAATTCGGAAGGTGTCAGATTGTTCGGGACTTCCGACGTAAATTTAAAGGTCCCCGTCTCTCCTGCTTTCACACGCGCAACAACCTTCTCATTTAGCTTCGCTGTATACGTAATGCCATTTCCATCAATGACTTTTACGCCATAGTTATTGAAATCGACGATGCCGTCACTATGATTGTTCAAGCCTAATGAGAAACGAAGCGAGCCATCCTCGGCGCCAACCGATAACGACACTTTATCCAAAGTAAAATAGACGGAATCACTGAGAAATACACCTTCCTTGCCTGCGAAAGCTGATGTTGCCAGAGGAAGAGTTAAGAAGCTTGCAGCGGTTAGCAATAAAGCCGAACGGCTGAGCAGTCGTTTCATCTTGCGTTGTTGGATCACTGAGAGTCCTCCTTGTAGTTACATTTAGTCAGAACGCAATGCGTCAATCGGACGCAGTTTAGATGCTTTGTTTGCCGGATATAAACCAAAAATCACTCCGACTAATACCGAGAATAAGAAAGAATAAAGGCCTACATCAAAGGAAAGACTTGTCGATTGCTTCGGACTAAAATATGGCAAGGCATACGAGAATCCGATACCTAGCAGCAGTCCAATTAATCCACCCATACCACTAATAACGACCGCTTCCACTAGGAATTGAAGCAAAATATTACGACGCTTAGCCCCAATTGATTTGCGAATCCCAATTTCACGTGTTCGTTCACTTACCGTAACTAACATAATATTCATGATTCCAATTCCACCGACGAGTAAGGAAATCAAGGCAACCGCCACTAATTGATTCGTAAGGGTGTTCGTTGCTTCAGTCCGTGCTTTCAACAGCTCGTCCTGATTCGTAAGTACAAATCCAGTATCGCTCTTGAATTTATACGTCAGGTACTGCTTCATCGTCTCTTGCGCTGTATATATATCGTCCTTCGTAGGTGCTTCCACATACGTTGTTCGAATTTGACCCAGCTTGAATTGACGTCTAGCAGATTCTAACGGCACGATCACAGAGCTATCTACAGAAGCACCACCAATATTGGAGCCCTTTTCCTTGAGTGTACCGATCACGTTGAAAACAACACCATCAATGTTGATATTTTCACCAACTGGATTCAATGTCCCAAAAAATTTCTTCGTGACCTCACTGCCCAAAATGGCTACATTCGAACGAAATTCAAGGTCTGTAGGCGACAAATTTCGACCCTTGTCGATTGTAGCTTTGATGATGTCGAAATAGCGGTCATTCGTTCCCAATACATTATATTTTTCTTGCGTACGATCATATTTGACATTCGAACCATTCTTGGACATCGTTGGCGCTATGGATTTGAATTCTGGGAAATTCTCAAAATTCATCAAATCCTCGTAACCGAGCTGTGTCGCACGCCCATTCCCCGTCGCCGTTACAACGAGCAAATTTGTTCCCATGTTCTCGTATTGCTTCGCAATAGCTTCCGAAGTTCCCTGTCCGATGGAAACGAGTGTGACAACTGAGCTTACGCCAATAATTACGCCAAGCATGGTCAGAAATGTACGCAGCGGACTTGAAATGATCGTCCGAAGCGACATCCGGATCAGTTCACTTACCTTCATACGCTCACCTCTTGCTGCAACAGAGCCTTCTTCGCGTCATTCCGGTAGTCATCGACAATGACGCCGTCGCGAAGGGCGACGACACGTTTCGCATTATTCGCGATATGATGATCATGCGTGATGAGAACAATGGTGTTACCTTGTGCATTCAGCTGCAGGATAAGCTCCAGTACTTCCTCACCTGTCCGCGAGTCCAAAGCACCTGTCGGCTCATCCGCTAGAATCAGCGAAGGTGAAATGGCCAACGCACGTGCAATGGCTACCCGCTGCTGTTGACCGCCTGACAGCTCACTTGGCCGGTGATGACCACGTTCGCCCATGCCGAGCATTTTCAACATCGCATTCGCACGTTCCTTGCGCTCTTTCTTTGAAATGCCAGCATAGATCATCGGGAGCTCAACATTTTCCATCGCGGTTAGTCTAGGAAGCAGATTAAATTGCTGGAAAATAAAGCCGATTTTCTGATTTCTAAGCTCAGCCAATTCATTATCACTCATACGCTCCGTAACGACACCGTCCAGGGTATAGCTGCCTGATGTTGGCACATCCAACAAGCCGATCGTATTCATTAATGTCGATTTGCCGGATCCACTGGGACCGATAATGGCAACGAAATCGCCATCGGCAACTGTTAACGATATGTTACGCAGAATGGGAAGATCTTCCTCACCGCGCCTATAAGTTTTCGTTATATCTTTCAGTTCAATGATATTCTTCAAAGCAATAGCTCCTTTCAGGGGCAGCCTTATCTGTTACCGCCACCGGCATTACCGCCAACTTGCGTACGCTGTGCAGCTCCGCCTCCGGCATTGCCACCACCGGCAGCGCCGCCTGCACCGCCTGCACCACCTTGTTGGAAGCCACCAGCTCCACCACCGCCAAAGCCACCTGCTCCGCCGGCACCGCCGCCTTGCTGGAATTGCTGTCTTAAGCGATTAATCTCGTCTTGGCTTAAATTTTGCTGTCTTTTAACAGCCGCAGGCAATACGACTTTATCGCCTTCTTTAAGACCATCCGTGATTTCGATTTGTGTTGTCGAACGAATACCAATTTTCACTTCATGTTCTGGTTCTGACGTTCCATCTGCTTTCTTCACCGTTACAACACGTTTACCACGTTGCAGCTGAAGCGCTTCTGGCGGGATATAAAGGACATCTTTCTTATCTTGGATCAGAATTTCGCCAGTTGCCGTCATCCCATATTTCAACACATTATCTTTATTTTCTGTGGCTAAGATAACATCGTAGAACGTTACACCGTTCGTCGTTGTACCTACCGTAGAAACTTGTGTCACTTCTGCTGGGAATGTGCGACCTGGGAAGGAGTCAACTTTAATTTCCGCCTTCATTCCAACTTTAATGTTCGGCAAATCAAGCTCATCCACTTGGACAGGAAGCTGCATTTTGGCAAAACTTGCTACTGTACCAAACTGAGTTCCGCTTGTAACCCTTGTTCCTGGTCGGAAGTTGCTAAGAATATCCACTTTTTTATTCACGAAATCTGTGGAGAATACACCATCGAAAGGAGCGAGAATTTTCAGAGCAGTTACGCGATCTTGTGCCGCATCCACCTTCAACTTCTGACGTTCTAGTGCAGCTTGCGCCGTCGTTATATCATCGTCTAAGGTGTCATTCAGGAAGGAGGCTAGCAGATCACCCTGATGTACAATTACCCCGGTTTTGAAAGGCATTGTGGAGATACTGCCTGTCGTACCTGCCAGTATTGTAGCAACCTGCACGTACTGAAGTGCGGCTTTCCCTTGAGAGTCAACCGTACGTCCGCCAATCGTTGCAGATCCCATGGCATTCAATCCTGCATCCATGGAATTGTCATTCTTAATTTGAATATCGATATCGACAAGCTTGCCACCCTTACCATCCGATTTCGGGTCTTTGGAAATGGCCGCTATCGTTCCTGTTTTGGTTATCATGAAACCATCTACGGTTATGTCTATGATATCGCCTTTATGTAGTTGTGCAGCATCCTCCACAAAAAATGGCAAGCTTACTGTTAGCGTACTTGCATCGCCAATCGTAGCGATTTTCGTAGATTTATTAATCGTTGCGCCAACATCAATATTGGCATACGTTAATTTGCCGCTAATTGGCGCCTTTACGCCTGTTATTCCTCTTTGTTGCTGCTTCGTGTTCAAATCTTTCTCCAATTGCTCATAAGTCACTTTGGCATCTTGAAGATCGTTTTCCAAGTTTGAACTTGTCAACTCGATCAGCACGTCTCCCGCTTTAACTGCTTGATTACGTGTCAGGTTAATCGATTTAATGCTAGCATTTTCCGTCGACGAAATGGTTTGGGTATCTTTCGGCTCAAATTGAGCTGTTCCCGAAACGGAGGAGCGAATGTTCCCTTTTTTAACATCAACCGTAACTTCTTTGGTCTCTGCTGCTTTCGTTTTCTTCCCTTTGGCTAGATACGCATAGGAACCACCAGCGCAAACGAGAATTGCCACAATCAAAATGAACCATTTACTGCGAAAAAATTTCATTCTGTTACTTCCCCCTTAGCATTTGTGCGCTTGTACATGACCTTACAACTTCGAGATCAGCAAATCGATTAATTGCTGTTCAATACTGGTCCCCATTCCTCGTGTATCCAGAGATGGCACAACATTGTTTACATGCTCTGTCACACCAGCTTCAACCCGCTGCTCAGACTTCCTCCTTTTTTCGAAAGCGTTTACAAATCGTTYCCTCTCCGCCGCCGTTAACGCTTCCTTGTGAGTTTTCACTCGTTCCGCGATACGTTGCCTCAATAGTTTCGATTGTTCATCCAGGTAATCTTTCTGTTCATTCGTTAACACTTGGATGATTGCTTTACGTTCGGATTCGTCGATGCTGCCTTCTTCTTCACTTTTGCGTACGATGGGCAAAATGGATCGAGATTGCTCTGCAGTCAATGCTAATAACGGTTGTCGATCCATCACGATTAACCCTTGAAATAGCATAACCAGCCGCTGTTCTGTTGCATTCTGTACATCTTCAGCCATAGGGAGCTCTTGCGAGACTTGGGTGGAAGCAGGCATAGTCGGGTTCCCAGTTGCAGAGGATTCGGCTTGTCCAATATCCTGTTTGGTACATCCGACTAACAAGAAKGTCGTGAGGATCAAACACAGCAAACTACTGCGAGTACGAATGATCAACTAACATACACCTCCAAAAAAAAACCTATCCATCAGCAACAGGATAGGCGATAAATGTGTATGAAGTATGATACTATTGTGACGATTTTGTGAACATTTCTTTTTTCCTTGGAAAAACGATGCGAAACTCCGTACCTTCACCAATTCGGGAGCGAACGGAAACGTTGCCTTTCATCCCCGTGACCAGATGTTTGACAATGGTGAGTCCTAACCCAGTTCCCGAAATAGCATCCGAATCGGATGTTCTAGCTTCATCCGCTTTATAGAATCGATCCCAGATTCGTGATAATTCGGTTTCCGTCATCCCAGTCCCTGTATCTCTAATATATAAATGAACCTCTTTCTCATGCTCTTCTAATGCGACAGTTAAAGTCCCCCCTTCTGGGGTGAATTTCAACGAATTATACATTAAATTACGAATGATTTGGGCAAATCGATCGGGGTCTAACTGCACGAAACAACCATCCGTATTTTCATCAGGCAAAATGAGATGCAATGAAATGTTCTTCTCCGCAATAGCAGGCTTCAATAACTCGAGTGAGTCCTCTACGGATTCGATGATGTCAACAGGGCGTAATCGAAATACATCCACCCCATTTTGAATCTGAGCAAGGTCCAGAAGATCTGTGACAAGTCGTTGCAGCCGCTGTACCTCTTGATCACATATATGTAAATAGTGCGGATACTTCTCTTGCGGAATAATATGATCATTCATGGCAACGATGAAACCACGTAAGGATGTCAAAGGTGATCTGAGCTCATGAGAGACATTAGCCAGAAACTCTTGCCTCGTCTCCTCCCACTCCTCTAATTTCTCCACCATAAAGTTAAAGCTTCTAGCAAGCTGCCCAACTTCATCCTGTGAATTGACAGGTACACGCGTCTTGAAATCTCCATGAGCCAATTCTAAAGCTGCACGATTCATTTGTTGCAGCGGCCCTGCAAGTTTCCTGGAAACAACGAACAGGATAATGCCAACTGCGATGAGAGAAAACAGTAAAGGTAACCAGAGGTTCAGACGTACTGCAGAGATAACCTCACGAATATCACCTGCAGGGAAATGAAGAATGATGACCATCGGTTGTTCGTTCAATTGATAGGGCGCATAGTAAGCAAATAAATTTCGCATCCCATCCGGCGTTACTAAACTTATCATGCTATGTCCTGAACGGCCGTGCAAACCATCAATGAACAAAGCATCCATCTGCTTCGGAATCGCTCTTCCTTCACTATCCGAAGAACCATTAGAAATGTTTCCTTTCTCATCTACGAGCCAGACTTGTCCATTAATGCTTCTAGCTAAAATCCGAACCGTATATTTCAACTCACGTGTAGAAATCGTGCCATCCTGAACCGAATCCAATAATCGGATAATTTCCGTATTTCTTTTGCCAAGAAGTTCGATTTTATCCTTATAGAAAAGATCGGTAAAATAAGAATTCCAAAACACGAATAGCGCAATAAAAAAAAGCACACAGGTCGCGAGAAAAGAAAGGAATAGTTTAATATATAAGCTATTGTATTTCCCCATGACCCAACGCTTAAACATGCTGAACAACCTCAAATGAGTATCCAATCCCCCATAGTGTTTGAATATTCCAAGTCTCATGCTGGCCTAACTTCTTCCTAAGGTTTTTCACATGTGCATCTACAGTACGCGTGCCTCCTGTAAAGTCAAAATTCCACACATACCCCAGTAAATCCTCACGAGTAAATACTCGACCAGGGTTGCTCATTAAGAAAAACAATAGTTCAATCTCCTTAGGCGTTAATTCAATACGATTGCCTCCAACCGTAACACGATATTGCTMTAAGTCGATCATAATATTACCCATTTCCAACCATTTACGCGGAGAGCTTTGAGGACCTGTCATCTCAGCAGGCGGTTGCATCGTTCTCCGAAGTACGGCCTTAATCCGCGCAATGAGCTCGTTCGGGTCAAAAGGCTTCACTAAATAATCATCTACACCCAAATTAAAACCTCTCAGCTTGTCCAAGGACTCCCCTTTCGCAGTTAAGAAAATAATCGGTGTATGATGAAAAGGAGCGTCCATTTTTCGAATTTCCTCACACAACTCGTAGCCTGAAATATCCGGCAGCATAATGTCAAGCAGCACCAAGCTAGGTCTCTCATTTATGATGGTCTTCAGTACATTACCGCCGCGAAACAATTGAATAGCTTCAAAATTCGAATGCTCCAAATATAACTTAACAACTTCAGAAATATTAGGTTCATCTTCAACGACTAAAATTTTACCTTCCGAATTCATCGGTTTTCACCTAATTCCTTTCGAATAACTTGTTGTCTCGCTCGCTCTTCAATCACTTCGGATCGATCTCTTCGCGTGTGCTTATGAATAATCATCTCATCAGACATCAGGCTTGGAGTTTGCCAATTCCACCCTTTGAGCTGACATAATTCTAAACATAAGTGCAACAGCTCAGGATCCGCTATAGGCAAATTCATATCTACAAATTGATAGTTCTCGGTTCCGATCGCTTGCCAAGCATGCTCAATTCTTGCCTGGAGTTCCACTTCGTCTAGTCCCAACGTGCGAACTTCCTCCGCTTGGAGGTTATTTGCTGCACTTTGCAGCATTTTCACAGCACCCGCATAATTCCCTCTTCGGCTATGATACATCCCCACGGCTATTTGAATAAGCCCAACATACGTTAATCTTGCTGGATCCTTGGGATGCTCTTTCCAATACTCTTCCATCACTTCATGACATTCGAAATAATCCCGCGCTCCGTGAAAATAACATAAATAATCGGTGTATGCCTCTGGATATTGCGTCATTTGTATTCCCCTCACCTTAAGTTCATCACGGTAAACCAATATCTCTCATGTTACTAAAAAGTCAGGTCATCGTCCAATTTCGCGCGGACACCCATGAACTTCCAGCTAGTCGGAAGCGCAACCAATCTACTAGTTCATGCGTCCAATAGAGTAGCTTACTAGAAAGAGGCGAAAGAATGAAAATCGGAAAATGGTTACTTAGCGGTACTTTACTTCTCTCCATGACGTTACCTTCAACCGTTCTTGCAGCTAGCAATAGTCCTTCCAGCATAGACAAAACGACGAAATACCGCGTCTACCAGTACAATCAAGTCCTTATGGAATTTGCAACGTATGCACAGGCAGAAGCGTATGCCAAATGGTTTTCGAACAGCCACGTAGAAGAAATAGGCTCACGGACTTGGGTTTGGAGCAATCTCCMTCGTTATCAGGTTTATCAGCAAGATATTACCCTGCCGGAGTGGCAATTCGCCACACTGAATGAGGCTATCGCAGAAGCCAAGAAATGGACCAACGCAAGTGTTCGGGATTTACAATCCACGGGCTGGGTGTGGAACAATTATGCGCGATATCAACTCTATCAAAATGAAATTACGCAGGATTCGTGGAAGTTTACGAGTCTCACAGACGCCATTGCGGAAGCCAAAAAGTGGGGAAATGCGCATATTATCGATTTGAACTCGAACGGATGGATTTGGGATAACATCTCCCAAGATGTGAAAGAGGCAAATCGTTCAGGCAGCCTAGTATATAAGGTATATCAAGGTACATTTTCAGCTTCAAATTGGGAATTTGCTTCCTTAGAGGATGCGATTCAAGAGGCTCTCAAATGGGGGAATTCCACTGTCGTAAATAGCAACTCCAAACAAACGGTGTACAGCAATCTTAAACCATATAAAGTTTTTCAAAATGACGCTTTTCTTCAGGAATTTACATCCATTGATGAAGCCATTAGTTATGCAAAGTTATGGGGACACAGCACCATTTACCGCGAAGGCCGTAAGATTTGGAACAATTATGCCTCTTATCAAGTGTATCAGAGCGCCAATCTAATTGGTGAGTTCCGAACCCTTCCAGAAGCCCTTTCCTATGGGAAACTGTACAGTAATGCTTCCATTCAAACGTTGGAAAATCGTACACTTTGGGATAATTTCAAAAAGCTGCAAGTCTGGGGATGGAACGGCAGMTCAGGTGCAGAGGTTGTTAAAGCTCATGTCTCCAATACGATTGGACTTGATGTCGATTCTCCTTCCTATTTCGAGTTGGCAGATAACACAGGTAATCTGAAAGATACGTCGAATGCTGATACGGTCAAATGGTTGCAAAAAAGCGGTTACACCGTATATCCATTGGTTAGCAATCAATTCAGCTCTACCTTAACAACACAATTCCTTGCAAACAGTGCTGCCCAAGACAAGTTTATTACGACTTTGATTAATCGTTCTGTGCAATTGGGAGTTCCAGGGATCAATGTGGATTTCGAAAGCTTAGCGGGTTCTGATCGCAATGCCTTTACGGCGTTTATTTCCAAATTGACAGACGCTGCGCATGCGAAAGGTTTAGTCATTTCTATTGACTTACCGCGCGGCAGCGTGAAATGGAATCATCTTTCCGCTTTCGATCATGAGAAGCTTGGTGGAATCGTCGATTACATGGTGATCATGGCCTACGATCAGTTCTGGAAAGGAAGCACCTCACCTGGTTCGGTTGCTGGTATTCCTTGGGCTGATGGCGGAGTTCAAGAGTTCCTCTCCTACGGTATTCCGCGGGATAAAATCATTCTAGGCATCCCGTATTATGTACGCGAATGGCAGTTGGATGCCAAAGGAGCTTTAGTCGGGAATCGCACTGTTCTCATGAAAGACATTCCTGCGCTGATGGCTTCCAAATCGACCACGCAAACGTGGGACAACGAATTCGGGCAATATAAGGTTGAGTACAAAGAAAATGGTTACACATTCGTATTCTGGTTGGAGAATCAAGCAACCGTCACGGCTCGTATGGATATCGCTAAAAAGTATGATATCGCTGGTGTCGCGGCTTGGCGCTTAGGTTATGATACACCGGATCTATGGCAGGCTGTGTTGCAGAAGAAGTAAGTGAGGGGAAAAAGAGCGATAGGTAAGAAGACAAATTAACCTGTCAGGTAAGAAGACAACAATACTGATGGGTAAGAAGACAAATTAACCTGAGTTGAGGACTTCGTCCTTGTCTCAGGTTTTTTATTGGGTAAACCCCCTACTCCAACTAGATGAGTCCCAGCTGGCTGAACGTCGTTTCCGTACCGCAATCCGCACAGTACTTGGCATCCGCCTTATTAACTTTATAGCATCCCTTGTGCATAAGGGATTTCTCTTTGGTGCATTTGTTCTTGAGCGGCGCCCCACAACGTATGCAATACCTGTCTTCCTTCACGGCAACGTATTTGCATCTGACACAGGTTTGTAACTCATTCTTCTCGGCCATCTCTTCATCCCCTTGAAGTTCGTTGATGCGCTACTTCAAGTATATTCGGACTGCCGGGACATTTGTTCCTATTCCTTGCGCTAACTTACATCACACAATTTCCGCCAGCCCATCGGCATCACTCTAGATCCTGCTCCAACAAATTTATATGTCTGAGGGAACGTCAGTGCTCTATTTTCGGATAAACGGGAGTTTTGGCGGTGAAGGGGAACGTGGTTCCGCTATTCGTTGGATTTGAGTGGGTTAGACGTGTTTGAGGAAAAATAAGGGAATAACGTTCCCCTTTAGGTTTGAAATTGGCCCTTTTTGCATAAATAAGGGATCTACGTTCCCTCTCCTGAAGTATTTTTAGCACAATGTATAAAAAGAGGCCTCTTTCGCCCACCCTAAGACGTAAGGGAGGTGAAAGAGACATGGCAAAAGATGTAATGTGTGAAGTGAATTCCTGCAAATATTGGGCCAATGAAAACAAATGCAAAGCTAGCTCGATTTCGATCGTGAGCCACCACGGTAGTGATCAAGCGCGCAATTCGGAAGAAACGGATTGTAAAACATTTGAATCCAAGGTTTAGTTCATCTTTGAGATGACTAAAGATTGAAAGAGAGTTTGAAAAGAGGCCTTCGGGCCTCTTTTTATGTTTCTAACACTATTGTAACCAATAATGATAATTATTATCAGCCGTCTGAGAAGAGATTTTCAATGGAGACATTTCGAGTACGGATAAATTATCAAGAAAAGAGATTCTAGAGTCAAGAGAGATTTTCAATCTCCTCCACATCTTGTGTTGGGGCTTGGCAGGCAAAATTCTCGCAGACATACGCTGTTGCTCGGCCACCGAGCGGCAGTTTATCTTGTACCAGCGGAATCAGCTGGCGCACCTCTTCGCCTGCCGCGCCCGGCGGATGAAGCACCAGCAGCGCATTCGGCAGGTACTGCCGCTGCACCGTACGCAGCATGTGCTGTGTCTCCGGCTTCGCTGGGTCGCCGGCGATCACGATTTCGCTGGCTGCGCCATAAGCGAAATCAAGCGCGGCCAGCGTTAGCGCGTGGCCCGGCGGGTACTTGCTGACAGCTCCGGCGAATGCCTGGAGCTGCTCTTCCGCTGCCTGCGACAGCTTCGCGTCGTAGGTCAGCTTGGACAGCCGCAGCATGTTGAGCGCGGCTGCACCATTCCCCGACGGCATTGCGCCGTCGTAGATCTCTTTGGGGCGGGTGAGCAGCTGCTCGGCATCGCTGCCGTAGAAGAAGAGCCCGCCCCTCTCTTCGTCGCCGAAGAGACGAAGCATCTCTGCGTTCAGCTGGACCGCTTCACGGAGAAAGCGCAGCTCGAACGTGGTCTCGTACAGCTCGATCAGTCCCCATACGAGGAACGCGTAGTCGTCCACGTAGCCCAGGAACGCCGCTTCGCCATCGCGATAGCGAGCGAGCAGGCGCCCATCTTCGCGGCGCAGCTCGCGAAGCAGGAAGTCCGCGGCCTTCGTCGCGGCGGCCGCGTAGGAAGGCTTGTCCAAGGCGCGTGCCGCCTTGGACAGCGCAGCGATCATCAGACCGTTCCACGCGGTCAGAATCTTATCATCCTTGCCCGGATGAATTCGTTGTTCGCGATGCGCGAACAGCTTGACGCGGGCAGCCTCCAACCGCTGTTTCAGCTCATCCAAAGGGATTTGCTTCCGCCTTGCCACAGACGCCAGCGTCGTGTCGCGTAAATTCGGGATATTTTTCCCCTCAAAATTCCCCGACTCCGTCAAACCATAGATCTCGCTATAGAGATCTCCCTCGTCAATGCCTAACACGTCCTCAACTTCGTCCATCGTCCAGACGTAGAACTTGCCTTCCTTGCCTTCCGAATCGGCATCCTCCGCGGAATAGAATGCGCCGCTTTCGTCCTTCATATCACGTAGAACATACGTAATAATTTGCTCTGCGACCTCGGCGTATTGATCTTTCCCTGTCACCTGATAAGCTTCAATATACGTCATCACCAGTAGTGCGTTATCATACAGCATTTTCTCAAAATGCGGCACTAACCAATGGGCATCAACAGAATATCTGGCGAATCCGAACCCAATATGATCATACACTCCCCCACGGTGCATAGCGTCTAGCGTTTTTTCAACCATTTCAAGCGCCTGCTCATTTCCCGTTTTCTTATAATACCTGAGTAGGAATGACAAATTATGGGAGGTTGGAAACTTCGGAAACGTACCAAAGCCACCATGTTCTGCATCAAAATTGGACACATATAAGCGAAATGCCTCATGTAGCGTTTCTTCTGCCAACGTGCCTCCGGTTTGATTCTCAAGCAACCTTTGTGACGTTTCCGTAGTCACTTGCTCACCAAGCTCGCGAACTCGCTCAGGATCCTCCCTCCACTTGCTTGCAAGCTGTGCAATGATCTCAACCATGCCGGCTCGATTATATTTGCGGCTGCGTGGAAAATAAGTCCCTGCAAAAAATGGCTTCTTCTCGGGTGTTAGGAATACCGTCAGCGGCCAGCCACCTTGTCCAGTCATCGCCTGACAAACTGCCATATAGATGTGATCGATGTCGGGACGCTCTTCCCGGTCTACTTTGATCGAGATGAAATCCTTGTTTAACATATTGGCGATGGTTTGGTCCTCGAAAGATTCATGTGCCATGACGTGACACCAATGACAAGTACTATACCCAATAGATAAGAACACAGGCTTATTTTCCTGCTTCGCTTTTTCAAAAGCTTCTTCCGACCAAKGGTACCAGTCCACTGGGTTATATGCGTGTTGCAACAAGTAAGGTGACTTTTCCTTGGCTAATCTATTGGGTTTGATGTGAGTTGTCATGAGGCAACACCTCCTTGGTTGTTAAATACTATTACTACTCTCAGCACTTATCATTCCCTTTGCTCGTCTACGGAATCGAAATCCAGGCACGTTGGTTCTGCCGTTTCACTTCTACTGAGGTCTCAAAGAAGGACGACAAACTTTCACTTGTCAGCACTTCGCGCGTATCACCTTTGGCAAACACACCACCACGACGAATGAGTACCGTTTGACCAAACATCGGGAGGATCTCCTCAATATGATGGGTGACAAATATCAAAGTCGGAGCATCCGGCCCCACGGCCAGCTCGCTTATACTAGATAATAACGCTTCTCTTGAAAGAAAATCCAGACCGTTCGCCGTATTTTCTAATCGATGTCGAAACTTCCAAATCAATCTTTAATTGTCTGTACCTGATATTTAGACATCAAATTCCAATTGCTTCTTCGCCAGCGTAATAAACTCCAACGGGTTGGGAACTTCCTTCGCATCATATTCAATCGCGCCCATCTTCAAGATAAGCTCGACTCGGTATTTCTCCCTGTACTCATCCCGGTTTCGCTCCTCCACGCTATTTCTCAATCGATCAATTACGATAGAAGCTCCCGGTCGATCTGTGAATAACAGCATGCCCCACATTGGATTTTCCTTATTGAGCAAATAGAGTGAATCATTCGTACGGATGCTGGTCTGACTCATCTGTGACAGATCAAGTACGGCCTCCATTAGTTGCTCTTCTCCAATAATACGCCGAATTTCATCCCAGTATTTCACACTGAAAACCAGAAGTGTTAACGGGATGTGATAACGAACTGACAGGGCCATGAAGATCGTTGCATMGGATTGGAACGAAAATGTATTCTTTAAGCTCGTTTTGGCATCTACTGTTGCGAGAGATTTGTTCGCCTTCTGCAATTGTTCATTTTCCAACTGAAGCTGGCGATTACCATAAGTAAGCAGCCACGTTGTGATCGTAAATAGTGGCGTCATGATGAGCCAGAAATAGTTCTGAGGTCCGACAACCCCGCCCACTACCACCGTTTGATACAGCGTGAATGTGCCGTACCCGAAGATGAAAAGGATATTTAAAATCAATCMGGTTGTCACGTTTGTAAAGTAGGTAACGATTGAAATTAACAACGCGAGGTTCAAGAAAATAATATTTTGGATATAGAGATTKGGGTTACCCGCGGTAAATACGATACATACGAAACAGACAATAATCAGGAAAATAAATGCGCCATCCGAAACCATACTGCTTTGTAACCGCCTCATCTACGATCCCTCCGCTTCTTTCGGTATTTACGAATGAGCAGGATAAGCGAGAGAATAACCAATAAGGCAACAAGGACAACAGCAACCATGAAACCCAGAACATCTTTGCGATTCATGACATCGTTCAATACTGTAGATGGTTCTGTCGTCGCTATTTTTTTAAAACGAAACGCATGAATTTGCCCGTCAATGTCTGTAACGGCTCCATCGCCGAATACTTTCCACAACGTCCCTTCCGAGCCGATAAGTTTAGAGGCCAAATAAGCGTACTCTGAACTAGCCCCTGTGACGGCGAGCAGCCCGAAGCCATTCCCATAAGGTGAATCGATCAATTGAAGCGAGCCTATACGAGTGCMATAGTTAGCATCGATACTCATTTTTTCATTGGAGACGAAGCCTGTGCCGCTTTTATCATATTGAAAATATAGCTTGTCATTATTCGTACGGATAACTTGATTATTTAAATAACTACCGATAGCGATGATCTCGCGGTTCTTCAGTTGTGAAGCCGCGACATTATCTTGGTAAAAGAGAACTTCCCCGGTATTGGTCTGCGCGTAACGCCCTAGCAAATTAAAAATGTTCGAAATCGTTTGGTATAAGTAGGTATCATGCTCTTTGGGCAGAACGACTGCCAACTGATTGTAGCTGCCATCTCGCAGAAATGGATAAGGGTAATTGTTAAACAGCATGTCCGCTTTATCTTTGGTATTAAGCTGTAACATAGAATCCTTATCTACAAATGCCCATGGCATTTGATCCTGATTCTCAATACAGCCTGCATTTTTGAGTTCCAAATCGAAAGCAACTTTCACTGTGAAATTCCCGCTAATATTCAATGTTTTGGGGATTGTAATATCAATATGATCATTGTCTGCGAGCTCCGTAGACAAGCGCTTGCTGCCAATTGGTGTATCATTGATGAGGATCGTAACCATAGATCGATCGAAATCTAGATTTTTCGCGTAACGATACTTAATGCTCAATTTGCTCGCATCCGCGATTGAACGGTTACCTGGAAGTGAGACGAAATAAAATTTCTCACGATGACGGTCACCAAGAATCTTATCGCCTGTTTCCGTTAACGTTATGTTTCGGCTAATACTCATTGTCGGGGACTCTACCTCTGTTGTGGCATCGACTACTTTCGTATCCGTGTCAAGCTGACTAAGCAACGACTGATTGCCTAGTAATCGACCTGCTTTCACCAGTAAAGCAGTATCCAAAGAAGTGACCACTAACGTCGGTTTTCCCGCAAAAGTAACCAACTTAATGTAGGCTTTATTATCTAAATCATCGCTTGGAATCGTTGACTTCACTTCTTGAGGCAGATCATTATAGAAGGAGATGAGAATAAGGGCTTGCTTTGTTTTCATACTATCCGCACTGTATGCGACAATAGGAATCCCTTTATCCGAAAGAGGATTCACCTTAGCGAATCCAGAAAGCGCGTAGGTAGCCGCTTCAAGTACAGCCAAATTACTTTCCCCTTCTGTGACCAGAATCGCATTCAGACCTTCTTTGATCGTATCCAACCCGATAAAATGATCATTGAAATTCCGGATATTCTTCTGAATAGCCGTGTTTGCATAATTCACTGAGATACGGGAGGTTTTGGATATTTGCAACCAATTATCTCGCGTGGCTGTCGGCAAACAAGCATTCACAGCGAGTGGCGCGGTTGTTTCGAAATTCCCTTGAACAGTTAGCGTATTTACGTCTTTCACGAGATACGAAACAGGTACAAGGACAGTCAACTGCTGTTGTTTCGTTTCTTGAATGACCGGACGAAATGAGTGAAACGGCTTTCCATTTATTGATAACGTTACACTAGATCGGTCATTCTGCAGAAGGCGCGAAATCTCATAATCGAGATGAACTTCTACACTAGCTACATTCCAATAATCCTCAATCTGAAAGTACTGCGATGTATAGGTTACGCCGCCAAGTAACGACGTATCTGCAAAATTAGTTTGGTATTGTTTATTCCCAGTTGGTGAAAGCTCTTCCGCCCCTGCTGTTGAACTTAACGAAGTAAACAGGGATAAAAGACAAACGGTCGTAATCAACAGCCATCGTTTCTTCATAAATTCTCCCCAATCTAATACCTTTCGGTTTTATACCATTTGGCTTCACGCTTGAATACCAAATCCTTCAAAAACGCGTACATACCATATGCTGCAACAACCATCCACATCTGGCAGTAAGAAACGTACATGAGCATTATAATCCAAACATTCGAAAGCTTCATTTCACCCTTTTCTGTTACTAACGTAATGAATGTCCCAAGAATAAATAAGATAATGGCAAGCCCCCACAAGAAAGAGCTAAAACTAGCAATAGTAGTACTTACATAACCCAAAGCATGCAATATGAGAAGTAAATCGGACATGACTAACGAGGTTAGCAACAATACATATATCGAGAGATAGTATAAAATATCAAAATGAATGTTTCGAGCCGAACGTTTGAATAATAAGGGGATGTTTTTGACGATGACGTAAATATTTCCCTTCGCCCATCGCGTTCGCTGCTTAAACCATACMTTAACTGTTTGTGGCTCTTGCTCCCATGTGACTGACTTAGGCTGGAACTTAATCTTGTATCCCATTAAGTAAATGCGAAAACTAATTTCCGTATCCTCTGCTATTGCCTTCACATCCCAACCACCCATTTGCTCGATGATCGAACGCCGAACAATAAAATTCGTACCGGGAATGGTACACAGCTTGAATAACTTCCATCTCCCCGCTTGTGCCATCCATTGAAATGATAAGGTTTCAACATTAATAAAACGAGTCAAGAGGCTTGCATCACGATTGCGTGTTCGAAATTTCCCGATTACGGCTCCTAGKCTAGCATCATGCGTTATTTCGGAAACTAGATACGTCAAAGCCRTTTTCTCCGKGGTATTGTCTGCATCATAGATGGCAATAAGTTCTCCTTTGCTTCGTTTAAAACCCAAATTCAAAGCATTGGACTTCCCTTTCCCACCTATCACATTATCCGTGTTTAAGATGATCAAATTGCGGTTTGGGTACTTCGTTTGGAGATTTCCTAATAGGACACTGCTATTATCAGAGGAATTGTCATTGATGACGATAATCTCATATCGATCATGAGGATACGATAGCGCGAGTAAGGATTCCACCGTTTTGGTTATTACCTTTGCCTCATTGTGTGCCGGAACCATGATGCTAACGAATGGTGGCTCACCTTCTATAGGTGCAACCGGTTTGTTCTCAATTTGAATATAGTACAAGTAGCCTGCTACGATTAGAATCACATTAACCAATAACAGTGACCAAATACAGAAGACGGAAATTAGCATCAAAATATCTGCAACTGTCATAATGACCTCTCCTGATGGGTGAATTTTCGTTTGTACATGCGATACCCAATGATGAGAAATACCATAAAAATAAGAAGTGTCGTTAAGATAAGTACAATAAAGATATTATTTTGCACGGAAAACAAGGTCGCAAAGCTCTTCTTCACTTCTCGCACATAGGTGTGATCAGAGTCGATCTCAGTTATCGCATTGTTTAGTGCAATAGCCTGTCCATTGATTAGCAGGTGACCGCTATGTGAGGTTAATTCGTTCTTTTCCGTGCGGACACTATGCTCATCATTCTTATAATCGTCAAATGTTGTCCAACTTGTTAATAAAGTGTCCAGTGTTTCTTCCATTTCTTGGTGATTTATGGGGAAGGGATAGACAAACGCGGTATTCATAGGCAAAGGATCTATCGTTTTAGAAGAAATGACATAATTGCTAATTTCCTTTGATTGTATGGTATACATAGCTGATGTAAATGCACTTGACGTTGAAGTTTGTGCTCGATACATGATGCGCTGATTAGGGAAGATAATACCTGATTGAAAAAAAGATAATCCATTTCCACTATAATGTTGGTCATAAGTCCAATAAAGCTCAGTACCAACACCCAAGGGAACAATTCCATACGCAGCCAACGCATCTAGAAAGGAGCTCATTTGTGATTTTAATATCGTTATGTCCTGACTAATTGTCGAATTTACAACGGGTGCATTTACAACAATACTTCCGTTTCGCGACTGTATATGCTTAATGGCTTCCAAATATCGCTGCATAGCGGGGAAATCTAAATTGTTTAGAACTGGCTGTACACTGACGATAAAAGGAATCCCTGCTTCATATAGGCGCTCCGCCATTTCACTGAGCATTTCAAGATCAGAAAAGGGATAAATCTCATTCAATAATACATAACTATGACTAACCGTCTTGACAGACAACCAGTCTTTTAGGACAAAAGCTGCTGCTTGCTCACTTAAATTTCCATTTACCATGTAAGGGATATAGGCGTATTTACCATGTAGAACACCGTAAGGTGAAGTTGTCTTCTTCCTCTCGGAAGTTATTTGTCCATATGAGGTCCCGTTAAATTTCGTTATAAAAGTAATGTTACTGGCTGTAATTGAGCTTTKGGAGAACTGTCCGATTGCAAGACGTATGTTATCTTGATCTAACAGTTGATCTTCCAGGTTCAAATCCTGTCGAATATTAGCAGGAAGCCCATTCCCTATATGCATATATTCCCCTACGTACTCATTCATATCCTGCTTAAATAATTCTAACGTTTGTATCACATCATCTGCATTGCGAATCGTAATAACTTTACTGAACTTAAGGAGCATTCCTTTTTCATAACTCTCATAAGATGTCACCGTCACTTGAACTCCAAATGAAGCCAGTAATCGCTGAACAGCCTCAACATTCCCCTCTTTTGGCGTGCCTTTAGCTAGGCTATCATAGACGAGGAGGACAGAAGTCTTCTCGGTTTGATTCGCAGAAGTAGCGCTCGGATAGCAAAACATAAGTAGCAGGCAAGATAGAATAAAAAGAATTGATCGTTGGAATCGCTGCTTATGCACGATGTTCACCTCCTTGCAAAGCTCCAATGTCCGTGTCTTCTTCAACTTCCTGAATCCATAATCTCTTTGCAATTAAATCACATATCGTAATTAATGAAACGAGATCGAATACTAAAGTGAATAAAAATTCATGCTTGGCAATGTCAGCATCCCCAGCCCCGACAATGGAAACGAAAATCCCAGATAGACCAATCACGATCATCATCAGAATCAAAGGTAGTCTCACAGCATTCCTACGTTGTCGTGACTTAATGGCTTTCACAAAAGACGGTACATATAACCCCATAATAATGAGAGTCCAGAGGATTACGAATCCAAAGGTTTTAGGAGCTAGCCAATCTTTCAACAAGCTGTAACTTGAGAAAAATATTGTTTGTGAACCAAATGATTTGCCTGTCGATGCCTCATAATTCCCAAGCGCATGCGGCCTAATGCTAAAACCATCTTGTGCAGCTAAATTGAGCATTTTTCCAGCTTGATCAGGATGTAAGAAATAGTAACCGAGTATCGAGGCCATACTATATTTATTATAAAATTTTTCCTGCATAAGCTCTGAATCCACTGCAGCTGACGAGTAGGGATCATAATATAAGGTCTCATCAAGGACTGCAAATTGTTTATCAATACCGAAACTTTCGAGCGTCTTCTCAGGATTCACTGAGCCCATGATCACACCGCGTGTCATCGCATGGTATTTATTGATATTCAAAAATTCCTGAGGAATTAGCACATAGCTGCCAATACCAACACCTAAAATAGCAATTAGTACCGTTGCCGTAATGACGCGAAACGACCTCGCCTTACGAATATAGATGAAGAAAACGCCAAAAACTGCAATAATCATACCCACAGGAGCATTCTGCTGC
>NZ_JBFTPF010000027.1:0-80505 GCF_056398345.1 Paenibacillus sp. 01T442
TCAGACTGTCGAGAAAGTCTCGACAGTCTTTATTATTTTCTTTTTAGTTCATCACATTACCGCGTTAATTTGGTATAATATAAGTATACTCTTGAAAGTGGTGAACCTCATGCTTCGCTCTAAACCGAATGACCCTCAATTAGACTATGAACTCGTTTGTATTGATTTAATGGTTCCACAAAACCATTTACTCCGCCATATAGCTGCTCATATTGATTTTACATTTATTATTGATATCGTTCGTCCTTTTTACAGCGATAATCATGGGCGGCCTTCAATTGATCCTATCCTACTCTTTAAAATGATGTTTATTGGCTATTTATACGGCATTCGTTCGGAGCGCCAACTCGAGCAAGAAATCAATTTAAATATCGGTTACCGTTGGTTTTTAGGACTTGGACTCTCTCAAAAAGCACCGGATCACACCACGATTAGCTGGAATCGTCGAACTCGGTTTAAAGATACGAATGTGTTTCAGGATATTTTTGATGAGATTGTTCGACTTGCCATTGAACATCGGATGGTTGCAGGTCGTGTGCTGATTACAGACTCCACGCATATTAAAGCAAGAGCCAGTAAAAACAAGTACACCATGCAAACGGTGGAGCAAACACCTCATGAATACACACTAGAACTGGATCAAGCTGTAGACAAAGATCGAGAACTCCATGGAAAAAAGCAACTGGAGCGCAAGGAGGAGGTGAATGAGACAAAGCAAATGAAAGTAAGCACGACGGATCCAGACAGTGGATATATGATGCGTAAAGGTAAACCAGAAGGCTTCTTTTACTTGGATCATCGCACGGTTGATCATAAATTCAACATTATTACGGATGTGTACGTGACAAAAGGAAATGTGAATGACTCCGTTGTTTATATCGAACGTTTACAGCACCAAGTTGAAAAGTTCGGATTTAAAGATACACTCGAGGCCGTAGCTCTAGACTCCGGCTACTTCACTCCGCACATTTGTAAAGAGACATTAACTATGGGTATGTATCCCGTTATTGGAGGACGCGCAACGACATCAACTTTGGAGGGAATGTCGAAGGAGCGGTTCGTTTTTGATGCGGAGAAAAATGTGTATATCTGTCCAAAGGGACAGGAGTTACATTACACCACCACGAACCGACAAGGTTACCGCGAGTATTCATCAAATGCTAAACAATGCCAAGATTGCCCTGTACTTACAAATTGTACAACATCAAAGAACCACACTCGAAAAATTCAGAGACATATTTGGGAAAACCACAAAGAGCAAGTAGCAAAAAACAGGAATAGTGTCKCAGGAAAAAAACTGTACCGACTTCGGTGCCAAACGATTGAGCGAAGTTTCGCGGATGCCAAAGAGCTCCATGGACTTCGCTGTTCGCTGTTACGGGGGCGAACGAATATGCAGGAAAAAGCACTTATGACAGCAGTAGCACAAAACATAAAAAAGATCGCCCGACAGCTTGCGAAGTGCGCAAACAAAAGGGGGATCTTTTTTATTGCATGTAAATATGCGTGGAAAGCAAATTGGAGGGTATTGAAAGTTTCATGAAAGCGCTTTACTCGACAGCCTGATCATGTGCGTGATGAGAAATAAGCATCACGCTACTTCTCACGCCCCACATCAGCACGCAGCCCCCGTAGATACGTCTGCAACAACCGGCGCAAACTCTCATCCCGATCCAGCCCCATGCGGAAGCCATTCCGATGCTCGAGCGAGGCGAATCCATGCACCATGCTCCGGAAACCGCGCACCACATGCAGCGCATCTTCCTCACTGAGTCCATAGGGCGCAAGGATGCGCAACAAGAAGGTCACAACCCCAGCACCGACTTCTTTCAACTCGGGATCTTCATAATCAGGCAGCGCTGAGATCGCCTCGTACAAACCCGGCTGCTTTCGAGCGAACTCCACATAAGCCACACCCGCAGCCAGCAAGGCTTCATCCTCAGCTTTACCAATTACGGCTTCAACCATCGCCTCTTTCACGAGGACAAGGCCCCGCTTCGATAGCTGCATGCGCAGATCAGGCAAACCTTTAATGTGATTGTAAAGTGAAGGTGTTTTAATATGGAGTTGGCCCGCCAGCGCTGCCAGCGAAAGCTGCTCAACCCCTTGTTGATTAGCAAGTTCTATTGCCGCTTGCAAAACCGTTTCTGCATCTAATCCTTGTCGAATCGCCATCTAGTGCCCCTCTTTCTAAATTGACGCTGATACGCCTTGGAATTTTGCAGTCGCTTCGTCGAGTGCAGCATCCATCACCGCTACCGGTTGCTCAATCATCCGTCCATGTCCGACTGCCAATAAGCTAGGCTCTAGCTGTCTCAATCTACGCGTACTTGCCAAGGAAGCTTCCTTACTCCAAGTCGCCAGCGCTGGGAACGGGAACTTCCACTTCACAACACCTGATACCGCTACTCCGCCTCGCACTTGAAAAGCATCCCCAGCGATCAACGCCCGGCTCCGTACATCAAGGAAAGCCATGGAACCTGGTGTATGACCAGGAGCTGCATAAGCTTGCAAGGACCCGATCCGATCCCCATCAGCCAGTAACACATCGGGCTTCGTCTGAATCCCTTTTGGAATGCCGCCCTTAATCGGGGTTTGCGGCTCACCCGCTTCTAACGCCACATCCCCCGCCAACAGCTTCGCATCTCTTCTGGAGATGTAGACCTGAGCTTGTGGCAGCATTTTTTTCAAACCGTCTAATGCACCAATATGATCCCCATGCGCATGTGTTAGAACGATACGTGTAATCGGCTTCCCAATTTGCTGCGCCGCCTGTAGAATACCTTTCACACTGAATGGTAAGGCCGCATCAATCAGGGTTAATTCGGACTCTTCCTCTACCAAGTAACAATTCACTGGGAAAAACCTAGGCATAAAAGCCAGCTGATACAGATGTCCGATTCGCGTTATTTTCATGTTAAACGCCTCCTGTTAACTATTTATATTAGTATAATAACTAATATCATTAGTTTTGTAAATAGGCATTTTTCGGGTACCAAAAACTTAACCTTCCATATGTGGTAAAATAGTTCTCATATTGTCCTACAATCCACACGAAGTGAGTGAGGTTACCTAATGAATACTGAAACTTTAGCACTTTTTAAAACGTTAACCGAAATGCAAGCTGCACCTGGCTTTGAGCGAGAGATCCGTGCATTTGTACGCGGCGAGTTGGCTAAATATACGGATGAGTTCGTACAAGACGGGCTCGGCAGCCTATTCGGGGTTGTGCGCGGCGATGAGGCAGGACCGCGCATCATGGTGGCGGGCCACTTCGACGAGGTAGGCTTCATCGTCAACGGCATCACCGAGCACGGCACAGTCAAGTTCCAGCCGCTCGGCGGCTGGTTTAGTCAAGTGCTGCCCGCGCAGCGCGTGCAGATCATGACGGCAAACGGACCGATCATCGGTGTGATCGGCTCCGTTCCGGTGCACTTGCTGGACGAGGCTGCGCGCAGCAAGCCTGCAGACATCAAGACGATGTACATTGACATCGGCGCGGAAGACAAAGCCGATGCCATCGCCATCGGCATCAAGCTCGGGCAGCAGATCGTGCCGATCTGCCCGTTCACACCCCTGGCTAATCCGAAGCGGATTATGGCCAAAGCTTGGGACAATCGCTATGGCGTCGGCCTCGCGATTGAGCTCTTGAAGGAGCTTCACGGCGGGCCGAAGCTCCCGAACGTCCTGTACGCGGGAGCCACCGTACAGGAAGAAGTCGGCCTGCGCGGCGCAAGAACGGCCACGAATATGATTCAGCCGGACTTGTTCTACGGGTTGGATGCTAGTGCAGCCGGGGATATGACCGGCGACCGCCAAGCTTTCGGGCAGCTAGGGCGCGGAGCGCTGCTGCGGATCTTCGATCCCACGATGATTACCCACCGTGGGATGGTTGAATTCATCCTGGATATGGCGGAGACGCATAAGATCCCGTATCAGTACTTCATCTCGCAAGGCGGAACGGATGCGGGACAGGTGCACGTACAAGGCAGTGGGATTCCATCCGCTGTGATCGGGGTATGTGCGCGGTATATTCACACTTCTGCGTCGATTCTTCACGTCGATGATTACGCCGCTGCCAAGGAACTGCTGATCAAGTTAGTACAGGCCAGCGATCGCACAACGTTAAACACCATTCTTTCTCAAGCCTAAGTCCCGTTTATAACCAAAAAAAAGCGTATCAAGATGAATTCTTGCTGCGCTTTTTTGCATTTCATTAAACATTGTCCTTATACGTAAAAAATTGACATTTTTTTCATAAATATAGAACTAATGTTCCAATATATGGTACAATTAGCAATATAACTTGTTATTAGAAAGAAGGATACCCATGACTACATGCATTCGTGAAGCAACACCCCAGGATACATCAGCAATTAGTTCACTTGTTTCTCATCTTACTGGCAAACTGATTTCCCCTTTACATATTGAAAATAGGCTGCATAACATGCGCGACAACCCAGACGAATTGCTATATGTCTTTGAAGAAAAGAATCGGATTCTCGGTACATTAAGCTTTCGTATCCGCAGAGATCATGCCGCACACAATGTAACATTTAGTGAAATTTCGGTTATTTCCTTTAAGCAAGATCCCGATAGTAACCAAGCACCTTTGGCACAGTTGAGAAGCTATGCCGAACAGCTGGCAAGTGATCATAACTGCGCTGGCATGATGTGGTTGACGGATGTAGAATCCACTGACATTTCCCGAACCACCCAACCGCCCATCGGCTTTCATGAAACCGGCTATCGTTTCGTCAAACGGTTCCTCTAGCTAGGAGAAAGTCGTTTCACCTATTCTATCAAATCTGCGAAGGAGTGCTTACTTGTGCTAGCTGGGTTAAATGAAGGAGCTTTAAGTACGCTTGTCCTTATCCTCTTCATCCTCATCCTTATTCTCGTGGTTGGCATCTTTCTATCCATTATTATCAAATCTCTTTCGGTCTGGACATCCAATAACAATGCCCCCATTCAAGATCGATTCTGTAAGGTTGTTGCCAAACGGATTCAACTCTCCGGAAACACCAGTAATTTAAATTCGAACACCTCCTACTTTGTTACTTTTGAGTTTGAAGACCGGAGCAGAATGGAATTGTGGATAGGCCGGCAGCAGTTTGGCCATATGGCCGAGGGGGATATAGGGAATTTAACTTTTCAGGGCACTCGTTTCAAAGAATTCGAACGTAAGAAAGCAATGTGAGCAATTCCACGAATACGCAAGCATTTACAAGGAAAAACAAAAAAATAGGCATATTTGTGCCGATTTTTGAATAATCTGAATATTTACAATATTTTAATAATAGGCTATTATAAATCCAAGGCAGACAGAGAGGACAACCCGCACCACACGGTGCAGTAACAACGAAGAGCCTTACAGACTTTCTAAGAGAGGGGATAGTCCATTGGACCATGTTAGCGAAGCATGCTACTCACTTGCGTTCTAAACGACAGGAACCAAGTGCAGGAACGTCCCACTCGTTCATCCAGCATGCAGGAAATCAGATCAGGCAGGTCATCACATTAGGAAAGGAACAGTAGTGAGGGACTTGTCGTATGGTTGATTAAATGGGCAATTAACGAAGAGGAAAGGACACTTTAACTTTGAGGCGAACGTATCGATTGCAGCAACTGACTTGCGAATTTTCGGGGAATGGAGTGTGCGGAAGAACAATTGAATAGGCAAAATGACTCATAGAGACCTCCGGTTATCATGGATAAGCGGGGGCCTCTATTTGCGTTCATACGATTTTAAATGTTGGGTATCTGTGCCTTCTGAACAATCGGTAATCGGACAATGAAAGAAGTCAGTTCCTCCATTCCGCTTTCCACCGTGATCGACCCATGATGCATCTCCACGATTTTCTTCGCAATCGACAAGCCCAGCCCATTGCCTCCTGCCATGCGATTTCTAGATTTATCCGCTTTATAAAAACGTTCAAAAATATGCGTCTGATCCTCTTCTGGAATGTTAGGCCCATTATTCGATATCCGCGTTACAGCCTCTTCCCCATTACTAACCACTCGAACACGAATCGTTCCGCCAACTGGTACAAATTTCACTGCGTTGTGGATGAGGTTTGTCCATACCTGGCTGAGTAGATCCTCATCGGCCTGGGCGGTTACTGGATCCAGCTCGATGTCCATTTCAATATCTTTATCTACCCACTGCGGCTCACAAGCGAGGATATGATTGCGCAACTGTTTATCCAAACGATAGCTTTTCGGTTCAAAAGGATGATGCTGCGACTCCAAGGAAGTCAGTTTCAGCAAATTTTCGCTGAGCTTGGATAAGCGTACACTTTCCGTTTCAATGATAGTCAAATAATGCTTACGCTCCTCCGGCGACAGCTGATCATTCTGCAGTGCGCGGGAGAATCCGCTAATGGACGTTAAAGGCGACTGAATCTCGTGAGAGACGTTGGAAATAAACTCCTGCCTCATTTTCTCTAATTGCCCGAGATCGGTCGCCATTTGATTGATCGACTCCGCTAACTCCACGAAGGGTCCATTTCGAGGATTATCATCCACCAACACATTGAAGTCCCCTCTCGACATGCTTCGGATCGCTTGATTCAAACTTTGGAAGAAAATTAACTGATGCTTCCTCATAAATTGGCCAAGAATGGCCATAGTAATCCCCCAGAAGAACATGCCTCCGATGCAGTTGATCAATTGCACGATGACTTCCGCAGGGCGTTTCCCCAGATGTTCGTAGAGATACTCCGTGCCATAGAAGGCAGCTAACCAATACACGATAATAAGAATAAATATCCCTAAGCCGAAAAAGAAGCCGCCTATTCGTTGGAGAATGGACTGCTTATTATTCTGGCTCATTCTCCGCTTCTTCTGTCTTTCTCTCCGCTCTCTTCTCTCTGCTCTGTGCCGATGATTCATTTCAGCACCTCCAGCCGATAGCCCAAGCCTCGAATTGTAGCGATGCGAAAAGCGTGCCGCTCCTCAGGAAATCGCTCACGCAGCCGATTAATATGCACATCAACGGTTCGCTCGTTGCCTTCATAGTCAAAGCCCCAAATCTGCTCGATCAACTGATCGCGCGAGAAAGTTTTGCCCTGGTAGCTCGCGAGCTTGTAAAGCAGTTCGAACTCCTTGAGTGGCAGCGTGATGCTCTCTGCGCCAATGGTGACTTCATAGGTTTTGCGATTCATGCTTAAATCGCCAGCCTGAATCGTTTGCGAGGAAGCGATTTTATAGCGCTTCAGCAGCGCTCTCACTCGCATCGCCAACTCAAGCGGTTCGAAGGGCTTGGTGAGGTAGTCGTCTGCGCCGAGCTCGAAGCCCTTGACCTTCTGCGCCGTTTCTCCTTTGGCCGTTAGCATGAGTATCGGCACATCATAATGCTCTCTAAGCTCCTTGCACAGCTCCCATCCGTCCATGTTCGGCATCATCACATCAAGAATAACCATATCGACTTGGACGGTTTGCAGCTTCTTGAGCGCTTGGACGCCATCTTCGGCCTCGACGACATCGAAGCCCTCGTTCAGCATGAACACGCGGACAAGCTCACGAATATACGGATCATCATCTACGATCATAATAGGTGCCATTTATGTTCAGCCTCGATTCTTGATGTTATTGTCTGCATATAGAATGTGTTTATGATAGAAATTAGTATAAAGGAGCAATATAAACTCAATTTAAACCAGAAGCTTATTTTATGAAATGAAAGGGCTTTATTTGGAAAATGATTTATGATAAATTTGGGAAAAGGAACAGTTTGGGGGGTTGTGGCCTGTATGACAAATAACACATTGGCGGATTTCAACAAGCTGACTACCGCGGAAGCGGAAGCCCTATTTAGGCGCGAGGTACTCTCGGAAGGATTCGCAGGTTTCAGGCGGTTACTCGACAGTCTCACGGATGCGATCAAAGCCGCGGGGGACACAGAAATGGACATCGTCGAACAGTCCGTTGCGAAAGCAAAGCGACTTTTTCCTGAACCTGTTGATTTCAGTCCATCTTGGGAGAAGATTTGGCCAGAGCTCGAAAGTACCCTAGCTGCCAAGAAACACATTTTCGCAAACATCCCTCAAGCAGAGAGAGCCGGAGAATGGCAGGTTATCATGGATAATCCGCTCGTAGTACAAGAGGTCGTCTGCTACCCTGCATTGACGTTCGAGGATGCGGCCTATCTGTATGCTTATTTCCGACCGCAATTAGAGAAGTCCGAATACATTCGTCTGCAGAAAATCCAAACCGTCATACAGGAAATCGGCAGTTAGGATCACTTGAAAATACTTCAAATCACTTCAATTTCTCCTTCATCCACTCACACCAATATAAATCCGTATCTACTTTCATTGTGGCTTTATGTACCAATACATACATGCCGAATGCATCATCTTCAATCTCTAATTGATCGAGCGGTTTATCACTTCCTTGTTGGAGCTTATCCATCAGGAGGTTGAATCGCTCTTTTTTCTTCTTATAATATACTTCGCGTACCGCGAGCATCTTCCTCGCCTGTTCTTTATCCACTAATCCAATGCAGTACACCTTAAGGGCAAGCTCATCCCTTGTCACAGGTTCATCCGTTGGCTCAGCGATCCAACCCCGTAATGCCTGCTTCCCTTGCTCTGTGATGGAGTACACTTTCTTATCTGGCTTATCGGATTGAGGAACATGTACGAAAGCGACGTGCCCCTTTTGCTCTAATTGTGCTAATAAGGGGTAGATCTGGCTATGTTTGGCTGACCAAAAAGGCTGTATATGTTGCATAAGCTCATACCCCGAACGGGAGTTTTTGGTTAAAAGGCTTAGTAATCCATATGAAAGGGTATTCATTTCCGCTCCTCCTTTATGTCATTATTGACATATAAACATATCGGTAGTATGATGATTTTCATTCAAATTATAGAGAATACTATCGGTAAGATCAATGGATAGAGTGGAGGCATTATTTTGAGTAAGGATGAGTTACAGCAAGTGCGCTTCTGGCCAATAATGATCGCTATCTTCTTCGGATCGTTCGTTTCGATTCTAAGTATGAGTACGATTAATATCGCGATACCGATTCTTAGTGATCATTTCCATACAGATTTGAGCAAAATCCAATGGACAATTACTGGTTTCATGCTCGCAAGCGGTACGATCGCTCCGATTACAGGGTATTTCGGGGAGAAATTCAGCTACAAACGATTATACGCGATTGCGTTGATTGGTTTTACCGTATTTTCACTCCTATGTGCGTTAGCATGGGATGCTTCATCCCTGATTGCTTTCCGTATTATTCAAGGGGCTTTCAGCGGTCTAATTATGCCAGCTACCATGACGATTGTGTATCAAGTTATCCCGCGTGACAAGCAACCGATCGCGATTTCACTTTGGTCCTTGTCTGCTATGATGGCGCCAGCAATCGGGCCTACATTGAGCGGTTGGCTATTGCAAAATTGGAGCTGGCACTGGTTGTTCCTCATGAACGTACCTGTCGGCATTGTTGCTATTATTCTCGTTTTCAAATTAATCCCTTATTACCGTCTTTCTGTTCCAAAAAGGTTCGATTTAATCGGCTTACTCACTGTCGTTGTCAGCAGTCTTGCCTTGCTCGTCGGCTTCTCCCAAGGACATGCTTGGGGATGGTCATCAGGACGTGTTATTGGTCTATTTGCAACAGGTTTCCTAGTCCTTCTGCTATTCATTTGGAGAGAACTTAAGGCTGACTCCCCATTATTGAATATCCGTGTTTTGAAAAACTCGAGATATACGCTATCACTCATTATTTCCAGTATTGTTACGATAAGCTTGTACTCTGGTACCTTCCTGACACCAATTTTCTTGCAAAACATTCAGCATGTTACTCCCTTGGATACAGGATTAATTCTATTACCTGCCTCCCTCGTGATGGCACTTTGTATGCCAATCGTAGGCAAGCTGTATAGCAGTGTTGGGCCTCGTATTCTAATTTTTATCGGTATTTCCTTAATTGCGATTGGTACGCTCACACTCAGTTGGTTAAGTACAGACGTGTCACGCGGCTATATTGTGTTCTGGATGATCGTTCGGAACGTCGGGATTGCCTTCGCTACGATGCCTGCAAGTAATGCAGGGATGGAGCAAATTCCGAGAACTCTTTCTGGCCATGCAACATCGATTAATAACTGGGTTCGTAACGTATTCGGGTCCTTCGCGATTGCCCTATTCACTTCCGTTTTATCGTCCCAAACCGCAACACATAGCAAGGATCTTGCTACCGGCGGGATGACGGACAAAGTGCAAATTGGTACTCACGCCTTCACGATGAGTGTCAATGACGTATACTTGCTTGCCACATTTATTGTTCTGGTCGCTCTGCCGCTCAGCTTGTTCCTTAACAAGCGTTCCTTAGCACCCGACAATCCTTCTGCGTCGGCACCTGCTCCTATTGTAGCAACGCCGACCCGAAAGCCTAATGCATGAATAAAGAACCCCAGCCTGATGTCATTCACATTAGGCTGGGGTTTTCGTTTATACTTATGCGCGGTAGAAGTCGCGCAGCAATTCGTCCATCACACGATTCGTACGTGCAGCTGTTATACCCGTACTAGGACTTTGCCCGATGCCTCGGAGATCATCAACAATCTTCTGAATCAGCGGCTGTTGAACGTGTGGAGGGTTGGGAATCGTCAGTTCTTGAACATCCCCATCTGCGGTTTCAATGCGCAGATCACCACTAAACGTAGAGAACGATAGTTTACCAAGGCTACCCACAATCTCATTCAAATCTAGGCGTGTGAACGCATTGAAGCTCCATACCCCTGTACCCATCACACCGGATTCAAATGCGTAGCTCGTTGTTACGATATCTTCGACCTTTTGCTTGCCAGTTTGATTGCTTGCGAATCCTTTGACCTCTCCGATCGGCCCCAATATATAATCAAGGATATCCAGTGCATGGCTCGCCAAGTCCACGAATAGTCCGCCACCGGACAGTTCAGGCTGAATGCGCCACGGTTCTAGTCCTTCTTCATACTCTCTCATCGGTTGCAGGTAGGTGGATTGTACGAAACGGACCTCCCCGATCACCCCACTATCAATCAGACGCTTGATCTCCACGAATTTAGGGAGCCCTCTGCGATAATACGCCACAAATAAAGGCACGCCCGCTTCTTCACAAGCGGAGATCATTTCTTGACACTCTGCGTGATTTCTAGCCATCGGCTTCTCCACGTAGACAGGCTTTCCTGCTTTGGCAGCGAGTAACGTATACTCGTGATGGAATCCTGGCGGCGTTGCGACATAGACCGCATTTACATCTGGGTCGTTGACTAACGCCACGGCGTCATCGTACCATTTTGCCACACCATGCCGCTTCGCATAGTCCTCTGCTAGTGCCCCATTGCGGCGCATTACCGCGACTAGCTCCGAGCCTTCTGCCTTCTGCAGGGCTGGGCCGCTTTTGACCTCCGTCACATCACCGCAGCCAATAATTCCCCAACGAACTTTTTCCATTCTATTGCCTCCTCTTGAATTGCGTAGTTGGTTAGGTATTCGACATTAGGGTTGCGACCTCCTGTACACACTTCGTAAGCAACAATAGTGGTCTACTCAAAATCGAAGAAATTGGCACTTTTTATATACCATAATGGTTGCTATACTATTGCTAAAATGCTAAGACAAAGAAGGTGCAGCCATGTACACACCCTCCCATTTTAAAATAGAAGAGCTGTCGGAGATGTATGACCTCATCGAAGCGTATAGCTTCGCTACGGTCGTTTCGCAACATCAGGAGCGCCCCTTCGCGACTCATATCCCCCTAATGTTGAGTGCTGAGGAGCAGTGCCTATATGGGCACTTCGCTCGTTCTAATCCACAGTGGGTGGATATCGAGGGGCAGGAGGTTTTGGTCATTTTCCAAGGTCCCCACTGCTATATCTCGCCTTCCTGGTATGGAACGGCTGCCGCTGTCCCAACGTGGAATTATATGGCCGTTCATGTGTATGGCAAGGTCGAGCTCATTCACGACGATCAAGACGTGTTACGCGTCTTACGGCAGCTAACCAGCAAGTATGAGAGGGCCGACAGCCCGTATGATTTAGACAGCGTTGATCCTCACTTGATTGCTGGGCTGAGCAAAGGGATACAAGCCTTCCGGCTCTCGATTTCCAGCATCGAAGGCAAGGCCAAGCTCAGCCAGAATCAGCCCGTAGAGCGCCAAGAGCGCATTATTCGAGAATTGGAGCTTAAGGGAGATCAGGAGCAGCAGATTGCTGTGCTAATGAAGGGAAAACTGGGTGGCGTCTAATGCCGCGAACGAACAAAAAGCCTCTACCCCGTCATTTCATGGGTGTAGAGGCTTTTTGTCATTCAAGAATGGATTTGCTCAGTTGGCGCCAATTCAGTTGTCAGCAGTGAATGCTCTGCAATCAATTGCTCTTGTATCTGCAGCTGTTGGGTAGCAAACTCACGATACATCTCATGTGACTCGATAAGCTCTTGGTGCGTGCCGCGGCCTGTAACGACACCTTTGTCGAGAAACACGATCTGATCCGCGTCGACGACCGTAGATAAACGATGGGCAATGACTAAGGTTGTACGTCCTTGCATCAAATTCTGCAGCGCTTGCTGTACGACGACCTCTGATTTGCTATCCAAGCTTGATGTCGCTTCGTCCAGCATGAGAATCTTCGGATCGCGCAGCAGCGCCCGGGCAATAGCAATCCGTTGCCGCTGTCCGCCTGACAGCTTGATTCCGCGCTCTCCGACTTCCGTGTCATACTTCTGCGGAAGCTCTTCAATGAAACCATCCGCATAGGCCATCTCGGAAGCCCGCTTCAGTGCCTCTTCTGTCACTTCGTGCTGCAAGCCATAACAAATATTATCCCGAATTGTCCCCGCAATGAGCGGACTTTCCTGCGATACATAGCCGATCTGGCTGCGCCAGGAGACGAGCGAGTACTGACCAATCCTTGCTTCGCCTAGTGAGATGTTACCCTCTTGCTGCGAGTAAAAACGTTCCAGCAACGAGAACATCGTCGTCTTCCCGCTTCCGCTCGGCCCTACAATCGCGGTAACTTTACCCGATTCCATCGTGAAGCTAACATCTTTGAGAACCGATTCACCCTCTTTATAACCAAACGATACATGCTCGAAATGCAGGGATTGGGAAGCATCTTTAACGGGTAAACCTACGTGCGGATCCTCCTCTTCATGATCCAGCACCTGAAGAATGGTATCTGTTGCGCCCATCGCTTTCTGAGTTTGCGTGAAAAATTGAGTAATCTGCGTAATCGGCATCACAATTTGGAATAAATACAGCATGAAAGCGACCAACTGACCGGCAGATATCGCTCCTGACGCTACGCGTGTGCCACCATACCCGAAGAGGACGACGAACATCATCAACATGACAAACATAATCAGCGGCGACATCAAGGCTTGAATTTTGCCTTCTTTTAGTCCAAATTTGAACAACGTCTGGATCCCTGCGCTACCTTCCTTGTACTCCACAGGCTCTGCATTGGCAGCCTTCACCAAACGAATCTCAGATAATACCCGATTCAACACCGACGTGAAATTAGCCGTTTCGGCTTGCATGCCTTTAGAAATTTTGTACATTTGCATACCTAATGGAAAAAGGATAAGGAAAGCAATCGGGAATATGCTGAACATGATCAGTGTCATTTTCCAATCCATATACAAGAGCACGATAATAGACCCGATAATGGAAATGGTGCCCGTAATAAACCCAGCCATGTGCTCAGCAATAAGGCCTTTAATAATGGCCGTATCATTCGTCATCCGCGAGATCGTGTCCCCCGTTTGATGATTATCATAATACTTAACCGGAAGCACGAGCAGTTTCTTCCACAGGCGATCCCGAATACCCGCCACTACGCGCTGACCTGAAAAATTCAATAAATACGTGGCTACGCCAGAAGCAACAGCCGATGCGATGAAGGCAAGCCCCATCCCGCTAATTTGCCACCAATTCAGTGAGCTAATGGAGAAATTATCGACCACATTTTTCGTGAATAGCGGTATAACCAAGGAGACAAGCGTTGCGATCACACTTAACCCCAGCGCAATACTCAGCAAAAGTTTAGGCGGATTAGCGCTCTTCAGCAAGCGGAGGAAGCCCCGCCAGTCATTTTTTTGTTTCGGTAGATCTCTTTTCGTCTTTGCCATCTATCTCTACTCCTTTACCCGATCGGATGTAATTCCGTGTGAATGAATTTGTTATCTACCACTGGTTATGATCATACTCCCCTATTTTAAACAGAATATAAACGCGTTCGAATCGGTCCTGAGGCGGAATGGGAGATCTGGAGGCGAATTCGAACCCAATCCTCCCTATCGCTCCCGTCTAACGGACACGGATGACGTTATTCGGTCATTTGGCTGGATTCGCCTGTTCTATCGGACAACACGGCCGTTATTCTCCAGATTGAGATGCAATATTACTTCTAAAACCGTAAATAGCGGCTCTAGTGTCCGTTAAATGAGGAATCTGTCTGATTTCGTCGCAATAGCGACTGCTATGTCCATTAGAATTACACCGGTCGCGGGAGGAGCGATACAACGAGAGTTAGCGGAGAGAAGTATCGGAGAGGGCAAGGAAAAAGCTCCCTCACGATAGCCATACGGCTTCTCACAAGGGAGCTCTCTTCGTTCCATTTATAATTCAGTAGCCACCTGCCACATAACTCCGTAACGATCTTGCACACGCCCCAGCATCGTTCCCCAGAACATGCGTTCAAATGGCATGATGACATCGCCATCCATAGCTAAACCATCATAAATCTTGCGCGCCTCCTCCTCATCCTTGAAGGTGAGTGCCAAATCCATACCATTGCCTCGGTCACTGGCCTCTATACCTGCATCAGCCATGAAGAATTGTAGACCCAGCGCCTGCAGTTCCAAATGCATAACCAGGTGCTTCTTCGACTCTTCCATCCCAGGTAGATCGCCATACGACTGGACGTTAATAATTTCTCCGCCTAACACGCTCACATAGAAGTCAGCCTGCTTTCGCGCGTCAGCACTATAAATATAAGGGGATAAGGTTGCCATAGTTTCTACTCCATCCTTTCTGTACGAGCCCATAGCAATTGATTTTTGCCATGTGTTTTCGCTTCATAAAGTAATTCATCAGCCGCGGCGACCAGCTCCGACTTCCCTTGTCCCCGATCACGGAGTGCAGCTCCGAAACTCATCGTAACTTGAAATGCATCATTACCATGCTCAAATACTTTGGCCCGCAGCTTGTCCAGAAATAAGTTGAATAGCTCCGTCGCCTTATGCTGAGAATCTGTATAAAAAATAATCGCAAACTCCTCACCACCATAGCGAAAGGCACAGCCTTGCGTACTTGGGATGGACGCCTCTAATAGGCTGCCAATCTCTCTCAAAACCGTATCACCTGCTTGGTGACCGTAGCGATCATTGATTTGCTTAAAATAGTCAATATCCCCCATCATAAGTGTGAGTGGTCGTCTACTTGCAATAGCCTCTCTCAACTGTTCTTGAAAGCTTCGATGGTTATGGAGCCCTGTTAAATAATCCTGTTTTGCTAAATTTTCAAAAATCCCCTTTTCAATGAAATGCTTCCGCTCCCTTGCTACAATGATGCCACCAATGACGCCAATCATAAGTAGGAAGACAAAATTAAAAAAATGTCGGGGTATGTCGTCTATTAGAAACCCGCCATCCACTAGCTCAACTACGAAGCAATATCCGATGATGATCATCCCCGTCGCCACCATGGATCCTCGGAAGCTCCAATACATCGAAGCGTGAAGAATAACTAAGTAAGCAATTGGGAGAAGTGGGCTATGTGTCCCATCTGTCAATATGATAACAGCAATAAAGGATACATAATCCATGACTACACCTACTCGTGTCACTATGCGATAGAAACCAGAAGCTATAGGAGTAAAGTGCAGAGCCACCTCCGTAGTTGCCATATACAGAATAGCGATTACAAGCATACTCCAAAAAAGAGTTAGACTCTGCGAGGCGCTATAGTAATAGTTCAGATACAAATAGGATGCAGCAGCAAGAAGGAACCAACGTACACAACTGTATGCAATTTCTAAGATATGGTCAGACTTTCTTAATTTCACCATGCTGCAATCACATCCCTACCAGATGACATTCCCCTTATTCATTCTATACCTTGTCCCTATGTCCTTCTTATATGCTCTCGAACCACGAATCCGTCGCCAATTTTGTTTTTAGCAGATCGTTACTATACAATAGTAAGAGGGGCACCAACGCCCCCATATATGTTCAAGGAGGTAAGATCATGAATAATTTCACTTTCCATAATCCAACAACCCTACATTTCGGTCAAGGTCAATTAGACAAACTAACAACTGAAGTACCTAAGTATGGGAAAAATATCTTACTCGTCTATGGTGGTGGCAGCATCAAAGCCAATGGCATCTATGACAAGGTTGTTCATCTCTTACAAGGACTAGAAGCAACCATCGTAGAGCTTAGCGGCGTTGAGCCCAACCCGAGATTAACGACCGTCCACCGCGGTGTAGCCCTGTGCCGCAGCAACAACATCGACCTTATCCTTGCAGTAGGCGGCGGCAGTGTGATTGACTGTGCGAAAGCCATTGCCGTGGGCGCCAAGTTCGATGGCGACTTCTGGGATATCGCTACGCGCAAAGCAGCAGCAACAGGCGCACTACCGTTAGCAACCGTTCTAACCATTGCTGCGACTGGTTCGGAAATGAACTCTGGTTCCGTCATTACCAATTGGGAAACGAACGATAAACTAGGCTGGGGAAGTCCTTATTCCTTCCCGAAATTTTCTATCCTCGACCCAGCTCATACAACATCATTACCTGAAAATCAAACCGTATACGGCATGGTCGATATTATGTCTCACGTGTTCGAGCAATACTTCCATCATGGGACGAATACGCCTATACAGGATKGGTTCTGCGAAACGATTCTGCGTACGGTTATCGACACGGCTCCTCTATTGCTAGAGGATCTGAACAATCTTGAACATCGCGCAACCATTCTGTACAGCGGTACGATGGCGCTTAACGGCACGTTAAGCATGGGTATCCGTGGGGATTGGGCGACGCACAACCTGGAGCATGCGGTTTCTGCTGTCCATGATATCCCGCACGGCGGCGGTCTAGCCATCCTCTTCCCGAACTGGATGACTCACAACCTCGACGCCAACGTGGGACGGTTCAAGCAGTTCGCGCAGCGCGTCTTTGGCATCGATGCCTCCGGCAAATCCGACAAGCAAGTGGCGGAAGAAGGTATCGCGGCACTGCGCGCGTTCTTCACAAGCATCGGCGCACCTAGCCGATTGGCTGATTACAACATCGACGAATCCACCATCGAGCTCATGGCCGATAAGGCTATGATTTACGGCGATTTCGGCAACTTCCAGAAGCTGACTCGCGCCGATGTCGTGAAAATTTATCAGATGTCGCTATAAATATCATAGCGAACATGAAGAAGCCGCACTCCAAGGTCAACCTTGGGGTGCGGCTTTTTACGTTGAGGTCTTAACGCTGCACAGGCAGCACCTTATAGTCGCGCCATTCCTCCGGCAGCAAGCGCTGATAACGCGGCTGCAGGTAGCGATCGTCGATCAGCAGCAGCACGCCGTGATCCGTTTCGGAGCGAATTAACCTTCCGCCAGCCTGCTGCACCTTGTTCATGCCGGGGTAGACATAAGCATAGTCGTAGCCGTTTTTGCCCGTGCGCTCCATGTAATCCTTGATCAGATTGCGCTCAGGTCCTAGCTGCGGCAATCCAACACCCACAACAACGACGCCCGTTAAACGGTCGCCAACAAGATCAATGCCCTCGGAGAAGATACCGCCCATCACCGCAAACCCTACTAACGTCATCTCCGCTCCCGCCTGAAACGCCGATAGGAAGTGCTCTCGCTCCTCCTCCGTCATCTTGGCCTGCTGAACGAGTACATGGAGCTGCGACTCATCCGCCGCCTCACCTACAAGATCCGTAAATGCCTCATACACACTGCTCATATACGCGTACGAAGGGAAAAACACCAAATAATTACCAGCTCGTCCCGTGACCAGCTCATAGATCGAACGAGCAATCTGCGTACGACTGTTTTCCCGGTCCTGATAACGAGTCGAAAGCGGCTGCACGAAAACCTCCAGCTGCTCTTTCGCAAAAGGCGACGGCACCGTCACAGAGTAATCGTCCTCTCCTGCCCCTAACATGTCCATGAAATAGGATAAAGGTGACAACGTCGCCGAAAAAAACACATGCGCCCGATACCCCTTCCCCATTTGCCGCAGCAAATGAGATGGATCCAAGCACACGAGCTTCACGCTGACCTCGTTCCGGTCATTCACAGCCAGCGTCACATACCGCTCGTCATACAACTTCGAGATGCGCACGAAATTTTGCGCTCCAAAATACGCATCCAAAAGTACCGCACTCACCGGGTTACCACCGGCCGATCTCGCTAATTCCTTTTCAGCCACCGCAATAAAAGCATCCACATGCACCAATAACGATTCCGGCAGCCCCGCCTCCACCATCATCTCACGATCTCCCACTTGTTTGCGGAGTGCTATGAAATAGGCATTTATCGCCTTCGCCGCGTCATGGAGCTCTTTACTAGCACCTTTGAACTCACGTTGTAGTGTAAGAAAAACCGATTTGTGCAGCTCACTGGCGTACATTTCCCGTGCTCGATCCACCAGATTATGCGACTCATCAATAAGCAGCGTTGTTTTACGCTTCTGCTCCTCGAACAGCCTTTTCAAATTCACACGCGGGTCAAAGATATAATTGTAATCACAAATCACCGCATCCGCCGCATAAGCCACGTCCAACGAGAACTCAAACGGACACACACGGTGCTTCCGCGCATACGTCTCAATCACAGAACGGGTCATCACCGTTTCCTGCCTGAGCAGATCAAGCACCGCCTCATTCACCCGATCATAGTAGCCATCCGCGAACTCACAGTGTGCCGGCGTACACTTGACCTCGTCTTTCAAACACACTTTATCCTTCGCGGTTAGCGTCACCACCTGTAGCTGCAAGCCCTTGTCCTGCAACAGGTAAAAAGCTTCCTCAGCCGCCGTACGCGTTATCGTCTTTGCCGTCAAATAAAAAAACCGCTGCAGCACGCCCTCCCCCATCGCTTTCACCGACGGAAAAAGCGTAGACATCGTCTTGCCAATGCCTGTTGGTGCCTTAGCGAATAGCTTGTGCCCGTCCTGGATGGTTTTGTATACCGCTCCTACCAGCTTGCGCTGCCCTTCACGATACTGTGGAAAAGGGAACTGCAGCTCCTTGATGCTCTGATTTCTGCGCTGCTCATGGTCAAACTTCATTTGTGCGTATGGATAGTAGTTCTGAATCACCTCTTGCACAAACTGCTCAAGCTCATCGTAAGCTGCTTCCCTTACAAAATGCCGCGTCTCCTCCGTATCCACCTGTGTATACGTCATCTGAACTCGCATATGGCTACGCCCACGATCATGGGCCACCATGTACGCATAACACATCGCCTGTGCCCAGTGCACAGGGTACGAATTCTCTTCAATCAGCGCAATATCTCCGGAAGTCGATTTGATTTCATCTACCGTAAGCATATCTCCGTCATCAGTCCCATTTAGCAGCCCATCACAACGCCCATCTATGACAAATAAAAGCCCCTCATGCGCAATCTCCGCAGACACATACACTTCATGCTGATCGGACTCTCCGTATTGCTTTTGCAATCTCTGATGCGCCTTCGTGCCATCTCTCAATGCCTTGCTCGACCGAAATTCCGCATCAATACTACCACTGCTAAACACATATTCCACAAGCGAACGAACCGATATCTGAACAACAGCTAGCATGCCATGTCTCCATTTTTAGAACATTTGTTCCTTATTATACCATGCGTGTCAGTGAAACACTACTAGCCCCTGTCACTCTAACCTCCCCATGCAAAATAACTGGATTTTGTACAGCTAATTTCATCGCTTTACCCCGATTAGGCGAAATAACTGGAAAATATCCATCTAAAATCGAGCATATACAAGAAAATCATCAAAACCCGTCGAATTAACTACATATTTTCCATCTAAACGCGAATTTCCAAGGAATAGGGGGGAATTAGCTGTATTTTTTCCATTTATTTGAGTGTGGCGGGAGGGAGGTGATTGAGTGTGAGAAGGGTAGCGTGTTGCGGGTGAGGTAGATGAGGGGTAAGAGTGGCGTGTGGTTCGTGTGATAGATGAATGAGTAAAGAGTAGCGTGTGGTTCGTGTGATAGATGAATGAGTAAAGAGTAGCGTGTGGTGGGTGAGGTAGATGAGTGCGTATGTGGCGATGCACAAACCCCTCGCCAAAAACCCCCTCCACGTCGAGCCTAGCTCATACGCAGAAGGGGTGAACAGTCTTATGATTTCCACTTGTCGATCATTTCACATCACGATCATTTCACCCACTGAAACGGGGTTGTATTAAAAAATAAGTCCGGATTGGCCTGAATATTATGCGCCCAGAACGTAAAATGCAGATGCGGCCCGGTGGAAAAGCCCGTCGTGCCGACAAGCCCGATAATGTCGCCCTGCTTAACGCGGTCGCCAGGTTTGACACGCAGCTCGGAGAGATGCGCGTACTGAGAGAACAGCCCCATCCCATGGTCAATGTAGATGGAATTGCCGGTCAAATACAGGAGTTCCGCTAACGCGACAACTCCATCGTTCGTAGCCTTGATCGGCGTGCCTTCTTTGGCGGCCAGATCAAGGGCCATATGCGCGCTGTCGTATTTCCCGTTCACATAACGGGTGTACCCATACGGCGTGGTCAAAATCCCCTCGACCGGCTTCACGAATGGCCCGCTAAACAAGAAACTCGGCTCCGACTTGCTGCGCGCCAGATCGATCTTCTTCTGATCGGCGTTGATGCGCGTCGTATCCTGTTTCATGCTTTCCATTTGCTCAGTAACCTTCAAATACTGCGTCTCGAACTTCTTCGCCTTGATGGTCAGCGTCTGATCACCAATCGGATACGTGCCTGCCTTCACACTCATCGAGATTGGCAAATACGTGAAATATCCCGCTTCATAAGGTTGAAGTGTGTAGGTTTTGCCCTGCCAAGTGATACTGCCCGGCTCCTTATGGCGCACAAGTACAATATCTCCCGGCGATGCCTGCTCCGGTATGAGCTTCCAGTTAGCACCCATGGCTGCTTTGGCGCCAGCTTCATCTTTATAGAGCAACGCCTCTGCTTTGAGCTGAGTCAAATGGGCTTTCACCCCTTGAATGGCCGCCTTCGCGTMCTCCGTCATGCCATCTATCCAACTCTGCCCACCATCCACCGTGAGCACGAGTGGGCTTTTGCTATTCGTTGTGCTTGGTAATAGCGCCCAACCAATCTTCGGCGTCACGAACTGTGACTGCTTCACATCAAACATAGTCCCGTTCAGCGTAACAATATCCACGCTCGGGCTTCCTGAGGTTGCCGTAGCCGTAGCTGAAGCTCCTTCCGCCGCACTCCCAGTCCCGCTCTCCAAGCTCAGCAACTTTGTGATCGCTTCCAATCCATTCGTAGCCGCTTCGCCATCTGTCGGCAGAGCTTCCGTACTTGTGGCTTCCTGCCAATGGGCTCCCCCATCCGTAGTATGAGCCATCCCGTCCGCATACTTCACCCAGCCTCTATCCAGATCAAGCATGCGGAACTCCACAGCTACACGAGGTGTTGGGGTTGGTACTGGTGTTGCCGCTACGATATCAGGTACCTCCTTATTCGAAGAGGTCGATGTTTCAAATGGTGAGTCTCCAATGAAAATGACCGCACCAGCAGCTAGGATGCAAGCACCGACCAGCAGCGGCCATTGGCGCCGTTTTCTAGGTTTCACAGACATGCCTACCTCCTAAAGGTTGACGAGGGTTGTCCTCTTGCTAACACCGTCGTCTCTGATTTCACTCTTCTCATGGTAACACAAAAAACCCGAAGACAGCTATGTCTCCGGGTTCTATAACGCTATATTTGTACGCCCTTTTTGAGCGTTTTCTGATCACTATTCGTGTTATTAACTAATGGAAGTAACTTGACACTTCGAACCATTGTGGACTGACATAAATGACATGTCGGCACGTGATCGAATGCAAAATTATCTCGCATCCAGCCTTTACAGCCTTCATTTTCACAAGACCATACCGTCACATTTTCTAGAGGCATCTCTTCAAGCGACTTTTTTCTGGAATACATGGATAAACCTCCTTAGAGTGTACTAAGCGTCAGATAGCTTTAAATTGAAAAAGACTGCCATTACTTAAGTAAAGGCAGTCTTTTTAATTATATTACAGTTTTACAACGTTTTCTGCTTGTGGTCCGCGGTTACCTTGAACTACGCTGAATTCAACGGATTGACCTTCGTCCAAAGTTTTGAAACCGTCACCTTGGATTGCGGAGAAGTGAACGAATACATCGTTGCCGCCTTCAACTTCGATGAAACCGAAACCTTTTTCTGCGTTAAACCATTTTACTGTACCAGTAGCCATTGTGAAATACCTCCAAAAATTATTAACATGTTTTTTATTCTTCAAAGAGAAAAAATTCACACATTGTATAAGGTTCACTAACAAAAATGAAAACCCTTTACAATATGTGAATTCAGGTTCTATTTGTCGATTGGATTTATCATAACACACCACTTATGAAAACGCAAACTATTTCCAAACTTTTACTAGTGTATTTTTTGAAAAAGCAGCCCCAACTTTAGTCTAGGTTGCCCATTGGTCTCCAGACGGTTTGATGCGCAGGGCAGGGGGACTATACTTGACGTATCGAGTTTAGGAGGGTTTTCATCGTGTATAACGCAAGTATTCAAACTATATTAGCCGTAAGTGTTTTATTCGTCATTTTCACATGGATCGGAAGCGTCAAGGCTTCCCGATTATTGTACAGTGGAAGCTTAGAGAAACTGCACCGTAAGACGCGCAAGCTGCTTTTCTGGGCATGGTTTCCCATCATTCCTGCAGCAGCAATTGTAGCTGCCATTGTCTGGCTGCAGATGAATATGGACCCGATTTTCTGGAAGGACCGCATCTTCCTAGAAGCGCCGCTAGTCGTTATTCCTCTTTTGAGCATATGGTTCGTGGCCGTTCCTAAGTTGCTGAAGCTTCGCTCGCTAACCAAGATAAGCTTAGCCGAAAGTGGTACCACAATTGAGCCTGCTATGTTCCAAAGAGCCGCTAGCCCTGGACTTATATTTCCTTATCAATTAACCGCGCTTAGCGCAGTAACGTCATTATATTTCACCTTTGTACCGCCAGTTCCTTTCCAATGGTTAGAAATCAGCATTCCGCTCGCAGTCTTTATTGTCTTAGCCGCTGGACTTTGGTTGAGGCACGATCTGCGTGCCAAGCAGGTACGTAAAGCACCTAACTATCAAGCACCTCGACTATTGGCGCGCTTTGGTGCCATGACAGGCGTTCTCGTCGTGACTGCTGGTATCGGCTACTATTTCATTACATTCGCAATGGACAAAAGCGTACTGCCAGCCGAGATCGACATGGCCAGCGGAACGCATGATTACGGCGGCGGCGCAGTAAGCGAGCACACTGGTCATGACATGACCGCTATGTCCAATATGCCGGGCATGGTATCAGTGGCCGACCTAACGGGCCCGAAAGAGGGCACGCCAGATCGTCGTTTTACACTCGTAGCGCAGAAAAAAACGGTCACACTCAGCTCGGGCAAAACGGTGGATGCTTGGACCTACAATGGTCAAATCCCTGGACCTGAGCTTCGTATGAAAGAAGGCGAACTCATTGAAGTCACGCTAACGAACGAAGATATTGATGTTGGCGTTACCGCCCATTGGCACGGTTTAGATGTACCAAACGCCGAAGATGGCGTTGCTGGAGCCACACAAAATGCGGTTATGCCAGGTGAAACCTATACGTACCGTTTTCGCGCTGAACAGGTGGGCAGCTTCTGGTACCATTCCCATCAGGATTCACAAGAAGCGGTAAGTAAAGGGCTTTTCGGAGCGTTAATTGTAGACCCTAAAGAGGTTGCAGATACAACAACATTTACAATTCCGTTCAAAGATATCACAGTTATGACCCATCGTTGGAAGAATACGTTCGCTATTGGCGCCAATGATGAATTGGACCGTCAAATAGTCGCTCCTGGGACGCCTGTCCGTATGCGACTCATTAACACAGATGATTGGGTCAATCAAACCTATACGCTCGTGGGTACTCCTTTTGAAGTGGCGGCTATCGATGGGACAGATCTGAATAAGCCGGATCTCATGACCAATACACGTGTCATTGTGCCAACTGGGGGACGATTTGATCTAACGTTTGTCATGCCGGATCATCCTGTTTATTTACATGTGGGAACGAATAAAAACGGAGGCATTCTTCTGTCAACTGATGGCCAAGGGAACGTTCCTGAGCTGCCGCAAACCGTAGCTTTCGATCCGCTTACCTATGGCAGTCCGAAGGCCACACMTTTTGATGCGAGCAGCAAATATGATCGAGATTTCACATTAATTTTAGATAATAAACTAGGCTTCTATAACAGAAATTTCGATTTCCTCTATACGTTGAATGGAAAAGTGTTCCCAGATGCGCCGATGTTCATGGTGAAGGAAGGGGATCTGGTTAAAACGACGTTCGTCAATCGTGGAAATGTCGAACATCCGATGCATTTGCATGGTCACCATGTGCTCGTCCTTTCCCGCAATGGCAAGCCTTCTACAGGCAGTCCATGGTGGTCGGATACACTAGATGTTCAGCCTGGTGAAACGTATGAGGTCGCTTTCGTTGCTAATAATCCCGGACTATGGATGGATCACTGTCATAACCTTGTGCACGCTGCCGCGGGGATGTCGATGCATTTGATGTATGAGGGGATCACAACGCCATTTTCAGTAGGAAGTGCAACGTTGAACCATCCAGAGTGACGGCATTCACCATTTCGACAAGATTGGAAGACGTATTTTCAAAAAAGAGGGAGGGCATGTCACATTAACTTACACACAATTGACAAAACATCCCCTGGCAGTTTACTCTAAAAGAGGAAGGCACGACAAATTGCATATCACCTCTTTCGTATAACCTTAATAATTGGATTAAGGGTCTCTACTTAGAAACCGTAAATTTCTAGCTACGAAAAATGTGCACTGAGCAACAGGCATATTTTTCATGGCTAGTTTTTTTGTGCCTATAGTTCATATATTAGGGGAGTAGGAGGTTTTGATCGATGACAACGATTTTAATTAAAGATGCTCAGATCGTAACCATGAATCGTGGCGGAGACATTATAACGGGGGATATTTTGATCGAAAATGATCGCATTACCGCGATCGGACCCGATTTGAACCCTACACATGCAGATAAAATCATTAACGCCAAGAATCGCACGATCATTCCAGGCTTTGTTCAGACACATATTCACCTGTGCCAGACGTTGTTCCGCGGTAAAGGGGACGATCTCGAGCTTATGGATTGGTTGAAAAAGCGGATTTGGCCGCTTGAAGCTTCCCATGATGAGGAGTCGATCTACTATTCGGCGATGCTCGGTATCGGTGAACTGATTCAAAGCGGCACCACAACGATCGTGGATATGGAGACGGTGCACCATACGGATTTTGCCTTTCAGGCGATCGCCGAGAGCGGCATTCGGGCATTGTCAGGCAAGGTGATGATGGACAAAGGGGATGAAGTTCCTTTTGCTCTGCAGGAAAATACGACAGAATCGCTGCAACAAAGCGTTGATTTGCTTGAAAAATGGAACGGACACGATGACGGGCGTATCCAGTACGCGTTCTCACCGCGTTTCGTCATCTCGTGTACGGAAGAGTTGCTGCGCGAGGTGCGCAATTTGTCGGAACAGTACAACGTGAAGGTCCACACGCACGCTTCTGAAAATCTCGGTGAAATCGAGATCGTGCAAGCTGAAACCGGCATGCGCAACGTCGTCTACCTCGATCATCTCGGTTTAGCGAATGAGCGTTTGATCCTCGCGCACTGCATTTGGCTCGATGAGCAAGAGAAACGCATCATCCACGAGCGTGGCGTGCACGTCAGCCACTGTCCGGGCTCTAACCTGAAACTGGCTTCAGGGATCGCCGAGACGCCGGAGATGCTTAAGATGGACATCTCGGTCAGCCTAGGGGCAGATGGCGCGCCGTGCAACAACAATCTCGATATGTTTAACGAGATGCGGCTCGCTGCGCTCATCCAGAAGCCCGTGCACGGACCGACAGCGATGAACGCGCAGACGGTGTTCCGCATGGCGACCATCGGCGGCGCTCGCGCCGTTGGCATGGCTGATGAGATCGGCAGTCTCGAAGTCGGCAAGAAGGCCGACCTCGCGATCCTCGATCTCGATAACTTCCACACGTATCCGTCTTACGACGTGGATCCGATCTCGCGCATCGTCTACTCGGCGACGCGTGCTGATGTCGAAACGACCATCATCAATGGTCGGATCGTCATGGAAAACCGCATTCTGCGGACGGTTGATAAGGACATCGTCCTGCCCGAGGCGAACCGCTCGATTCAGCGGTTATTGAAGAGAGCGAATCTCCGCTGAGTTTCATACGTAGCTCAAAAACCCCCAACAAATCCTCCTAAAGCGTAGGATTTGTTGGGGGTTCTTCATCTCGGCAGGCTAACTACTCTTACCACGCACATAACACAAAGGTACCTTAACCACCACAAATTTTCCCTTCCATCCAACAAAACATGTAAAATGTACAGCTATTTATCTCATAATCGACTATAAATAKGGAGTAGATGGAGAATGTACAGTTAATTTCGGCAGATTCCCGTAAAAGGAGCAGTTCATGTGAAAATAGATGGATGTTTTCCATTTATCTTGCTTTTTAGCTAGTTTTACAAGAAATTACCTACATGTTTTACAGTTAAAATTGAAGACTAGTGAATCAACCCCAGCCACTTCCAATAAGGCACACACAGAAGCGCAAGCAGCAACACGGCTAATCCATAAGCAAAGGCAACCTTCTGGCCTTGTCGATGGCTAAATGCTTTCCCTTCGGAACTATAGTAAGCCGTCAAATACGTCGGCGATTGATACGCGAAAAAGAAGGGGTCTGTTGATAATAGTACCACGAATACGAGGATCCATGGATGCACGCCTGCTTGATCGGCAAGCGGCAGGAGCGCCGTAACCAGTAAAATAACAGCGGGATCGTCCCTGACGATCAGCGTGACGATGAACGAGAGCACGATAACGGCGGCTAGAAAGAAGAACGGCGACGTTACGAAGACGCCCATATGCTGACCCAGGAACGAAGACAGGGCTTCGACAAGTCCAAGCTCGTTGGCGGCCGCCGAGAAGCTGAAGGCTACGCCAAGGAACAGAAGGAACGTCCAGTCGATGCCGGTGGAAATGGTTTTGCGGTCCAACACGCCGCTGATGACGAGTACAGCAAAACCAATAAGCATAATCCAAGCGCTGTCGATGCCATGGAGCGGTTGTAATACCAGCATGATGATGCAGCTCAAGACGGTTACAACGGCAATACGCTCCTCGCACGTCAGCGGTCCTAGCAGCCGTAACTGCTCGTCTAGGACGTCGGCAGCGATCGGCTTGGCGGAAGCTGTTTTACGGAACATAATGAAGATCATGGCAAGCAGCACGCTGCTAAATATGACAAATGCCGGTAAGGCATAGATAAACCATTGAATCCAGTTCACAGGCGAAGCGCTGGTGACCAATCCGAAGGCCAGTACGTTCGTGTACGAGCCTGTGAGCACGAACGGCGCTGTAAAGCCGTAGAACAGCATGGCGGTAAGGCCTAAGCCTGCTGCGCCGTGACTGCGCGCTCCGAATCCCATGGATTCGGACAGCGTCTGGGCAATCGGCACGCCGAGTGATACCTTCGCTGAGGAGGAAGGAATCATCGGGTTCAGCATGATACCGCCGGCCACGATGCCCCACAGCTGCCCGCGATAGTTAGCGGGGAAGCGCTTGAGGGCATGAAGGGAGAAGCGGTATAAGAAGCCCGACTTCGTAATCACGGCGCTCATCGCCATGATGAAGATCATGTACAGCCAGGTCGGCGAGGCGAAGCCCGACAATGCCACTTCGGGCTCGACGAGTCCGCCGAGCACCCACAGCATGGCCATGCCCAAGGCTACGATGTAGTCGGGCATGATGTTCACGATCCAGAGGATCACGGCGGCTAAGCCGATCCCGATGAAGTCCATGCCGTGGCGGGACAACCCCGCGACGGGCTCGGCGATGTGGAAGCCGAGCACCGAGGCCACGGCCAAGATGATTGCCGCTAGGCCGAGCCAGCGGCTGCGATCACCAAGCCGCCCCGCGCCTGCGGCGAGGCGCTCGCTCTTGCTTCTGGCCAGCATCTGCTTGGCCAGACCGAAGCTCTGGTCGCCGCTGCGCTTGGCCGACCCCGATCCCGACAGCGCGGTTGCCTCCGCGAGCTGCAAATACTCGAGCGCAAGCTGGTTTCGCCCCAGCTTGCGGCACAGATCAGCACCCCACTCGTAGACGGTGGTGAGCTGCTGCGCCGAATAAGCGGCGCCTCGCTGATCCAGCGCCGCCTCAACGATGGCCAAGCCCGCTTCAGGCGCGTGTTCCACGCAGTAGCGGACATAGGCCCACAAGACCGCGTAGCGCGCGACGAGCAGCTCGTCCGGGCAGCGCCGAAGCGCTTGGCCGATCACGCCTTGCTGCCGCTCAGACTCGGCCAGGGCAGCTTCTGCTGCTATCTTTGTCTTCTCTGCCCGCTCTCCAACCAGGCGTTCAGCCTTCTCTCCTTCTTCCCGCCTCGCTTTCACCGTTTGTCCTGCTGCCTTTACTTGCCCCGGCTCCGCCCATTCACCTGCTGCAATAGCCGCCACATTCAGCGCCAGTTCCCACTCGTTGCGCGCAGCATAAACCTCAACCATCGACGACCAATCGCCTTCGGCCTGATAGTAAGCCAAAGCCTGATCCACCCACAGCTGCTGCTGACGCTCACCATACCTTTGTGGCAGGATGTCGAGCAGGACACGCGCGATTTCGGGCCGCATGTGAACAGAATCACGCTCCACGTCCTGCTGGACGAACCGTCCTAGCGCAGCGTAAGCCTGATTGGCTTCTTCTATGGTCATACCAAATAGATGCTTAAGCAGTCCATCACGCACACTTGGCAAGCAAGCACACGCGAAAAAGAAGTCCCGCAATAACGCCGGCAGCAACTCCACCTCATGCAGTACCCATTGCGCTTTCGCTTCTTTGGAGGCTTGCAATCGACCATTGGTTGATACCAATCGCTGCGAAAGCAGTCGAATGAAATAGGAAGAGATCTGCGGCTGCTCGACGACTAACCGATCGAAGGTTTCTCGATCAATGTAGTAGAGAACGCTTTCTACAGCTACGATAGCCGTTGCCGATCTGGGCTCGTTCGTTAACAGCGCCATTTCCCCGAGCGTATCCCCATCCTGTAAGCTCACGAGCGACTGGCGTGTACTATCTTGCTTCTGAGAGAACAGTTCGATTCGGCCGCTCTCAATCAGATACATGCTGTCACCAGGATCACCTTGCTCGAAAAGCATGTCTCCCGCTTGTCCTTTCACCATGTCCAATTTGCCCAGAAGCTTGGCTAACTCTATGTTAGAGAAGTCCTTAAACATCTCCATATCTTTAATCGCCACGACTGATCTACTCTCCTTGCGTGATGCTATGAAAACACCCAAGCTACTAACTCCAAGAATACTGTACGCTTGGTATGACATTTTTGTCTACAAAAATTCCTAACAGCCTCCGAACGCAAAAGAAAGACCCTTAACTAAGTTAAGGGTCTTTCTAGAGAATGCTATATTTGCAAGCTGAAGCTTACAGTTTTACAACGTTCTCAGCTTGTGGTCCGCGGTTGCCTTGAACTACGTTGAACTCAACGCGTTGGCCTTCGTCCAAAGATTTGAAACCTTCGCCAGTGATTGCGGAGAAATGTACGAATACATCGTTTCCACCTTCAACTTCGATAAATCCAAATCCTTTTTCTGCGTTAAACCATTTAACTGTTCCTACTGCCATGGGTAATACCTCCAAAGTTTTATTAACATGTCTTTTTTCTTGTTTCGAACAAAAAAATTACACATTGGAAAAGGTTTCATTTACTTAAATGATAACCCTTTGCAATACGCAATTCAGGTTTTCCCTTTAAGACTATTAATACTGTACCACACTATATTAGGTATTGCAATTATACCTGAGAGGGATTTATTACTAAAGCAACGAAGGCTTCCCTATCGTCAATTTTAAGTGCTATAGCTAGTGCTAATGCGACATCTTTCGACGGGATGATTCGACCATTTTCGATTGAATTTAGGATGGAATAGCTGACCCCTGCTTTCTCGCCAAGCTTACGCAATGTGAGATTTTGTTGTTGTCGCAGCTCTTTGAGCCGATTGTGGAAGGCCATGCTGGCCTCACCTCAACTTTCCTTATTTATTTGTTTTTGAATTTCAGTTCTAATTTTGTCGAATGGGTCTTCCCAGTGCGGCGGTTTGATGGTTTTGCCCATTTCATTCTTATGAACCTTCCCATCGGGCCAAACCTTGGACATATTCGCGTGCTGAACAATATCAAAAATTGGTCCAGGCTCTACACCCATTTCTACAAGTGTCCCTAGCACAAAATACAACTCATCAATCATAGCATCTACTTCATCTTCTAACGTAGCTGCTTCTTCAAATTCATTAAGCTCTTCTTGCATCCATGCCAGACGCGCGGCTTTACGCTGAGCAGATAGGCGCTGTGGTGATGCGCCCACTGGGTGCTCGAACGTTTCATGGAATTTCTTAACAGCTTCAAAGGCTAGCTTTAATGTCATAGTATCTGATCTCCCTTAACATGGTTATAGTTTTCTACTATATACCACCCGAAGGGATTGTGGTCAATATCTCTGATGTTATTTAAAATGGCGTCCCATAATAAAACGGTCTTTCCAATAACCAGCGTTCATTTCACGTACAACAACGCCAGAACTGGTCGTATTGCTAATGAACTGCCCGTTACCGATATAAATACCCACATGATTAATAACGCCAGGCTTCGATGTACTAAACATCACCAAGTCGCCCTTGCTTAGGCTTGTCTTCTTCGAGACCAGGGTTCCTAATTTCGCTTGCGCTTTGGAGCCCCAAGGGATTGTAATCCCATTTTTACTAAAAACGAGCTGCGTATAGGCGGAGCAATCCAGAATAAGACGGCTCGTGTTTCTCGTACCAAATCGGTAAGTAACCTTTCCGATGTACGACTTCGCAGTGCGCAGGATACTGTCTACACGGGATGTGCTCGTCGCTGTAGCTGACGCGGCAGCTACAGCCCCATTCGTCGTTGTCGTGGCAGCAGAGGCTGCTTGCGGGCTTAGCAACGCCGTTCCTGCGACTAACATGGACAGACTTAAGCCTACGACCGAATGAGTAAGGCGGTTCTTCTTCACAAAAATCATGATTGATTTCCTCCTTTGGTATTTAAATATAAGTTTGTTGGACCTGCTACTACCATAGCACATGCCAAATGACCTAATATTTAACAGATAAGGAGGAAAGTCGCGCCACACCTAATTGTAGGCATTATTCTGAGAATTGTCTGAGAATTTCATGAGAGTCAATCTCTTGACAGAAATGAATCCGCTTTATCACCAGTATGCTCCTGGCGGAACTCCGATGGTGTAGCTCCATATTTCTTCTTAAACACTTGAGAGAAGTGTCTCATATCTTGATAGCCGATGCGCTCAGCAACGTCCGCCAGCTTCATCTTGGGATTCAGCAGCAGCTGTTTGGCCTGCTCTAATCGCAGGTTAATGACGAATTCCTTGAATCCCTGACCTGTCTTCTGCTTAAACAGCTGGCTAAAATAAACAGGGTTCAAATACACAATCGACGCCACTTTCTCTAGTGAAAGATCCTCTTGATAGTGCGTGCGCATATATTGGAGAGCAACCTCAACAGAACGGTCGCTGCCGCTGGCATGATGCTCATAGACCTGTGTCGTTGAGGCTTGCCGCATGCGTTGAACCTCCGCAGGCACCGACTGGAACTGCTCGATTCGTTCTGTACTCATGATTTGGAAAGGTACCTTCAAATATTTAATAAGGTGACAGCGCAGATCCTCCACGAGCTGGCCGATGCTCGTGCCTTCTGGAGGCGTGACAAGCCCTAGCAGGCTCTTGCTATCATGCACGGTTACAAAACCCTTACCGTAACGGTCAATCAGCTCTTGCAGAACGTTCTCGATAATGAAATTCTCGAGGAACACTGCTTTATCGGTCTCCATTTTAACCATAATTAAGTGGAAATTGGGATGCTGCTCCACGAAAGGGCCCATATCAATACGCCCCGTATCTAGACCCTGCACCCAGCGTTGGAAGACCGCTTCTTGCAAATATTTACGATTCGTCTTCAGCAGCTCCGCTTCCTCAATCAGTTCCGTATCATGAGCAATTTCCTCGCTCAGTTTCCTGATCATTTCGCTCAATACCTCTTTGCCTATCGGCTTCAGCAAATAATCTTTCGCCCCTAGACGCACAGCCTCTTGGGCATAGGAGAATTCCGAGTACGCCGAGATTACGACCCATTTGACATGGGGATGACGGCTTCGCGACATATTCATGAGCTCTAAGCCGGTCATCCCTGGCATGAGAATGTCTGTTAACACGATGTGTATGGATTGACTCCGCAGTATCGTGATGGCTTGCTCCGCGTTAGAGGCCAAATGTATGGTGTGCTCAGGAAAGCGATTCTGCAGCGTACGTTGAATGCCTTCTCGAATAATCGTCTCGTCATCCACAATTAGAATATCCATGGTTGTTATACCCCCTTGCGAGGTAGCGGCATCGCGATGATCACCGTGGTTCCTACCTCTTGTTTGCTTTCGATTCGAAGCCCATACGCGTCTCCGAACATTAATGCAATACGCCGATGGACATTGGTGAGTCCGATACCCCGTCGTGTCTTGCCGTCTTGTACGAGTTGGGATTTGTTGGCCGTATCATCTTTGTACGAGAATCGATCGCCAATCATGCGAGCATCCTCCTCGAGCTTTTCCTGCATCTGACGCAGAAGATCTTGCTCAATCCCCACACCATTATCGGAAATGATAATATGAAGCTCTTGCTCGTGCACCTGCGTGAACACCCGCAGCACACCTGGCTCCCGCTTCGGTTCAAGACCGTATTTAACGGCATTCTCGATTATGGGCTGCAGGGTCATCTTCGGTAAGGTCACATCCAGCCACTCGGTATCTATCTGTATCTCGGTTCGGACTCTGCCCTCCAGCCGATTCTCAATAATCGTCATATAATGACGCATCTGATCCAGCTCTTGCTGCAGCGTCGTTTTCGAAGCTTCTTGCCAATCACTGCTGTACCGGAACATATGCGACAGCGCTAAGATAACTTTCCCCAGCCGATCGTTCTCCCGTTCATCCAGCATCCAATAAATCATATCTAGTGTGTTGTAGAGAAAATGCGGATTTACCTGAGACTGGAGGGCGTGCAACTCTGCATTTTTCTCACTCATCGAAGACAGTGTAATCCGTTCAATTAACTCATCCATCCGGTTCACCATTCGATTAAAGGAGGATACAAGGGAATTAATCTCCTCGAACGACCTAACCGTTACGGAGCCCTTGAAATTCCCCATCTCGACCTGTTTCATCTCTCGGATAAGCAGTTTCAGAGGGGAAGCAATGTTCTGCGAGATCAAACTTGCCAAAGCGGTAGAAAGAATAATGAGGACGATAATCACGACATATAAGTATTCCCGCGTTTTAACAATTTCAGCATTGATATCACCCTTAGGGGTTAAACCAAAAACGGTCCAATTCGACATTTTCGCATTGGCAGCTACAATCAATTGATCCGTCTGATCATCGACGATGATTTCATTTTTATAAGGACGCGGAAGTCCGTTAAAAGAGGGAGAGTTCTTCTTATCTTCCGCAGTCGTTGCGATTAAGCGATTATCCTGATCTACGATGTATACACGGCTGTTCGGGCTAATCGTAACGTTGGACAGAGCAGCTAGAATCGGCTGCGGATTCGTTTCGATCAGCATGACGCCGATGACGCGGTGGTCGGTCAGATCGAACAGCTTTCTGCCAAAGACAAACATCGGATCACGCTGAAACTGATTGATAACAGAGCCTTGTACGAGACCTAACCAAACCATCTCCCCCGTGGAGTCCTGCAGCTTCTTATACCACTCCGCAGAGGAATAATTCGCATCGATTACGCTATCAAAGCCGCGTTCGTAATTATAATTTTTGCCAGCATTCGTAACGACATGGATGCCGACAATATCATCCCGCGAGTAATAAATGGCCCCTAGAATATTCGTAATCGTACGCTCATTGAAAATGCTTGTTGTCACATCAGGATTGCTATCCCGTTCTTCAATTAAGCGAATCATTTCATTGTTACTATTCAGGGATTTTGTAATACTGTCATACCCTTGCAGAAGCAAATCAAATAAACCTACAGTTTGTGAAATGTTTTTCTGAGCTAAATCGTTAATCTTGTTATGTATGATTTGCGTCGTTTTCTGATAGTACAAAAAACTAACAATCAACACCAGCACAAGCATCGAGGAGATGAATAGCATAAATAGCCGATTATGAATGGAATTAAGGCCCCGTTTCACACTAATCGCGATCCCCTTTCCTAAGGCAGTATTTGCTATTTTACCATAGTCCTATTAGAAATAGAAAAAAGCGAGGGGTGAAGTTAACCCTTCACCGCTCCCGCTACCATACCTTTTGTAATTTTGTCCGCTAATAAGAAGTACACGATAATCACTGGCAACGCACCTAGTACAAGGAATGCCCCGATCGCGCCATAGTTAACGGAATATTGACTGACGAAGCTGTTCACCCCGAAAGGAAGCGTCTTAAGCCGCTCGGACGAAATAAACGTCGCTGCTAAGATGTACTCGTTCCAGATGTTAATGAAGGTAAGGATACACACCGTCATCATCGGAGGGACAGAAATCGGAAGAATGATCCCCGTGAAGATTTTGAAGATCCCCGCGCCATCCACGACAGCCGACTCCTCAATCTCTGCCGGAATGGATTTCATAAAGCCGCTGAGGATAAAGACCGCAACTGGCGTTTGAAACGCGATATAGGGCAGAATGATCGAAAGATGCGTGTTCAGGATGTGCATGTTTTTGAAAATAATCATAAGCGGCAATAAGGTTGCCTGCATGGGAACCATCATCCCGATCAGGAAGATGACCATGACGAGCTGCCCGTACTTCCATTTGAACCGCGTAATGGCAAAAGCCGTTAAGGAACTCAAGAAGAGAACACATACCATTGTAATTAAGGTAACGAAGAGGCTGTTCTTCAAGTACTGGAAGTAATGCCCCGACTTGATCGCATTCGTGAAGTTGCTCCATTGGAGCACATGCGGCAGTGAGAAGAACCGCCCAGACAGGATTTCTTCATTCGTTTTGAGGGAATAAATGAACAGCCAAAGCAATGGATATACCTGTGTGACCACAAGTAAGGATAGAAATATAACAACAAGAACCTTTAGGATAGAGAAGCTTTTGCGTCTCCGGATGATGGCAGGTTTAGCCGAAGCTACATCCCTGGCGTTTAACATGGTGACACTCCCCTTCCTACGTATATTTTTTCTCTAGTTGGTTGAATATCGAGTTAATAATGACGGTTGCCACGAGACATACCACTACCAAGAAGGCTGCAATCGCGCTTCCGTAACCATATTTCAGGGATAGGAAGGAATTGTTGTACATCAAGGTGGAGATGACATCTGTCGCATGTGCAGGTCCGCCGCCTGTCATGACCATAATCATGTCAAACGCTTGTAAGGAACCGATGAAGGCTAGGACGATCGATATTTTGAAAATCGGAATATTCATAGGGAAAGTGATATACCAGTCGGCTTTCAGCCCTTCTGCTCCATCCAGACGCGCAGCTTCATAGATATCAGCTGGAATGTTCTGAATACCAGTAAACTGGATTAATGTGTGATAACCCAAGTACTGCCATAGGGCTACGAAATAAAGGGAGTACATAGCAATTTTCGGATCTGTTAACCATGATCTCGTCCAGCTATGTAAGTTTAGTAAATCTAGGACTTGATTGAGCATACCGCCCATTGACGCTGGATTGTAAATTGTTTTCCACAATTGTCCAATGATAACAACTGATAAAATTACCGGTAAAAAGTAAGCAGAAACAAGGAAATTCGGTTTTTTGATAAAACGATTTAGTAAAATGGCTACGCCCAATGCAATCGGGATTTCACACATGGAAAACACAGCAAACATTAATGTGCGTTTGACAGATGGCCAGAATACAGGATCATGGAAAAGCATCGTACGGAAGTTCTCTAAACCAATGAACTTCGATGTGCCAATCCCATTCCATTCCAGCAATCCACTGTACATGGACACGAGAATAGGTACAAACACAAGACCGACATAAATGATCAAACAGGGCAGTACAAACATGGCAATCGTCCACTTGGAGACTCTTAACACATTCACTTGGCTCGCCTCCTTCATGKGGTTAGATATACCCATGGGGAACTTACCTTAGCACCTCCGAGGCGCTCCAGGTAAATTCCCTATTGGGCTACTACATCAAATCAATTTATTTATTTCTTTTTGTTTGTGTCGTAAGCTGTTTGGTGCTCTTTCGCTACAGTTGCAGGATCAACTTTTTGTACGAAAAGGTTTTGAATGCTAGTTAAGTGACCTTGTGCCGTTCCTGGGTTCATCGTGTTATCGAACGCTAGGTCGCCGCCTTTAACTTTCTTGAACAAGCCAAGAACATCCATCGCCATATCGGAGTATCCAGCAGCTTTAAAGTCGCCGTCAACTTTTTGACCTACACCAACAGCACCTTTAACTTTGAATGCTTCTTTCGGGTAGTTCAACATGAAGTAGTTCAAGAAATCTTTGGTTTCTTTCAAGTGCTTGCTGTTTGCAGAGATAGCGAATGCGGATCCTGGAGCCAACATGAATTCATCAGGGTTACCTTTACCTTTAACAGTAGGGAATTGGAACACGCCAACTTTACCGTTAACGGAAGAAGTTTCGATACCGCCAGTTGCCCAGCTACCCATGTAGTACATAGCCGCTTTACCTGTTTTGAACAAGTTCTCGCCTGCGTTGTAATCAAATGAAGTTGCGCCTTCTTGGAACGCGCCAGCTTGGATCAAGTCTTCGAAAGAGCTAACTGCATCCGTGAATGCTGGATCAGCGAATGTTTTCTTACCGTCAACAACAGCTTGCAAGAATCCAGGGCCGCCGTTGGTGCGAAGCAATACGTTCATGAATAAGAAGGAACCCGTCCACGAGTCTTTTTCACCGATCGCCATTGGCTGAATGCCTTTGGATTTCAAGATCTTTACGTCCTCAACCATTTCTTCGAAGGTTTTGGGAACATCTGCAATACCAGCTTGTTTGAACAAGTCTTTGTTGTAATAAATAACACCGATGTTGTTACCGTCTGGCAACGCGTAAATGTTCTTGTTGAAGCTGTAGAAGTCAAGAATTCCACTTTGGAACGTATCTTTAAGTCCGTTTTGCTCAACCATGTCATTCAATGGTGCGAATAGGCCCGCATCTACGAAAGGTTGCATTTGTGCAGCTGGGTTAACGATTGTGATATCAGGCACTTCTTTGGAAGCTGCTTGAGTTTTCAATTTAAGCTTTTGTTGATCCGTGTTCAGGGAATCAAGCTCAATTTTGATGTTAGGGTTTTTAGTTTGGTAGTCAGCAACGATTTTTTTCAACATGCCGTTTTTCGGATCTGTCGGATCTGGATATATATTTTGGAATGTGATCGTAATGTTTTCAGCTTTTGCTGTAGCAGCTGGAGCTGTTGATGCGCCTGCAGCCGGTGAAGCCGTGCTTTTGCTATCTCCGTTTGAACCACATGCTGTTAAACTGATGGCTAGCATGCTTGCCCCTATCACTTGTAGTGCTTTATACTTTTTCACCAATGTAAATCCCCCTCGTTCGTTTTGAGTGAATGTCTTTATGTCCTTATTATGCCGTGAAATTGGTACCCCTTACAATGTGTGAACTTCAGGTATGATGTTTGATTTCTATAGATTTATCTCTGCACCTTAACTTTCCCCCTAGGGTGGTTATTTATGAGAAAGATGGCATTTAGCGCTGAAAATCGGGGGATAAAAACAAAGAAAAAACGACCTCCTATAGCTTGCGCTGATAGATAGGTCGCTGATTTGCGGGATACTTTAATAAGCCTTTGGAACTTCTACACGGTGCGTGATGCCATCTTCCGTGAAGTAAATATGAACGTCGAAACCTTGGTCATCCATGAAATAGGAAACATATTTCGGCTCGCCATGCTTGATTGGTACAAGCAATGTTGCGATACGGTGGCTACGGGAGGATGTCGTCGTTGCCTTCAAATGATAGTGCGGCGGTAAACCTTCAATCTCCGATTGATCGATGTCGGTAAAGCTCTGATGCTGGGACAATTGGAGTTCCCCAGAGGAACAATAGACGAAACGGCCGTCCATATCGGCCTTACGACCTTGGACTTTGAATGTTTGTCCGTTCAACTTCATCTCATACAGCGTCTGGAACAGCCAATCTACGGTACCCGCCTGTGTGAGATCGATATGATCGACAACTACTACGTAAGTGCCGAAGAAGTAAAGTTCACGTACATACCGCTCTAGGTAGGGAACGTATTCTTGGTAGGCTGCGGTTGCGTTAGCGCGGGAATAACCGTAGCCTTTGCGCTGCTCAGCAATTTCCACAAAACCATTAGCCGCCATATTTAGTACTTTGTTTTTTTCGGCGTATTGACCGAGACCGTCGATCAAAATATTGTTCGTCGAGCGCGTCTGTCTGCGCCAATTCATATGCATCGTGGAGCTGAACGCCACGTAGTAGCCGCTTTCAATGGCCAGCGGCTCGCCGTAGGCATGCAGCAAGAAGCCATTTTGATCGCCATGACTGTGGCTGACAGATCCGTATTTGCTGCTCTTCGTGAGGAGCATAATGTGACGCTCCGGATCCGCCATATTGGAGTGAAAGGCAACCCAGTCAATGTCACGGAACCATTTGACCGACTGAATATTCGCATCGGTAGGTGCGATCGCTTCAATCTGCGGATAGTCGTGACGATATACCATTTCATCAAATCGGAAGTCCCACCAACCATAGTTGTAAAACTTCATTTCTGAATCTGTATCTGTCTCGCGAACACGTTCATAATACCATTGGTACAAACCGTTTCCTGTCACACCTGCAAATTGACGAATGTTGAAGCCCGTTTTCAAGCTGACGGGATCCCCCAATGTCGACTGATCGCCGAAGCTTGCACGCAAGGTGTCTGGGCTGAACGCATACAGCGGGAAATCACCTGTTTTTGCGAAAAATGGTCGTTTGTAAAAGTTAATGCCTGTATATTTCTTCAGCAAATTCATCGCTTCCGTAACAAAAGCCATGCCCGTCGTCCAATACATCGGACCTTCGGCCCAGCCCCCGTCCGGCCCGCCCCACGGCGAGTAGAGACAAGCATAATATTCAAGGGTATAGTCCAACCATTCTTGAACCTCTGGCTCTTCCTGCAAAAGCACAATACAGCAAGGCACAAGCACACTAGATAAAGAGCGTACGGCGTGACTGTCGAACGGTACATGATGAATTTTGGAATGTTCGATAACATGTTGCGCGATTTGGCGTGTACGTTCGAGCAGAACGTGACGAATATGCTTTCGTTCATCTTCGGATAGTTGATCATAGAGCCAGTCATAGCCCCAGGCGATGGCGCCAGCCATTCGGAAGGACGCCTCATCGTTATAGTCACGGCTCGTCGTCCCTTTAACGTCCCAAGTACTGATGTGAAGCAGCCAGGTTTTGGCACGATCTAATAGCGTAGCATCGTTGAGCAACTGGCCTGCTACTGCCAAATGACGCACCGCATACAAGGCTTCTTGTGTATCCATATACATTTGCCGCCACAATTTGGCTACTCGCTTATTTCCTGGGTAATGAAGCGGCTCCGCAATCAGATCTCGTTCGATCCATGGTTTGACAGACTTCTCATAGAAAACATCCCATTCGCAATAGCTTGGATCCGTCGCTAAAGCGGTGCGGAAGGCTTCTACTTCGGAAGCTTGCAGCCATAATCGTGGATGCTGCGTCGAGACCTCTGCATAGCGCTTAGCTCTGCTTGGCAGCGGTGTTTCAGGCAAATCTGCCGGTACTTCGAAGCGGCGAATGCAGCTCCATGCCGTTTGTTCGCCATTTTCTTCGAGCAATGCATAGCGCCAGTAGTATGTGCCTGCGTTGAGTGCAGCATCAGGTGTGTATAAATTATATGGAATCGGTTGAACAGTCTGCGTTTCGGCAGGTTCGAAAGCCTCTGATTGTGCGATCTGCAGCACATAACGATCGTGCTCCAGCTGTGCGGGAATCCACGTGAAGCGAGGTGGATTTTCCAGCAACACCGTCTTCTCATTCGGCTCGTATTGTACGGTTAACACACCGCTCTGCGGTTCGTAAAGTGGCGATAATGACATGGATTGTTCCCCTCCAGGTTTGGTTCTGTAAGGCTTATGATGATAAGGATTTAGGTGAAGCATGATGGAATATGAAATATGAATGCGACTTATATAGAATTTAATAGTGATTTTGCGAATTTTGGCGTTGCGTTTGTCTTTCGAGCAAAAGCCCGAATGACAAATTACAGAATTTGTAATCCCTTATCTGTCATTAATCGTACGCGGACTGCACCGCTTGATTGACCAGGAACGGTGATAATGATTTCATTGCCCGTCAGCTGCGTTAGCTGAACTGTATGGCCCGCGCGATAGACATGAATGAAATCCGCCCTACGGTCATTACGGCGATGAAGCATCGCTGTAAGTGAGCGACAAGGATCCACGGCATCGCCGGGTGTCTGAACAGCCACAATCTCATCACCCGGTTGAACGAGTGCGGAGTGGAAGATGACAGCGTCTGAGTTCGTGAGGTTGTAAGAAGCTTGCAGTTCACCCACGCCATTACCGGCAATCCCTTCAGTGGGTACAAATCTGCTAGTAATCGGCAGTTGCTGCTCCTTGAGCGTCGTTACGTCCCCTACTTTCTCAGCGACAAGCAATGGATAACTAGCCTCAGGTTTAAGTGGTTGTTGCAAAGCTTCTACCGCTACGACAGGGTGCATCCACCATTCAATCGCTTGCGGTTGATCACCAGAAAGCTCAACTTGGAACCAGTCCAACATCCAATCCTCCGTAAGCAAAAGATGTCGATTCATCGTACAGCCTACATAGCCTTCCGTCGATTGAATCCAAGCGTAAACCGAAGTTTCTGTCGCTTCATAGTGCTTCAGGCGCCCTTCATGCGGCGCTTGCGATTGACCTGCCAGCGAAACCGTGTTGTGGCTGGCTGTCTCTGCGAACCACGATCTGCGCATGGACGAGCCGTAAGGCACCATCCCCAGATCGGGTGTCAGGGTTTGATCTCGGTGCATCAACGTCAGATGCAGCTTGTCGTAGTGGCCGTGGGAACCGCCGTGCTCACCGAAATCGGCGAGGAACGACAGCGGGTTCCCCGCGATGCGGCCGATGACGAAGCCAGCGTCCGGCCAGAGCCGCGATCTGCGCGGCTCTGAAGCTGCGGCGCGGTCAGCGCCTCCGCCGTAGAGCAGCGCCTCAAGCTGCTCGTTTCCGGCAGCGCCTAGCTGCCGGTACGCTTCGCGCAGCACCTTCGCGAGGCCGGCGATGCCGTAGATCGCAAGCCCCTGCTCCGCGATCTCGGCGATTTCGCGGGCGTAAGGGCCTCGCTCCAGCGGCCCGTCATGCAGGGCCGGCAAAGCGCCCTGGTCGTCGGCTAAGTCGGCCAACGCTTCGAGCATGCCACGCATGGACTGCCCCTCTGCGCCTGTTGTGGCGTAGAGGTCAATGCCGAAGCGCTCCGCCATTTCGGCAGCGATGAGATAGGCACGAAGCACGAATACATGGTAATACGTGCTTCCTTCGAATTCGAATTGATCGGCTTTCACGCCGATGGAGAGATGATGAATGAAGCCGCCTTGGCCTTCAATAAGCGCTTCAAGTAGCGCTTGCTCGCCACGAGCCGCGTACACACAAGATAAGGACGCATTCAGCCAAGCGGTATAGTTGTTCTCCGCATTGTTCCGCTCATGGATCAAAATATGCCGGTACTCCTCCATACTTCCCGCCAACAAACCTAAGAACACGTCGATTGCCACTTGTTCCTTCGCGTCAAAGGTAATGCCTCCATCGCGAAGCAGTAAATAGGCTCGTATCAGCGTAGTAGACCAAATCGCCTCCGTCAGTGCTTGGTGGAAGGCTCGTCCCTTTAGCATCCAGCTCTGTGCTTCCGGATGCACCGGGTAGTGCGGGAACTGCTCCGCATACTCGACAAGCAAACGTTTACTAATCTGTGCATAGGAAACGTCACCCAGCGCTGCATAAACAGCGGCCGACTGCAACGCCACTCGTGCCAAGGACTGGTGTTTAAACACAAGCCAAGCACCACGATAGGCATCACCTGTGATCACACACCCGTGTGGGCACAGAAATTCTGAAGCATCTACAAAGCTTTCATCGAACGTCAGTTCGGTATGATGGTGTGGACAAACATACTGGTGCCACCAACCACCAGGTTCTTTAGGAACGACCAGGCTGCCTGCTTGCTGCAGCCTGTCGATTTCTTCTTTAAGTTTGTGAGCGGTTTGACCCGCCCACGTTAATGTCTCTACTTTAGCGGCCAAAGGGATCGCGGTACTCATCGCATCATCATCCCGCCGTTGATTTCAATCGTTTCACCTGTTACATAAGCAGCTAAATTGGAAGCCAGGTAAAGAACTGCGCCAGCTACATCATCTGGTGTTCCTTCACGTTGCAGTGGAATGCCATTGATTGTTGCTTGGCGCGCAGCATCCGTTGTGAATGTCGCGTGGAACATCGTATTGCCGATGAAACCCGGTGAAACGTTGTTCACTGTGATGCCGCTAGCTGCAACTTCTTTCGCCAAACCTTTCGAGAACGTAAGAACTGCTGCTTTACTTGCTGCATAAATGCTGGATCCTGGTCCACCGCCATTATGAGCTGCAACGGATGTCATGTTGATGATGCGGCCGTAGCCTTTTTCCTTCATCCCAGGGATCACTCGTTTGGATACGAATACTGTGCTTTTCAAGTTTACATCCATGATGCGATCATACATTTCTTCAAACATATCAGCATTCGGTACACGTTGTACTAAGTGACCTGCGTTGTTTACAAGAATATCGATCGTTCCACCCAAAGCTTGCTCCACTTCGGTCACAAGTCTGTCGATTTGCTCCAAACTCGTTACATCTGCTTGTACAAGTACCGCTTCCCCACCTAATGCTTGGATTTCTGCAACAACTTCCTGTCCTTGTGCCACATTGTTCAAGCAGTTCACGCCTACTTTCGCACCGTTGCTAGCCAATGCTAACGCAATTGCGCGTCCAATCCCTGCATTCGATCCTGTTACAAGCGCTATTTTCCCCGTTAAGTTGATGTTCATTGTGGTATCCTCCCATGGATATAAATCTATTTTTATTTGAATCGCTGCTTATGCAGCGTAACTACCTGTAATTGTAATGGACACGAGCGACGCTATTTCTATAAAAGCAGACAGTTTCCTCGTGTAACGGACACCAGAGACGCTATTTACTGTTTGGGAGGCAAAATTGTGCCCCAAACAGGGGAATAACGGCCATGTTGTCCGTTAAAACATATGAATCCCGCTAAAAGACCGATTAACGTCATCTGTGTCCGTTAGACGAGGCGGCGGGGTACGGGGGCGAGGGGCATCCGTCGAGCAGAGTCGTGAGAAGGGTTCAGTTTGCTCCCAGGCGCCGCTCCACTTACCCGCGCAGCCGAGGCCGCGCCGTCTCCGGCATCGTCATCGTGATGCAGGTGCCGCGTCCCCACTCGCTGTCAACCGACAGCCCGTAGGCTTCGCCGAACACCATTTGAATCCGTCGATGAACGTTCATCAGACCGATGCCTCCACCCCTCTTCGTCCCGGTGGTCGCTTCTTCCGGCTCCGCCAGACGGTTCTCCTCTAGTTTCCTACGTAACTCAGCAAGTCTTTCCGGCATCATGCCAGTGCCATTGTCCTCGATGAAAACTTGGAACAAGCCGCCCTCTTTGCGAGCATCGATGCGAATGGTATGCCGCTCTTCCACACCCTCTGGAAAAGCATGTTGAAAAATATTTTCAATCAACGGCTGCAACGTCAAACGGACCATCTTTTCTAGCAGCAGGCTTGGAGGGATCGCTACATCAATCTCGAATTCCCGCTCCGTCCGATGCTGCAAAATAATCATATAGTTCCGCACATGATTCAACTCATTCGCAACCGTGATTTCCTCTAGATTGGTCTGAACGGAGTAGCGGAGCATGAAAGCCATGGCCTCAACCATCTCTGTGATTTCTCCTGAATCCTGAACAATGGCGTAACAGTTGATCGTTTCCAACGTGTTGTATAAGAAGTGCGGGTTAATTTGCAGCTGCAGGGACTGAAACTCGGCCCTCTGACGTTCCAGCTTGGTCTCGCCAAGCTCGAGTGCGTTTTTCTGCTGCTCCAGCTCGGCCTCATACACACGCTCGATCATATCCGATAGACGCGTTACCATCAGGTTGTAGCTGTGAATGAGTCCACCCATCTCATCCGTTCTCCCCGCGTCCTCGATATACTGCCAGTTCCCTTTCTCCGTCTCCCGCATGCTGTCTTTGAGATCCCGAATCGGCCTAATAATGGAGCGACCAAAGCGAGAAGCAAGCACAAGTGCAGCAGCCAATGTAACCAGACCTACAATGATCGTCGTTGTTCGAATCGTGTTGGCAGGTCGGCGCAGCTCCTGTACTGGCATTGAGGCAACAAGGTTCCAATCGGAATATCCTGATTTCCTCGACACAAACATACGTTCTTCGCCATTATATTTGGACAAAAATGTTTGATTTCCACTTGTCAGCACTTGCGAAGCTAACTCATCCTGCGATTTGCGTTCACTCATCGTACGTGGATAAATGTAGTTGCCCGTGTCATCCACAATGAAGAAAAAGCCCTCTTTCCCCAAGCTAACACGGTCCCACGTCTTCGCAAGTTCATCTAGCTTAATTTCAATGGCGACAACTCCGCGGTTGGCATCCCCATAGGATGGCCCCCTCACTTTGCGAGCCATCGTTACAACGGACCCTTCATCAACAGGACGGATACTCATATTGAGCAGCGCAATTTTGCCATCTCCAGGCGTTGATTTCATCAAGTAGTCGAACTTTTCACGGACAAGCACTGGATCGAAATTCAGCAGGTTCTGATTCTCGTAAATAACAGATCGACCGTGCTGACCCACGACGTAGCTCATGTTCAGCTGTTTATACAGGGTAATGACGGAAGTGACCGAAATTCGGGCGAATTCCTTGATTTTTTCCGAATACACATAGTATTCATAACCATCATCCGGCTTGATTTCCATGAATGCTCGCACATCCGAATTCGACGAAAAGGCATTGCTGAGCAGCTCATACGCCTGTAAATAGCTATCCGTTTGATAGTTCGCACTATCGATCATCTGCTCCATATATTGCTTAACTTGATCATCCAGCGCCCGTGAAGACTGCACATAGGACACAGCCCCAACGGACACCAACGATAGGACGATAACGATGAGAAAATACGCATAAATTTGACGTGAAAGCGACTTTCTCTTCATTATCGGATCCCCATACGCTGACGGTATTCCGAGGGTAGACAGCCTTCATACTTTTTGAATGTTTTGGTAAAATGCGGATGATCCGCATACCCAACCTCACCAGAAATATCGGTAATGCGCCAATGCGGCTGCTGTAAAAGTTTCTTCGCCTTCTCCATGCGGCGACGCGTTCGATACTGAACGAAGGTTTCTTGCGTATTTTGCTTAAATAATTGGCTAAAGTAGGAGGGATTCAATCCAATGAATTCAGCTACCTCTTCTAAGGAAACTTCCTCCGCCAAATGCTTCTCCATATACTGTTTCGCTTCTTCGACAGGGTCCTTCTGCTTGCCTTTGCGCTTATTCTTGAGCTCTTGCAGCAACCCTCTCACAGAGGCCGTAAACCACAGCCACACATCTTCCTCGCTGAGCGAAGGAGAAATCTGGGACTCTTCCTGAATCATATACACATCCCGAACGATAAGCCGCCCATGTACAAGTGTGTAAATCTCCTGCACAATATCACTCATGCGATTGAGCTTTAATTTATAAGTACCTAGCTCCGCCTTGATCTCCTCGAGATCTCGGTCAAGCTCCTCTTGCTGCAGCATCCATACCGCTTGCTCCAAACGCGTAGCCCAACTCTCCAGCTTCGTGACGGCGACGAAAGACTCCGAGCTCACCTTGCTTTTGTTCAGAATGAGCTTCTCTAACACCTGCTGAAATCCCTTAATGTTGACTGGCTTCAACAAATATTCCTTGACCCCGTAAGACACACATTTCTGCGCGTATTCGAAATCCCCATAACCGGAGATCACAACCACTTGAATGTCAGCATCCATCTCGGCAATTTGTGCACATAGCTCCAGACCATCCATCTTCGGCATACGTATATCTGTAAAAAGAAAATCAGGTCGTTCCTCTTGAATCCGCTGCATTGCGACAACACCATTCTCAGCCGTTCGCAAGCTTTCAATGGGCAGCCCCGATTGTTCCACAAGCTTCTGTAATCCTCTGCGTATCATCGGTTCGTCATCGACAATGAGTATGCGGTACATGAGAAACTCTCCTTTCAAAATGGGATGAAATGCACGCTCCCCACGTACCGTTGGGCACGTGAGGAGGCGGCATGCTCAGGAACTGAGCTTATTTACGCGGCATCGACACAGTCGTACCGGAATCTTTACTATTAAATTTCTCTGTTGCTTCCTTGATAACTTCGTTTCCACCTTTGGACTTCCACTCTTCCAATACTTTCGGCCAGTCGGAAATTGGTTCTTTACCATAAACCATTTTCACCATGTGGGAAAGAATAACTGGAGGTGCTTGGTCAGAAAGTGGTGAAATATCAGGGTTTTTCATCAAAGATTCTAGACGAGGCTCGAAGTTGATACCGTCGCGTCCTTCATTCTTCAACGTCGTGTCATACACGTTCATCAATTTCTTGCCATCTTCTGTCAAGCTAAGTGTACCCTTATTATAAGTTGTATCTTGGACAAGCCACAAGAAAGATTGACGGTAACGCTCTTCATCGACTGCAGCTGGATCTGTTGGTGCTTTGTAGTCGATTTTACCATTAGCTTCTGTATACGTGTCGCCTTGGATACCGAATGTGAAGAATTTCTCAGCCTCATCGGACATCATCCAGTCGAAGAACTTAATGATTTGCTCGGCATTTTTCACGTTCTTGTTGATGAAGTAAGCACGCGGCGCTGGTCCATACAAGTAGTGACCACCTTTACCGTCGGGTCCAGTTGGAGAACTGATAATTTCGATATCGCCCGTTGGCACTGTTGCTTTCAGTTGTGTCTCCCATTGCAGCATTTCATTGGCGTTCATGGACCACATACCTGCTTTACCTGCAAGAATCGTGTTTTTGAACACAGTCGCATTGATAGTTGCGAATTCTTTGTTGATCAAGCCTTCGTCAAACATCGTTTTGTACGTTTGCAGTGCTTTCATCATGTTCTCTGAATCAAAGAATTTCGGCAGGATTTGATCCCCAGACTTCTCGAACATCGACAGGTACGGATACACATCATAAGCACCGAAGAAGGAATCGGCATACTTGAAGTTTTCACGGCCCATGTATGGGTTCTCAACACCCATTTCTTTGAACTTACGCAGAACAGCCATATACTCATCAACCGTTTTCGGCACGCCTAAACCTGCTTTGTCTAGCAAATCTTTACGGATAAAGATCGAACGACGGGATGGATTGGACAAATACTCCGGAATCGCATAGATTTTACCGTTGTACGTTACGTTATCMCAAGCGTCTTTCGGAACTTTTTTCAGCAAATTCTGACCATACTTCTTCAGCAGCTCATCTAGCGGTTGGAATACGCCGGCTTTTACAGATCCCGCCATTTCCTTCCCGTTCACGCCACCACTGCCTTGTACGACGTCAGGAATGTCATTTGTTGCAAACATTTGGATCATTTTTTGTTCATATTCTTTGTGTGGAACAAGCACGATATTCATATCGGAGTTTGTTAGTTCTTCGAGCTTTTTCACCCATTTGTCTTGATTAATATCAGGCGATTTCTCAACATGTCCGAAAGCAAGTGTACGCAAGGAGATCGAGAACTTCGTTTTCTCTGCTGGTTTAGTACTAGCAGCTGTAGTCGCACCAGCACTAGATGCCGGTTTATCCTCAGTCTTGGAAGAAGAACAAGCAGCCATCACACTGGCCATTAATACGACAGCCATCGTCGTGGGAATCCATTTTTTCATTTCTACCCCTCTTTTCTTATCGACTAGGTAACTAACACTTTCATAACCCCATTGTAAAAGCGTTTACAATTAGCGACTATGGACTGTCTTTAGTTCGAATTGTCTTTTTTTTAGAATTGTGTAAAAAGAGTTAAATAGTAGGTTTTTTGTATATATCTGTCGACAGCAACTAGGATTTAACCGATCCCACCATCATACCTTTTACGAAATGGCGTTGTAAGAACGGGTAAATAATAATGATCGGAAGCGTTGCGATAATAATCGTCGCCATTTTGATACCCTCCGGGTCCATGTGAGCAAGCCCGCTGAACTGGGAAGCGTTCGGATCAATACTGATATCCTCGGAAACAATCAATTGACGAAGCTTAACTTGAAGCGGCCAAAGTGCAGGCTTATTTACATAGTACAAGGCAGCTTGAAACGTATTCCAATGGCTTACAGCGTAGAAAATCCCCAAGGAAGCCATAACCGGTTTGGATAGCGGTAAAACAATATTCCAAATCATTCTGAGCTCGGAACAACCGTCGATTCGACCAGAATCAATTAACTCACTCGGAATTTGCATGAAAAACGAACGCATAATGAAGAAGTTAAAAGCACTGATCGCACCAGGAATCATTAAGGCCCAAAGCGAGTTCGTCAGATGTAAATTTTTCATCAAAATAAAGTTAGGAATGAGCGGCGCTGTGAAAACCATCGTAATTAGAACCATAATAACGATTGCTTTACGGCCGGCATACTCAGGACGCGACACCGGATAAGCCAGTGAGGCGGTCGCGATCAGATTAATGAGTGTTCCCACTACAGTAATATACACAGTTACTCCGAAGGAACGCCAGATTGCCGCATCACTAAATACATATTGATAATTAATTGATGTAAACTGAACAGGCCAGAACAATACCTTCCCATTCACAATAGATTCCGAAGAACTGAACGATTGAGCCAGCACGTTTAAGAACGGCAGGAGCATCGCTAACGATAGGAGTGATAGAAATAATATATTAAAGCCGTTAAACACTTGCCAGCCGGCTGTCGGCTTGCGATTCATATAGCGTTCACCTCCGTCTTAGTACAAGCTTTCACCCGTTGTTTTTTTGCTTAAAATATTACCAGTTACAATAAAGATCACGCCTACAACGGCTTTGAAAAGTCCAATAGCTGTCGTATAACTAAATTGCTGACCTTGTAAACCTTGCGCATAAATATACGTATCTAGAATTTCGCCACTTTCTTTGTTAAGCGGATTCAAGAATACATAAACACGCTCGAAGCCAAAGTCAAGGAATTTACCAATGTGTAATAGGAACAAAATCATAATTGTCGGCAATAATGAAGGTAGTGTAATGGATATCGTTTGTCTCCATCGATTGGCGCCATCTACCTCAGAAGCTTCATACAAATCCGGATTAATCCCAGCTAGAGCTGCTAGATAAATGATCGTGCCGTAACCGGAATCACGCCAAATACCTGAGGAAATTAACACGGTACGAATCCACGATTCTTCACCCATAAAATAAATGGGTTCAAAGCCTAACCAAGTAATAAAGTGGTTAACAGCTCCTGTTGAAGGAGAAAGAATACCGATTGCAATCCCACTTACGATAACCCAGGATAAGAAGTGAGGCATGTACACAACCGTTTGAAGAATACGCTTGTACACCACGATGCGCAGCTCGTTTAGAAGCAATGCAAGAATGATCGGCGCTGGAAACCCTAGCAGCAAATCATAAACACCGATGAGCACTGTATTTTTCAAAATATTGAGGAAATCATAGTGTGCAAACATCCGGGTAAAATGCTCAAGCCCTACCCACTTGCTGCCCGTGAAGCCGTCGAAAATGTTGTAATCCTGAAAAGCAATAACGGATCCTAGCAAAGGTACATACTTGAATACAATAAAATAAATAATGCCCGGCAGAGATATTAGATATAGCGCCCTATACTTCCAAAACGTTCGCAGCAAGGACTTGCCCTTGCTCATCTGCTTACGTCCACTCATTTGCTTTACTGCTTGTGCGTTGACCGCCATCCTCTGGCCCCCCTCACTTATCTTCGTCGATGTTATAGGTCTATCGTAACCTGATACAGCGCTTTCAACTATGGAATGGCTTTTCACTCACTTGTGTTTTTTTTAGGTTTTGGGGCATGGAAAAAGAGGGATGAACATGCTAATCCGTGCATCATACGTCCCTCTTTGTATGTCTAATTAAGAATGCTCAGCTTTCACCCAAGGCGAATAGAGCGTTCTTGACGTTCTGCGAAGCTTGGAGATGACCTGTATATCCAATTCGGCCTCTGGTAGTATCTCATTTTCCCACCGATCTTTAATTTGCTTCCATAGTTTAGGATTTCGATCTTCTAATCTGTTGCCGAAAGCAAAAATGTCTGATTTATAGTCAATGGCAACTTTGCGAAAAGCCATATGCACTTCGTTACGAATTGTATTGGACAATTGTTCTTCCAAATAAGAAATCGTTTTGGCATCTACCTTGAACTTACTGCTAGCTTTATCTCCAATATTAAATTCCACACTAATAAGGAGTTGAATCACCGCTTTACCATCCGTGTAATAAACCTTGCTCTTACTTTTCTTTTCACCTGCAATTTCCAAGGATATTTGACAATTCGACTCATTCGGGCAAGGGACGGTGACAATCGCTGTTTTCAGCTTTCCCGTGACCCACATAAAACCTCTAGACTCTGTGCCGTTCAAAGTCCCTACCAGCATCCCATTGGAAAACACGCCTGTACCCGACGTATAAAATAAACTCGATTGTTTGGCCCCCCCTCCTTGATAGGGCTTCACACCGACCGTATTTTTGACATAATCCGCTTGTTCAACTAACTGAAGCATAGAGGTGTAAGGTTGTCCGCCTGTTGGTTCTGCCAGCTTGCGAGCAAATTCAGTAAAATGCACCTTGACGGATTTGCCATCTAAGTCCGTATTTTTAATACTATCTTTCAAGTAATTAGAGGATATGGCTGTAATGTCTGGCGTTGACTCTAGCATATCGAGCGCGCGTCCTTTTACCAGGGCTATGTATGCCGTGCCCCGCAGCTCGGGATCCGATGAGAAAAAGTCCAAGTAATGTCGAACATCTGTTCTTGCCGCTTTTTCTCCAATTACTAACACCTGCAGATGGGACCAATACAGCTTTCTTCCCACGATTTGCAGATAACTCCGCGCTGCTTCGAATGTTGTATCTCCGACTACACTCAATGTTTTCTTTTGCTCTCCCTTTAAGCCGCTCGTTGGTTTCATAGCTTCCAATACAGGCGTTAGAACCGTAAGAACGATTTGTCCCTTATCGTTAAGATCGACGCCCGCGGCAAGGACATATTCGATTTTATCGGCTTCCTGTCTGTTCCAACACCCTGTGGTTAAGATGAGAATCCCGCTCAGCAACAGCAAATTGACGCTTCTACGCAGGTTTCTCATTCGCGGTTCTCCTTGCTTTCATCTTACCTGCTAACCATAGAATCGTGAGAAGAACGAACGCATACAGCCAGAACGTAACCCCTTTGGCTATTTCGAAACTAACGATGCTAGCGTTAATGTTGTCAGGGATCATAGACAAGTAAAAGATAATTATAGAAATTGGAATCATTAGATTACCAATGTCAATCGTACCGAACCAGTCCCGAGAACCAACGCAGCAAGCGTAAAACAACAATGAATTTTTGGTAATATTTATAAATATCCACACGGCCAAGAAGGGACTCTCCAAATGCTCAATAAATTCAAATATGGCAATATCTTTTACTAATTCAATGACAGGAAACATAAGTCTTTGTGTAAATGCACTGCCATAGGTTCCCATCGTAATCAGGAAAGTTACCTCAAACAAGCACAAGACGATGAACATAGACCACAGTAACGCAGGCAATACTTGGGCTTTCTTCTTGATTTGTGGATAGATATATAGGAGCACGATCATTTCAGAGAATGTACTGCAAATGCCCAATGAACCTTTCCATACTTCCATCAATGAAGCACTAAAAAAAGGCTCTATGCGTTCAAGATCCACATTTTCCATCGAAAGGGCAAACATCGTGACGAACATTAAAACGATCACGGGAGCAATGATCTCGCCCCAGCGAGCAATTGACAGCATCCCGCCTTGCGCCAAATAATAACGCAGAACGAGCAGCATAATGATAACCAGCTCCAAGGGAGTTTCCGGGAGAACCAGTGAAACGATAATTTCCGCAAGGATCCGTATAATAATTGCAGCAAAAAACAATAACGGCAGCAGGAAGAGAAGTGCGTAAACACGCCCGAAGACAGGTCCAAACAGGCTTAAGCAATACGCAATAATGCTCATCTCTTGCATAGCTGAACCAATTTGTGTAATTAACCAGAAAGTTGGAATGACCATAAGACTGCCTATGAGGATCGACAGCCATCCACTATGCCCCGAAGCTTGCGCTAACGTGCGCGGAAGTGTAAAAAAAATCGTACCAAAAGATATAAAGCATACTAGAATCATCATTTGCTTGGTCGTTAGATGTGCAGATTTCAACGATATGCCTCCACTCGCTTACGGTTTTCGCCTCTTAAAGCCAAGAAAAGATGGGCGGTATTTTAAAGAAAACGCTGGCTTTTTGAGCACGATGGAATCATCCACATCTTTTAAGGATTGGGGGGTCAGAGCAGCCAGATAGTTGACGCCGAAGGAGCGTAGATGAATCATGTGGATGAGAATCATGCTGGTTCCAAACACGATACCAAAAATGCCCAAAACGGCAGCTAGCATCATAATAGGAAAGCGCAGCAGCCGAATGGTTAAAGAGGCATTGTAATTCGGTATGGCGAAAGCACCAATGGCCGTAAAAGAAACGATTATCGTCAGTACAGGGCCGACGATATTCGCCTGAACAGCCGCTTGTCCAATGACAAGTGCGCCAACGATACCGACCGTTTGGCCCATTGTGCCAGGGAGGCGAAGACTTGCTTCCCGCAGCAGCTCTAAGCTGATTTCCATAATCAACGCTTCTGAAAAAGCTGGAAATGGAATCCCGCTGCGATTGCTTGCAATAGCAAGCATGAGCTCCGTCGGGAGCATTTCCTGATGAAACGTCGTAATTGCAATATAGATGGAGGGCAGCGTAAGCGCCATAAGCATCGCCAAGAATCGCACCCAGCGCAGCATCGTTGCTGCCCAATAATTCGTGTAATAATCCTCGGTAGCCAGTAGAAATTCAGTAAAAGTGATCGGCATCGTTAGTGCAAATGGCGTGCCATCAACGAGCACGACAACTTTACCCTCCAAGATCGCTGCAGATGCCTTATCCACTCTTTCCGTCGAGTTGAGCTGCGGAAATGGCGAGTACGGAGAATCTTTTAGATAATCCTCAAGCTGGCCGCTATCCAGAATACCCTCGGTTTCAATTTTGGCGAGCCTTCGTTTGACCTCATTCACGATGCTTGGATTCGCTACGTCCTGTAAATAAGCGATAGCACCATCGGTCAATGTTCGCGTACCAATTTGAATAGGAAAGAGCACTAATTGCGGATCTTTAATCTTTCTTCTTATTAAGGCTGTATTGGTTCGAAGCACCTCATTAAAGGCATCCTGAGGGCCTCGAATAATCGGCTCGCTAGTCGGATTGGAAACGAACCGATGCTCCCAGCCCTCGGAGGTGATGAGTAAGGTTTCAGCAACCCCGTCAAGCAAAACAAGCGTGCTTGAGTATAACAGTCCTTTGATACTTTCGTTTAGCGTGCTTACTCGCTTTATACCGCTAGCTGTTATGACAAATTTTTCGATATGTGTTAATGTAACCTGCACGTTATGGTCCATTTGCATCAGAGGGAGAATGACACATTGGTGTACAATATCTTTTTCTGCAAGTCCATCAATATATAGAACAGCGGCTCGAATTTTCAAGCCATCCTCGTTCTGCAATAGAAGTTCACGAACAATGAGATCGGAAGGATTCTGCGTAGCGTCTTTAATCAAGCTCAAGTTGCTCTCTAAACTGCCACTCAATTGTTCTGACGATTGCTCTTGTAATTCGACGGCTGCTGTCAACAGATCGGGCGATGCGCTCGATGCTGATTTCTTAAGAAGCTTTCCCAATAGAGACACACTATCCGCCCCCCTTTTCAACAATACTGTTCAGCGTGTTTTGTAACATGTTCGTTAGGACATAGGTTGTTTCCGTTGCATGAAAAACAGCCAGAGCCAGGCCGATCATGGCCAGGGAAACATAGGCAACAACGATTCTGCTATCGTTTTGGCGAGTACTTTTTCGGGGATAACCAATGATAAACAGAAAAAGAGAAACAAGTAACGATAGCATAAGTATCACCTAATCTTATTTTGACATTAGGTTCTGCATTTACTTGTATTTATATCCATTCTTATCTACACAGCAAAGAGGCTCCCCTCCAGGTGCAATCACCTTGGAAGGAAGCCCTATACAAATCTCTGTACCTACGCCGTGCGACTCTCCGTCGACATCTTGTGCGCGCTGGCGCCGCGCTTTGCCCGTAGTGCTTCTGGCATAGCCAGCAGCGCAGGCAGCAGCATCGGCAGCAAGACGAAGCAGAGCACGATGAGGCCGACGATCACGGCCACCGCTAGCTCGATCAACAGAACGAGGCCGGATGGTACGAGCGTGGCGAAGGTTCCGCCAAGGATGACCATCGCCGAGATGACCACGCCGCCGATGTGCTTAGCGGCTTGCACGATCGCTTTCGAAGGCGATAAATCGCCAAGCTCTTTATAACGCATCATCAGGAAGATGCTGTAGTCGACGCCGACAGCAATAATAATGATGAAGGAGAAGAACGGTACGAAAGAGGAAACCCCATCGGCACCAATGATTTTATCCGTGACGACGTTCGTCGCCGTCATCGCCACATAGTAAGATATCACTAAGCTCAATATGATATAAACGGCTGGCCAGAAGGCCCGAATGACGAACAGCAAGACGATGAACACACCGATAATGACGATAATCGCGGTGCTATTGAACGACTTCAGCTGCGCCTTGTTCGTGTCATATGTCGTCGAGCTCGGTCCTGCCGCGCCGACCTTCGCATTCTCCAGCACGGTGCCTTTCACGCTCGCAGCGAGCTCCGCATTAATGCCTTCAATCGTATCCATCGCCGCCGATGAATACGAGTCATCCTTCAAGATGACGATCATCTTCGTCATCTTCCGATCCTTGGACATGAAGCTGTCCAAGGACTTGCCGAAATCTGCGCTCGACAGCGCTTCTTTCGGGATGAAGAACGTTTTGGAGCCGTTCAGCTGCGTCAGGAACTGGCTCGTCATGCCAAGTCCCTCGGACACGTCACCGAGTCCGTTGCCGCTCTGCCCAAGGCCGTCCTTCAGCTGGCCCATGCCGCTGCCAAGACCTGACAGGCCTTCGCTCAGCTTCTGCTGACCGTCTTTGACGCTGCCTAGCGCAGCGTTCAGCTTCGCCATGTTCGCAGCGATCTCGCGGCTGCCCGCGCTGCCTTGCTTCAGCCCTTTGGCGAGCTCATCCGCTCCGCTCTCCAGCTGCGTAAGTCCCGCCGCTAGCTGCGCCTGCGCGCCGTTCACTTGCGCCAAGCCTTGCGTCGCTTCGGCGAAAGCACTGTTCAGCTTGGCTGCGTTCTTGCCAAGCTCGCTTAGTCCGCCGCTCAGCTGCGTTAGACCGGAGGCAAGACCTTCGCCCGTTTGCTTCAGCTTGATGTAATCTTCATCAGTGTTCAATTGGTTGTACTTGCTGCCAAGCCCGCCAATCAGACCATTCATCCCGACAAGTCCTTGCTGAATCCCCGTAAGCTGCCCCTCAATTTGGCCGTAACCTTCCGTCATAGCGTTATATCCTTGCCCTAGCTGTGTCAGCCCGTCAGTGATCTTAACGCTATTGACACTCACTTGGTCCATGCCATCTTTCAATGCAGCAATTCCCGTACTTAGCTCATCTGCACCGCCAGCACCTTGCGCGATACCGCTAGCTACTTGATCCAGAGCAGTAGTCAGTTTGCTATAGCCATCCTGCACTTGACTTGTGCCATCTACAAGTTGGCCAACGCTTGATGTATCAGGCACTTCCAGCTTGCTTTGCATCATAGTAAGGCCATCCCGAATTTGATTTACCCCTTTTTGCGAAGCTGTAATGCCATCGGCAACCGTCTTCGTTTGCGTAGAAATATAGAAGTCATCAATCGGCTTCGATTGCGGCTGTGTCACGCTGGAAACCATATCGACACCTGGAATGGTTTTCAGCTTCTCCGTCACTTTATCAATTGCCGCTAAACCATCATTCGTGTTAAGTGGTTTGTCATTCTCAATAACGACCATCGTTGGGAGTGCCTGACCTCGGCTGAAATGGTCCGCAACGAGGCTGAAGCCTTTGGTGGATTGGTGATCATTTCCAAGTTCCTTCAACTGGTCAAACGACAGTTTCTGATGATTCGCAAGCGCAAGCGGAATTGTAATAATTAGAATGATTACTGTCGTTATAATCGGTCTTTTCACCGCAATTTTCGTCAAACCTGCCCAGAATTTACTCTCCTTATGACCCCCCATGCCTTTGGAAGGCCAGAAGAGCTTATTGCCCAGCATTTTCATGAAAAACGGCGTCACCGTTACGATTTGGAGCAAGAGAATCGCCGTACCAATCGCAACCACGTTACCTGACTGATAAATACCGAAATCCGATAACGTTAAGGCAGCAAACGCAATAAACACGGTCAAAATACTGTAGAAAATCGTTTTACCCGCCGTGCGGTAGGTCACAATGATCGCTTCATCCACGGATAAGCCATGGGATAATTCCTCTTTGAATCGATTAAATAAGAGAATGTTATAATCGGTCCCAATCCCGAAAAGAATTAAGATCAACAGCATTTGCGTAACACTCGTCACCGGGAAATTGAACTTATCGATGAGCTGCGCGGCAATCCCCATGGACACCAGGTACGATATACCGACAGCCAACAAGGATACCACCGGAATAATAACGGAACGGAACATGATCACCAAGACAGCTAGGATGAAAATGACCGTTAGCGCGGCACTTTTTTCAACACCGGACTCGGAAGCTTTAATGTAATCATCCTGGATGAAATCCTCCCCAGAGAGGTAATACTCCACCTTCATGTCCTTCAGAACATCTTCAAACTCCAGCTTAATGTCCTCGACGTGACGCCCTCTTTTATCCAACGAAAAGCTCGCCATTAAGGTTGTGCCATCCTCAGAAATCAACGATGACTTCGCCTCAGGCATGGTAAACGGATCAATTAACTGATTGAAACCGAGCTGGTCTTGATGGCTTTTCAAGTTCGTAATGCCAGTCTCAATCGCTTTCATGTCTGCTTCCGACAGTTTGTTCGGGTTATGGAAGACCACGATATCACTCGTGCCCTCAACCCCATTGATTTTATTCAAAATTGCTGAAGCAACCTTGGATGGTGCGTCACTACGCAGCGGATCTTGCCCTCTTAATCCAAGAATCGCATTCACATTCGGTTGGAAAACCGTCAGCAACACCGTCGCCACCAACCACGCGGCTAGAATCGCCCAACGCCATTTAATAATTGATTTCATCTCTCTCTTCTCCTCCACTCACTAGTAAACAAGCGTTCATTATTGAGCCAAAAAAATTTACGCCTGTGCTTGCTTTATTTTTTCTGAAATACCGGTGCAATACAGGTACAACAGTTCATCAACGAGCATTTTAATCGTATCGCCATCCTCATGGTCGCGCAAAATCAGACAAATACTCTCGATCATCGTGGTCGAAATCATTTGAGCAGATAACTGATCTTTCTGGGACAGCGTGCCTGAAGGCGCCAATTCTGCTGTAAATACTTCGGAAATAATCTGATGCACCAATGTAATCATGTCTTGTTTCGCTGAAGCAAATCGAGAACCTTCACTTAGATTCAGCAGAATCGTAAGCTCGGTGCTGGACTCCTTGAAAAGCAGCATCAGGGAGGCATCAATTCGGCGTAAAATTACTAAATGATCAGACAATGCCGTGCAAAGGGTGTCATCCACTTCTTGCTTGCAAACGCGCAAAACCTCAGCTAATTGCTCCTGAATGGGCTGTATCAGTTCATCGAACAGATCATCCTTGCTCTTGAAGTAACGATAGATGTTACCTGGTGTTATGCCTGCGGAATCTGCAATTTGCCGAATGGAGGCTTTCAAATATCCATGCTTCTTGAACTCGGCCAATGCCGATTGGCGGATACTTTGTTTGACTTCATCTTTTAAAATTTGCATTAATAAACACCTGTTCACTTTTTGACGTCATAGTTGGATTATACAGTGCCCACTTAGGCATTTCAACGCTATTTCGATAAAAAAAGCGCCTAACCTGCAGATAATCACAGGTCAGACACAAGTTAATTATTCCACATCTACAGCTTTTATAATGCGTGGCTTCACTTTCACGCGGAACTGCTTCAAATCCTTGAACTGAATGAACTTCTTGGATTCCTCATTCCAAATACGGAATTTCAAAGATTCCAGACTCGTCTTCAGTGTAATTGTCTGCACATTGCGAAGTGCTGCGCTCTTATTGTGTACCTTTTGCAAATGATAGTTAGGCACGCGCGGGCTTAAATGATGAATGTGGTGGTAGCCAATATTGCCTGTAATCCAGTGTAGAATACGAGGCAAATTATAGAACGAGCTTCCGTGCATCGCGGCTTTCACATAATCCCATTCTGCATCATTCTCGTAGTAGGTTTCTTCATAGTTATGCTGAACGTAGAACAACCAAATGCCCGCCATACCTGAGAAGAAGAACATCGGTCCTTGAATCAGCAGGAAAGACTGCCAACCCATCCCCCAGCAAAGCAGTGCAATACTGCCAACAATACCGATATTGGTGATATACGTATTGATTCTTTCTTTCATGCCTGCCTTCCGGCGGTTAAATCGGTAATCAATCAAAAAGATGAAGATCGGTCCAATAATAAACATCACAAACGGACTGCGATATAGGCGATATGTCATTCGTTTAAGCCATGTTGCTTCCATATATTCATCCACGGTTAGCGTCCAGATGTCACCTACGCCTCTTTTATCCAAGTTACCACTAGATGCATGGTGAACAGAGTGTGTATGACGCCACTGATGGTACGGTACGAAGGTTAATATTCCTGTTAGTGTGCCAACAATTTCATTGGCGAGTTTGTTTTTGAAAAAGGATTTGTGACAGCAATCATGAAAAATGATAAATATGCGGATCAAAAAACCTGCAGCAATTAGATCAATCACGAAAGTTAGCCAAATTGAAACGGAAAGACTTAGAAAAGCAAAATACCAAAGCACGAAAAAGGGTCCCACTGTATTGATGATTTGCCACACACTATGCTTCATATGTGGTCTTTCGAAAGGCGCGATATCTTTCCGCCACCCACCCTTATCCTCATGCTTCATCCTGTTAGAACTCCCTCTCTCCGCGTCGTGTCGGATCTCGTAAGTTTATGTGCCTTGAAGTAGTACGTTACGAATCGAAATAAGTTCCCGTTATAGGATAAGAAATATTACATAGCTAACTCATCATACGTGGGTAAACCCTTTTTGTAAAATGCAATATAAGTAAGTCGTCATAAAAAGAGACGAATCGCCTCTCGTTCTGCGTTAGAACGAAGCGGTCCGTCTCTTTTACACCGGCCTATCTATCTCAAAAAGCTCGCCAAGCTTCGCATAAGCATTGCCCGCTAACCGACTTACAGGCTTTAGCTTTATCGGGTCAATACGTCCTTTGTCAACTAAGTTCTCATCAATGTGAAAATATACGACGCGTCCGATTAACAAATCTGCCGCGGGTGCGTCCAGTGTTCCGCCTAGCGGAATCACCTGCTCGAGGACGCATTCCATGCGGATGCTGGCTTCGGCGATGCCCGGAACAACGATGTGGCTGCTCGGGACGGGCGTTAACCCCGTCAGCGTCACTTCGCTCTCTTCAGGCGGCAGCGCAGCGGCGCTCTGGTTGATCTGGTCGATATAGGATTCGTCTGAGATATGTACAACGAAGGCTCCTGTATCGACTGCATTGCGGGAGGTATCCTTCCGGACACCCTGCTTCCGCTGCACGGAAACGGCAACCATCGGCGGGTCCGCCGTCACGATGGTGAAATAGCTGAAAGGCGCGGCGTTCAGCACGCCTTCAGTCGATAACGTCGAGACGAAAGCGATCGGCCTCGGGATAATACTGCCGATGAGCAGCTTATAATTCTCACGCTCGCTTTGTGCGGATGGATCAATGCCTAGCATGGTCATGGTGACAATCTCCTCTCTTCCTCTATTAGAGTGAGATCCCTTTGAGCCACTCTGCTGCGGCAAAAACCTCAGAGCGCGTCAATTGGTGGCCTGAATTCTCCCAATGCACATGAACATCCGATCCAGCATCGCTCAGCAGGCGCTCTAGCTCCTCCGACTCCTCGGGTGAGCAGATCGGGTCGTTCTTGCCAGCCCCGATGAATACAGGGGTGTCTGAGAGATCAGGCAGCGGGATGCCGCGACGCGGCACCATCGGATGATGCAGAATGGCTGCGCGAAGCGCATTCGGGTAATGGAACAGCAAGCTGCCCGCGATGTTCGCGCCGTTGGAATAGCCGATCGCAACGACGTTGCTGCGATCGAAGCCGTGCTCGACTGCTGCTGCGTCGAGGAAATCGTACACTTCCTTCGTACGGAAGATCAGATCTTCCTCGTCGAAGATGCCCTCAGCCAGCCGACGGAAGAACCGCGGCATGCCGTTTTCTAGGACGTTCCCCCGTACACTAAGTACGGAGGAGGTTGGTGAAATTGCCTGCGCCAATGGCAGCAGGTCTTGCTCGGTCCCACCCGTTCCGTGAAACAGAACGAGCACGGACGCTGTCAGATCAGATCCTTGCTGATAGATATGTTTCATTGCTCATCACCTTCCAATACCCGCACTTCGATTGGCGGCAGATTTCGCACGATTTGATCGCGGCTTGCTTCAAACCATTCTGGCAGCATTAATTTTTCGCCAAGCGCCTCTGGCGCTTCATCTCTTGCAAACCCTGGCGGATCAGTAGCAATTTCGAACAGGATGCCGCCTTCTTCGCGGAAGTAAATCGCGTTGAAGTATTGACGATCCACGATTGGAGTAGGGTGGTAGCCATTGCTCGCTACGTGACTTCTCCATAGCGCATGCTCGGCATCATCTTTCGCACGCCATGCGATATGATGAACAGTTCCCGCGCCGCCAGCACCGTAGTCCATCGGCGTTACGTTGATATCGACGATATTACCCAAGTCGCCGAAGGAAGCGAAGCGTGCATAGGCGCCTTCTTGCCCTACTTTTTTCAAACCCATGACATTCACAAGGAGTTCCGACGTTTTGTCAGGTGCCGTGCTGTAGAGGACAGCGCCGCCGAAGCCTTTGATCGCTTTGTCCACGGGAACACCACCAAATGCCCACTGACTTGGCGCACCTTGTTCGCGCTCAACAATCTCTAGTCTCAGACCGTCTGGGTCTTTGAATTGTACATAGGTTTCGCCGAATCGCGCATTTTTCTCATAGGCAACACCGAATTGTGTAAGGCGCGCTTCCCAGAAAGAAAGGCTGCCTGTTGGCACGGCGTAAGTCGTGATGCCGACTTGACCACCGCCGACCCGACCTTTGCGGGATCCCGCATATGGGAAGAAAGTAATGATCGTGCCCGGGCTTCCTGCTTCATTACCGAAATAGAGATGGTATACTTCCGGTGCATCGAAATTGATCGTTTTTTTGATCATACGAAGCCCTAGAATACCTGCATAAAAATCTACGGTTGCCTGTGCATGTTGAACGAAAGCGGTGATATGGTGGATACCTGCGGTTTGTTGTTGTGTTGTTGTCATAATAGCCAACTCCTTCATATTTAAGAATCTTTATTTTAAGATAGTTTACATAAGATAGTGTCATTTATGTTAGGGATTCCGTTTGTGCTGAGCGCAATTGAACTCGATCACTACTTGAATCCTTCTTGCGCATATCTGCCTAGCTTCTTCAGCAGCTGACTTGCGAGCTTCTTCTCTTCGTCCGTCAATCCTGCCACTGCGCTCTCAATCACTTCGGCATGCTTCGGAAAAACGTCCTCAATAAATTGTTTCCCTTTTTCCGTAATTTCAGCAAAAATCAATCTGCGATCTTCCGTCGATGTATTGCGTATAACGAATTCCTTTTTGACCAGCTTATCAACGACATAGGTAATATTCCCACTACTCATCAATACTTTACTGCCAATTTGTTGAATCGCCTGCGATCCCTTGTGGTAAAGCAGTTCTAGTACACCAAACTCTGTGCGGTTCAGTCCATGCTTGCGAATATCTCGATCCCCGTGGGCGTTCACCCACTCACTCGCTCTAGAAAGGGCGATGTAAAGATCTAAAGATTGATTTCTTGTTTCGCTCATGTTGCTTCACCTCATTTCTTATGTTTGTTTCGTTTATCTTAATTTAAAGATACTTTATTTAAAGATAAATGTCAACAGGCAAATTTGAAATTATTACTTATCACAAAAAAATGCAAAGAATGTCATACCTTGTCGCTTGTCCTCGTGGTATGATTAAACCTTTAAGATAGAAAGGTGGGATCTATGCAACCATGAACACTTCACATGCTTTACAAGGGACAGCGACCGAGAAAGAACGGTTCCCTATCTCCCTTTTCTCCCTAACGGTTGGCGCCTTCGCGATCGGTATGACCGAGTTCGTTATTATGGGGATTCTGCCCAATGTGGCGGATGACTTGAACGTTAGCATTTCGCAAGCGGGTCAATTGATTACGGGCTATGCACTTGGCGTGGCATTCGGTGCTCCGATTCTCGCTATGTTGACTCATAAGCTGCCGCAAAAACGCCTTCTTCTCGTGCTGATGCTCATCTTCATCTTAGGCAATGGCCTAGCTGCCCTTGCTCCGTCCTATGGGGTCGTGATGGCAGCGCGACTGATCACTGCTTTGGCTCACGGTACATTCTTCGGTGTGGGCTCTGTGATCGCGGCGAATTTGGTTCGGCCTGAAAAGAGGGCCAGTGCCATTTCCGTGATGATGGCGGGTCTAACTATCGCGAATATTCTTGGCGTACCGCTTGGCACCTACATCGGTCAGCATCTCGGCTGGCGGGCATCCTTCGGCTCCGTTGTCATTATGGGAATCGTCTCTTTCATCGGTATTCTCATCTTCATTCCACAGATTACACAGAAAACCAATAGCAGTCTTGCCAAACAGGTTCGTGCTCTTTTGCAGCCAAGATTGTTACTCGTATTCCTGATTGGCGCTTTAGGTTGCAGCAGTTTGTTTGCAGTGTTCACCTACATCGCGCCCATTCTTATCAACATCACAGGATTCAAAGAGAGCAGCGTGACGTGGATTCTCGTCTTGTTCGGCTTTGGCGTTACTTTAGGCAACATCCTAGGTGGCAAAATGGCTGACTGGAAGCTCATGCCTTCCCTGATCGGCAATTTCGCTGCGTTAGCGCTTATTCTAGCTGTATTCGCGTATACGGATCAATTCCCGGTTGCCGCGATTATCACCATATTCATATGGGGCATTGCGGCGTTCGGGATTTTGCCTGGGCTCCAGATTCGCATCATGAATCTGGCCAAAGAAGCGCCAGAGCTGGCGGCCACCTCAACGCATTCTGCGTTGAATCTCGGCAACGCTGGCGGTGCTTTTCTAGGTGGCTGGGCGATTACGCACATCGGCCTGTCGTCGTTGCCTTGGATCGGCGCGGGATTGACCGGGGCGGGGTTTGTTTTGATGCTGTGGAGCTATCTGCGGGATCGTAAGGTGAAGTAAGAAAATAACGAAACAGCGGCAAGCTCGGACTTCGTTGTACAGTCTTAGCTTGCCGCTGTTTTTTTGTTTTAAACAACTAGAGCTTGTTATGCCATTCGACGGGTTGATCCTGAATAATTCCATCTGTCTCCACCCATTGGGTGAGACTATTCTCCTTGGCTTGAATGACAATAAAATGCAGGCCTTGTGTCGCCGACGTATTCCTTAACGCTCTCACACCGTCAGGTGCAATGCGAATGGACGTGCCTTCGTGCACATCTATTTCGTTTCCGTCCACTTGGATCTGGCCTTGCCCTTGAAGGAAGATGTAGAGCTCTTCATTCTGCTGGTGCTTATGATAAAAGGGGATCTCCCCTTGCGGGGGTAAATGATTAAGTGAAACTTCCATACTCGTTAGTTGTAAGGAGTCTTTTAGAAAGATTTTACCCTTCAACATGCCTTCAGTCACACTTGCAAAATCAGAAAATGCACCCGCGTTGTTAACCGAGTATTTCAGTTGATTTATGCTCATCATCTTGCCCTCCTTTAGAACGCTGGCAATATTTTGCCTGTTTCGAGCAGACTCTTCAAATTGCTGAGAATGACAGGCCAGCCGTTGTTAAATCCTTCGATTTTGCCTTCATCCTTACGAATATCCTGTTCCAACAGCTCCTCATGGCGAAGCGTTAGCTTGATCGTACCGTTCAATGGTGTTAATTCATACGTCACATTGGACATCCGATCACCTTCCGCGTCCTTAATGCTCCAAGTAATCGCGAGCAAGCGATACGGCTCATAGACAAGTACTTCACCGTAGTGTTCAGTCTTGTCTTTATTCATTAAGTGAAAGCTTGAACCGACTTGCCAATCTGAAATGATTTCACGACCAAAAAAATACTGCTTCGTAAACTCACTGCTCGTTAAGGCTGCCCATAGCTTCTCAGGTGTCGTTGCGATGTATGTCACATAAACGAAAGACTTCTTATTCATGATTCGAATCCTCCTCTAGGGCTAGCTTCAAATTGGTTAACGCCTCAATGCGACGTTGATCAAACTTACCGATCCAGCGATGATAGATCTCCCCGATCGGTACTGGGTTCAGATAGTGAAGTTTCTCGCGGCCATGCCACATGACCGTAACCAGATTTGCCTCCTCCAGCAGCAAAAGGTGCTTCGTAACAGCTTGGCGGCTCATTGTCATTTGCTGACAGAGTTCTGATAAGGATAGTCCGTTATTCACGAACAAGATGTCGAGTAATTCTCTGCGTGTTCCGTCTGCAAGTGCTTTAAAAAGTTTGTCCATGCGCCCATTATATGCAACAATTTAGTTGCATGTCAATCAAAATATGTAAAATTCTTCTTCCCTTTCCGCGCAATCGGCAGTTAGGAGTGAGCTTGAACAGCGGTTTTGGAGCAAGTTGCGCCGTAAGTTTAGAGAAGTAGCTTCTGAAAGTAATAAGAGCAGGCTTGTTGGGGTGGGTTGTGATGCGGTCGTGGATATATGGTGCTGGCTAGTCGTGGTGTTTGGTGAGTTGGCTTGTTACTGACTGTTGTTATTTTGGTGGGTTCGCTTGTTATCAGATTTTCTGTTATGTTGATGGGTAATGTTGAATTCTAAATGGTCACCTTGGATTGGTGGGTTATAGCTCTGTTGAGGGACACGTGCTTTAAACAAATTAGCATTAAGACTGTTTCACGCCTTCAGCACCAGCATCATCTTTACTTTTTACCTATCTCTATTTCTACCTTTTCCTTTTCCTTTTCCTCTTCCTTTACTTAACCTTCCACCTCCACTCCAACTCCCCCTCAACTTCATCTTCTACTTCACCTTCCACCTCCACCACAGCTCCCCCTCTCCCACACGTTAACTGTAAAAAGTACATCTAATTTCGTCACTTTTCTCACTTCAGAGAACTTAACTGTATTTCCTGTAGTTAATTCGGCTGTATTTGGCCGCCAAGCCTAAAATCGGCGATTTTAACTGGAGGTTTTCCAGTTAATGCGGGTGCGGGTGCGGGTGCGGGTGCGGGTGCCGACCGCTCCTCATGCAGGGGTTGGTTACACGAGACGCGGGGGACTGTCGCTCCTAGGGCATCTACGGGCCCATGGCGCGGGAGCTCGTCGCCCCAAGGCAGGCTAAGGCTAGTCGCAGCCACCGTCGACGACGCTACCAACCGCGCTGTGCACCGCGGCACACCTACACACAAAAGGCGCTTCCCCATCAACCGAGGAAGCGCCTCTTTCTACCCTACAACTGCCGAAGAACCCTTCTGCAGTTGGTACATTTTCGCGTAGCGCCCGCCTAGCGCCATGAGCGTATCGTGATTGCCCCGCTCGGCGATCTCGCCGCGGTGCAGCACAAGAATTTGATCCGCATCGCGGATCGTGGACAACCGATGCGCGATGACGAGGGTCGTCCGCCCTTCACTCACAACCTTCAGCGCACGCTGGATGAGCCCTTCCGTCTCACTGTCGATGGAGGCTGTCGCCTCATCGAGGATCAGGATCGACGGATCGAATGCCAGCGCACGCGCGAACGAGATCAACTGCCGCTGGCCAGAGGACAGCGTGCTGCCCCGCTCGACGACTTGCTCGTCGTAGCCGTTCGGCAGTTGCTCGATAAAGCCAGCTGCGCCAACATCCCGCAACGCAGCCTTCACTCTGTCGAGTGAGATATCCTCGTTGTACAAGCTGACGTTGAACTTGATGTCCCCCGCGAACAGGAACGGATCCTGCAGCACGATCCCCATATGCTTACGCAGGGCTTGCTTGGACATGCCCTTGATGTCGCGGCCATCAATCGTGATTGAGCCCTCACCAGGCTCGTAGAAGCCAAGCAGCAGGTTCAGGATCGAGCTTTTGCCTGAGCCGGTGTGCCCGACTAGGGCGATCGTCTCCCCTTTTCGCGCCTCGAAAGAGATTCCCTTCAAGACGTTTTCCCCTTCTTTATAAGCAAAGGTGACATTATCGAACTTCACGATGCCCTCAGGGCGCTCCACGTGGCCAACCTTCTCAACGTCTTGACCTTCCATGTCAAGAATCGTGAACACCTTTTCCGCTGATACAAAAGCCCGCTGCGCATTCGTCAACTGATCGAAAATCCCAATAATCGGCTGAAAAACCCGACCTAAATAATCAATAAACGCGTAAAACACACCGAACGAAATGGCGGTCTCCAGCGATTTTCCGCCAAAATACCAAATGACCATCGCCGTCACCAAACTGCCGATCGTCCCGACCACATTACGTGTGGATAGGCCGTAAATTTGAAATTGCTTCCGCTGGTTCACATAGCGATCCATGTTCAGCACTTCGAACTCTTCCAGCGTGACTTTCTCACGGCGAAAAGCTTGAATAATCGGCATCACGACGATCGATTCATTGATCATCGCATTCATATCGCTGAGCCTAGCGCGCATAATCGTGATGAAGATTTTCGAATATTTGAGATGAACATACATAATCACTACAAAAATCGGCGGCAGCACCAAGCAGAACAAGGCTAGATGCCAATCCAATAGGAAAAGTGCAACGTAAATCCCGACCAATTGGAGCATACTGACAACGAACGTGGCCATAAAGCTCATGAAGAGATCGCGGACAGCTTCCGTGTCATTGGCGATACGAGATACGACTTGGCCTATCGGCGTGTTATCGAAATAACGCAGAGAAATACGCTGAATGTGGCCCATCAAATCCATCCGCATGTTTTTAATAATTTGTAAGGCGGTAGATTGAAGAATATAGGCTTGTGAATAATTACATAGACCTGCTGTTAACAGTAAACCCATATACAGGCCTAGCAGTTTGAGCACCGGCGCCATTTCTTGCGCACCTGTGGAGAGATAGGTATCAATAATCGTTTTCGTTATATAAGGCCCGCCCAGCTCGGCAGCTACTGAACAACAAAGAATGAGCAGCGCTCCGAGAATTCTGAACCTGTAGACGAGTGCGTAAGACATGAGTCGTCTGGCCGTAGTCGGTTTAGACAAAATAGTTGTCCTCCTTTCTCACTCTTCGAGACTGGCTTCCATCTGTTGACGATCCCACTGTTCACGGTACCAGCCACCGAACTGCATAAGCTCCTCATGGGTGCCCTCTTCAATGACTCGGCCTTCATCTAGGACAAGAATCCAGTTCGCGTGGCTCACAGCAGACAGTCGGTGTGTGGAAATGAGTGTCGTACGCCCCGCTCGTTCCTTGCGGATATGCTGAAGAATGCGACTTTCCGTACGAGCATCAACCGCGGAGAGCGAGTCATCCAGCAGCAAAATCTCCGAATCAATCAACAGCGCTCGCGCAATCGCTAGACGCTGCTTCTGTCCGCCGGACAGCATCACGCCGTTCTCACCAACAATTGTTGATAAACCATCAGGCATTTGGGCAATATCTTGGGTAAAAGAAGCCATCTCTACAGCGTGCGCAATCTCCTCCGGTGAAGCCGTATGCTTGCCTAACGCGACATTGTCACGTATGGATTTCGATAGCAGCAGATGCTCCTGAGGCACGTAGGCAACCCAACGTTTGATTTGATCGATGGCGATTTCCTCGATGGGTACACCCGAGATGCTTAGCTTGCCTGGATCAATTGGATATTGGCGCAGCAGTTGCTTGAGGAGCGTGCTTTTGCCGCTGCCGGTCCGACCGACGATCCCAAGCGTCTGTCCCCGCTGCAACTCAAAGGAGACGTGAACGAGGCTTGGATGATTCGCAGTCGGGTAGGTGAACGTCAGATCGTTCATCTCGATGCGTTCAGGCACAGCGACGTGGACAAGATTCTCAGCATCGACAATATCAGCTTGCTGCGTCAGTGCTTTATCGAGACGATCTGCCGAGGCGCTCCCCCGCTGCAGAACGTTAATAAACTCGCCGAAGGAAATCATCGGCCAGATGAGCATACCGAGGTAAATATTGAAGGAAATCAGCTGTCCCAGCGTGATTTCGCCTTGGAACACGAGATACGACCCGTATCCGATACCGATCGAATAGCTGAGACCAACGATCAAAGAGGTCAATGGTTGGAACAGCGCATTGAGCATCGATACGCGGCGGTTTTTGTTCATCACATCCGATGTAACTTCATCGAAGGCTTTCAAATCGTGCGTTTCTTGCACATAAGAACGAATGACTCGGATACCGGAGATCGATTCCAGCGCATGATCATTCATTACACCGAAGGAGGCTTGTGCCGCCAGAAAGCGTGTGCGGACCTTTTTGCCTAACATATTAATCATCACAGCTAGAAAAGGCAGTGGAATTAACGCTGCAAGCATTAATTTGAACGAAATCAGCGACACCATCGTGATGATGACGACAGATGCTCCCACGATCGTAGAGACGAGCGTCATCACCCCGTAACCGGACGTTTGACCAATGGCTAGAATGTCATTCGTCGCCAGCGCCATCAGCTGCCCCGTCGTGTTGCGTTGGAAAAACGGAGGAGACATTTTGGACAAATGCGTCAACAATCGTCCTCGAAGCAGCTTCTCCACCAATGCGGAGTTACCGAATAAATTCGTGATCCACAAATAGGTCATGACATACAGAAGCAGCGAAAGCCCAATCAGCAAATACACCGTATAATGAAGCCCGGAAGCTGTTAAACTCCCAGTACGAATATGGTCAATGATATTCCCGATCATTTTGGGCGGAATCGTCGCTAAGATATTCACACCGATTAAGAGTGAGACTGCGAGTACATAATACTTCCATCTCTCTTTGAAAAACCAGCGAAGCTTCATAACAAAAGACACCATTACCACCTCTTTACAATTTCTTGGCACACTCATTGATTCTATAGTTTCCACTCTATGAAGTCCACTCTGTATCTTGTTTAAAATGAAACTTTCAGCTCGTCTGGAACCTTATCACAGCCCCCAATGTTAGAGAGAGCAAGATTATTACCTATATTTCACACACAGGAAGGAAGTTACACACGATGAAACCTATGATGAAGAAAACGCTAGCCATCCTCTCCTTATCCAGCCTGCTGACAACAGGAGCCGCTTATGCAGCTACCACAGATGCTGTTATTCCCGATATGCACGCGAAGCAAAGAGGAAGTTCCGAAGGGATCACAGTGAAAGAGGCGACCAAGAACGTGCAATCGACCGGCGTCATCACCTCCATTCGTACAACAGGCGATAACGCTCAGATTCAAATTCAAGACACGGGTACTGGTGGTATCGTGCTCAATGTGAGCCCAGAAACAACCTACCAAATGCTTAACGGCACGAAGCTGACACTTGCTGATCTTCACGTTGGTTTAACGATCACTGCGGAGCATTCCATGGCGATGACACTTAGTTTGCCGCCGCAAACGTCCACATCCAAAATCACCGTGCTTGATACAGCAGCTCATAAGGGTGCCTTAGGTACTTCTGGCATCATTGAAGCTGTACGCGAAGATGGCAGCCTTCTTGTTAAAGGCCAAGGGCTTACCGAAGATGCGCCAGGTGAGGTTGTTCTTACAGTTGGTACTGACACAGCCATTGTAGACGGTAAGGGCATTCCCATTGACAAATCCGCGCTGGTTAAAGGTGCGAACGTGATCGGCTTTTACGGCCCTATGATGACCAAAAGCTTGCCGCCTATCAGCAACGCCTGGAAAATCGTTGTAGAAGCAGAGCAAGAATAGCAAAAATAAGGCAAATAGCGCATCTATGTTCCTTTTGATACAATGTCATGCACCATGTGTTCAGTCATCGGAATCCACAGTGGGTAGTGTATTCGGCGCATGGTGACCGCCAATTCATGTTTAGATGTATAAACTACAGCTAATTTGCTCGAATCTGACGTATTTTGAGAATTAGATGGAAAAAGTACATTTAATTTGTATGAAATTTGAAGAATCGAGTAAATCGAAGGAATTTAACTACAGGAAATACAGTTAATCTTTCAAATTCGAGAATTCCACTTCAAATAGATGGAGAAAATCCAGTTAGATGCGGGAAGCAGGTTTATTAATCATCGGTCATTAACGAAAAAAGGGGCTAGTTCAAAAAGTCAAAATTGGCTTTTGAGACAGCCTCTCTTTGTTTTTGAAAGAATCGTACCTGTGACGGATGTGCACTGTCCAAATGTTCTGTTTTTTGATACAATAACTGAAAATTCAATCGTATAAGGGGACTCATATGGAATACATTAGCACTCGCGGCAAAGTAGAACCTATCGGCTTCATCGATGCGATCCTGATGGGATTGGCCAATGACGGCGGTCTACTCGTACCGAAACACCTCCCACAGCTATCTGCTGACACACTTAAAAGCTGGTCAAAGCTCTCCTATTCAGAGCTAGCCCTAGAAATCTTCTCGCTTTTTGTGAACAACGAAATTCCACGCGATGAGCTGAAGCAGCTCGTTGATGAAAGCTATGCAACGTTCCGTGACGAAGCGGTTACACCGGTTAAACGCCTAAGCGATGACACGTATGTACTTGAATTGTTCCACGGGCCTACATTTGCCTTCAAGGATATTGCCCTGCAATTCCTTGGCAATCTGTATTCGTACGTTTCACGCAAAACGAACTCCATCATCCACATCCTCGGAGCTACCTCCGGCGATACAGGAGCTTCCGCAATCGAGGGTGTTCGCGGTAAAGAGGGCATCCGTATTTGTATCCTGCATCCGCACCAGAAGGTCAGCAAGGTACAAGAGCTGCAAATGACAACCGTCAATGACGCGAATGTGTTGAATCTTTCGGTTGAAGGTACTTTCGATGATTGCCAACGCATCATCAAGGAGCTTTTCGCAGACGTTGAGTTCAAGCACCGCTACCATTTGCGCGCGATTAACTCGATCAACATTGCCCGCATCTTGGCGCAAACGGTGTATTATTTCTACGCCTACTTCCAACTGCCACAAGTGGGGCAGGCTGGGAAGGTAAATTTCAGCGTACCGACGGGGAATTTTGGCGATATTTTTGCTGGCTACTTGGCTCAGAAAATGGGGCTTCCAATCAACAAGCTCATTCTTGCTACGAATGAGAACAATATTCTCGAGAAGTTTGTACAAGAAGGCGTGTATCAACCAGGCGAGTTCCGTGGCACGTATAGCCCGTCCATGGACATTCAAGTGGCGAGCAACTTCGAACGCTACTTGTTCTATCTGTACGGCGAAGACGCTGCGGCTGTTAACGCGATCATGGAGCAGTTTAAGGCCGAAGGCCGCGTTGTCATCCCTGCCGACAAGTTGAAGACCGTACAGGCTGATTTCGCTGCGTACGGCGTGAAGAACGACGAGTGTCTCGACACGATCAGCGACTACCACGCGAAGTACGAGTACCTGCTCGATCCGCATACCGCGTGCGGTGTTGCTGCTGCTGATAAGCTCGCCGTCGCTGGCGAGGTAACGGTATCCTTGTCCACTGCGCATCCGGCGAAGTTCGATGAGTCGATCCGCTTGCGCGGTATTGCGCAGACGTATCCAGAGCAAATCCAAGCGCTGTTCGACAAACCACAGTTTCAGAAAGTGGTTGGCGGTTCGAATAACGAGATCAAGGATGAGCTCGTGAAGTTTTTCTAGTAAGGGTTATAGGGGCTTCTGCCCCTTCTGTTGAAGCCTTCCTTCCACGTTGTGGGAGGAAGGCTTTTTGGCGTATAGCGGACCCTAAGCTACTTTCACTTCTGCCTCTTCAGTTCCTCCACTAGCATTACTTCACCTGCATTACTGCTCCTGCATTACTGCTCCTGCATTACCGCTCCTCAAACACTTGTCTCTCCAACCACGCCATTTTACAGCCCCATCCAACTTCTTCATCTTCATCTTCATCTTCATCTTCATCTTCATCTACTCCACCAAAATAGCCCCCTTCCCCCTCTAACCACGCAATCAGCTCCCCGCCAGGCACTTGAGTAGATTGGAATTGGATTAACTGGAAAAACTACATCTATTCAAGCGCAAATCGGCCAATTTACTCAATTAGATGGATTTTAGGTAGTTAAATCTCGGCTTCTGGCGCTTTCGGACGGAATATGCGAAATTAGCTGTAGGAAATCCAGTTAGTCCTTTTTCAATGACGAATTGGGTGAATTTAGATGTACGTTTTCCAGTTAAATCAGTCCTCAGACCGATCTTCGTCCTTCCCTATAGTCTGAAGACACTTGTACCCTGTCATGGTATTCTTAGAGTAATGAATCCAATAATAGGAGTGAACAAATTGAATATGAATATGAATCGCAGCGCCTTTCTCGGGCCGATCTTGATTCTGTTAGGTGTTTTTATGTTTCTAAAAGGGGATGTATCGTTTAGTTCGGGCACTATTTTTGAATATTTCTGGCCGACACTCTTCGTTATTCCTGTCGGGGTCTTCTTCCATTGGTTGTACTTCTTCATCATGCAACGACGAGGCGTAGGCGTACTTGTTCCAGGTGGTATTCTACTAACGGCAGGTATCGTATGCCAAATCTCCGCGCTTTTTGATATTTGGCACCTCATGTGGCCAGGTTTCATGCTTGCAGTGGCTGTCGGCTTGTTCGAACTGTATTGGTTCGGCGGCCGCAATAAGTATTTGCTCATTCCGATTAACATCCTATCGGTGATGTCGCTGCTGTTCTTCGCGATCTTCTCTATCGGTTCCATCTTCGGGACGCTATTCCATAACAATTCCATCATCGCTATTGGGCTCATCGTGGTTGGCGGCCTAATGATGATCGTACGTAGCCGCAACTAAGCACAAATGAGAAAGCCGTCACGCAGGTTCACTGCAAGGACGGCTTTTGGTGTTATTGGGGCTTATATTTGCCAATCGAGACGTTGTCACGCTCATGAACACTCAGAATATGCGAAAGCGATTTACTTCCTCCCTCGTTCGTTAACAAGCCAAACCGGGCATTCAACCCCGACCATCCTTCCAGCCCATCCACGCGATAGTCCCCAGAGACATACGCCTGCGCAAGCTCTTTATTGGACCAGAACTCGATACGCTTATTCGATAGTGGTAGATCCCCCATTTGATCAGCGAGGAGGAGGAGGAAAAGCTTCTGAAAATCCGTGTTGTCAGGCACATCCACATAACCATCCGAGAACACGACTGTCGTATCGGCATGCGCGCCTGCATTCTCTCCCATGATCTCCATTTTCAAACTATATGTACCGTGAAGGAGAGAGGACACATACTTGGCATATGACATCCTATTATCCTCTGTACTGCGAATTTCGACCGTGTTCAACGCTTCGTTCCAGCTCACTTCTGCACCGAGCGCTTCCGCAATCGCTCTTGTAGAGGTCATTGTCGTCCCATCTTCGGTTACTTGAACCGGGGCATGGAGCAATTTCCCATTCACCGCAACTTGTCTGTCCTTATGAAGCACATCAGAAGCAGAAACCACTGTCACACCCGTTACAACAGCACCGCAAATCACACCGAGGATCCATGCCTTCACCAACGACCACTCTCCTTCTCCTAACTTATAAAGCTAGTTTACGCATTCTAACGAAGAAGTTGCTGCTCTTCCATTGTATGCTGGAGTTGTCCACATCAGGCATCCCCTGTATGCAAAAAGGCCCGCGAATGTCATTCATTCACAGACCCCTAGTTCTATCCCGCCACAACGTTATCCCCTGTGGCTTGTTTGATTTGTTTGCTTCGCAGTTGCCCACAAGCGGCATCAATGTCCGATCCGTGCTCCAAACGCACACTGCAAGAGATGCCTTGCTTCTTGAGCGTATCGTAGAAGGCGCGCACCGATTCGCGCTCACTCCGCTGATACTGGCTGTGCTCATCCACCGGATTGTACGGAATCAAGTTCACATTCGCCAGCTGGCGGATATGCTGAATCAGCTCAGCCAGTTGAAGTGCATGCTCTCTGCCATCGTTCACGTCTTTGAGCAGAATGTACTCTAGCGTAATACGGCGATTCGTTTTCTCCAAATAGTACTCAATTGCTTCCATCAACGTCTCGATCGGAATCGCTTTGTTGATTTTCATGATGCGTGTACGAAGCTCGTTCGTTGGCGCATGCAAGGAAATCGCGAGATTCACTTTCAAATCCGAGTCCGCGAACTCTTTAATTTTAGGCGCCAGACCGCTGGTGGATACTGTGATGTGTCTTGCTGCAATATCCAGACCTTTCTGATCCTTCACGACGCGGATAAAATCGACCATATTCACGAAGTTGTCGAAGGGTTCGCCAATCCCCATCACCACAATATGGCTCACGCGCTCAGCTTTGCCCATAGCGTCCAAATGAAATTGGACCTTCATAATTTGTTCCACGATTTCCGCGGCGGACAAATCACGGCTCTTGGCCAACAAGCCACTGGCACAGAAGCTGCAGCCAATGTTACAACCCACTTGCGTCGTCACACAGACGGATAAGCCGAATTTATGACGCATCAGGACCGTTTCGATCAAATTGCCGTCCGACAGCTTGAACAGGAATTTCATCGTGCCGTCCGCCGATTCCTGCCGCGTGTGCTCATTCAAGGTATGAATAGCAAAATGCTCGCTTAACGTGGCTAAGCAATCCTCTTTCACATCCGTCATTTCCGCGAACGAAGCGACCCGCTTGCGATACAGCCAGTCCCATACTTGCAGGGCGCGTGACTTTTTGTAGCCTTTTTCGGCCAGCCAAGCGACCAGTTGATCAAAAGTTAATCCATATATAGATGAAAGTTTCATTCCGTTATCCTCTTTTCAAGACTATCACGTGCAGTCCAGTTCTTCTAAGCAGCCGAAGCGTACCATCTAGTTAGTATTGTGCCAAAAATCCTTCCTGAACACAAGGGAAGCCTATCATTTCCACAAAGAAAAGGCACCTCCTGATCCGGGGGTACCTCTTTCACAGGCTTATTTATGCTAATCAAGCACTCGTTACTACTACTTTACGTACTTCTTGCGCCACAACTTCATCATCCGAAACCAAGCCATAAGGGATACAGAGCGGCACGCCTGCTCTTGGATCCACGATGACATCAGCATGAATAGCGAACACGTCGAGCAGCATTTGTGGTGTTACAATATCCATCGGTGAACCTTCATAGACGACATTCCCTGTTTTAATTGCAATCAAATGGTCCGCATAACGCGTCGCATGATTCAAATCATGCACAACCATGACGATTGTCGTCTTGTGACGCTCGTTAATTTCCTTCAACAAACAGAGAACCTCAAGCTGATGTGCCATATCCAAATAAGTCGTTGGCTCATCCAAGAACAACATATCGGTCTGCTGCGCTAATGCCATAGCGATCCATACCCGTTGACGTTGACCACCTGATAGATGATCGATCGGACGATCCTTGAACGCTGTCATCCCCGTCACTTCGAACGCCCAGTTGATGATCTCACGATCGGCGCTGGACATCTTCTGAAAACCGCGCTGATGCGGGAAACGACCATATCCTACTAGTTCTTCGGCTGTAATGCCTTCCGGAGCGGATGGCGACTGCGGTAGAATCGCTAATTTCTTGGCGATTTCCTTCGTCGATTGATGATGAATGGAATGGCCATCTAGGAAAACGGTCCCTTCCGTCGGCTTCAATAGTCGCGACATCGCCTTCAATATCGTCGATTTCCCMGATCCATTGGCACCGACTAAAGCGGTGATCTTACCCGTTGGAATCTCGATACTCAGATCGTTGATGATTTTCAATTTATCATAAGAAACATGTAGTTGTTCGGTATATATTCGCGTTGCTATTGCCATGAGGAACATCCCCTTTTCCAAATTCAGTATTTATAAGTTTCACATCACAATTTTGCTGAATTTCTAGATAAACGCTCCTGTCCAAGAAGGACAGCGTAGCCGTTTATTTTGAATATGTATATAGGGCCCAATGATTCGATAATTTCTCTCTATCAACTAAAAATGATAATCATTATCAATGAAAATGTCAAGGTTTTCCGTACTAAAATAGGATGCCCGAAGGCATCCTATTTCTTCTAGCTGTTTTGAGGCTTACACTTTAAAGCGAGCCACAGCCAATTGCAGCTCATTCGACATCCCATTCAATTCGTTAGCCGTCCTGGCAACTTCCGAAATCGTCGCTAGTTGGTGCTCCGTTGCAGCCRCAACAGCCTGTGTAAGCTCCGTTGTCATGCGAGTTAGCTCTGCTATTTCCACGATTCCCGCCAGTACTTCCTCTGAACTTGCTGACATTTGCTCCGAAACGGCTGATACATCGGTCATCTGATCGACGACCTCCTGCACCGTGCCAGAAAGCTCCTTGAACGTACCGTCCGTTTGTTGGGCGACAGCCTGCATAGCCTCCACTTCCCCAAGGCCGCGATCCATCGCGATAACAGCAGCTCCTGTCTCTTGTTGGACACGCTCAACGAGCTCAGCAATACGTTCTGTCGCCAGTCGAGATTGATCCGCAAGCTTGCGGATTTCCGTGGAAACGACTACGAAGCCTTTGCCATGCTCACCTGCTCTAACTGCCTCAATAGAGGCATTCAGTGCAAGCAAGTTCGTTTGTCTCGTCACATGCGTGATGAGGACAGTGATCTCGCCGATTTCCTCGGACATCGACTTCAAGCTCTGAATCGCTTGTACCGCCTGTTGTACGGAGCGAAGTGCCTCGTTTATTTGCAGCATGCTCTGCCCCATCCGTGCATTGCCTTCGCTCGTATGAGCGCGCGCATGGCCTGAAATGTCCGTGGCATGACCTGCAGATTCCGCTACGCGTTGAATCCCGACAGCCATCTCATTCATGGCATGACTGCTTTCCTCTGTGCCGTGACGTTGCTGCTCGGAATGTGAAGCAAGCTGGCTCATCATTTCGTTAACAGATGCTGTAGATTGGCTAGTCTGCTGAGCACCCGTTTGCAGCGATTCCGATGCCGCCGAAACCTGCTGTGCTGCTTGTGCAATCTGAACGATAAGGCCGCGAAGGTTCCCGACCATGTCTTTCAAATGATTGCCTAATACACCCAATTCATCACTGCTTTTGCTTTTGACCAGCGATGCATCCGACAAATCTCCTGCTGCCGCTGACTGTGCCAGCTTCATTAATGGGGTAATCTGACGCAGATACAGTCGTACTATAAATACGATAAAAAGGGTTCCGATCACAATGGCGATTAAACCTGTCCATAGCGATTGGACGGTATATTTATTCATTTGTGCCTGCAGGACGCTGTAATTGAAATCTAATCCTACAAAAGCAACAAGTTTGCCATCCTGATCTCGAATCGTACTCACCGCACTCACCCAAGTTCCTAATGAATCTTGGTAGACTCCCGTAATACCGAAACCTGTATTCTCTGCTTCCTTAAGCGCCGTAAGCAACTCAGGAACGGGTGCATAAGGATCAGTTGGCTTCTCATCGACATATAGCTCCGCATTGGATAACAAATTCAAAAGAGCTGGCTCTCCCTCCAATGTTGTCCATTCTGGGTAAAATAAGTAGGCATTTTCGACCAAATCCCCTTGAGAGACACGGTCCATATCCTCCTGTACGTTCATAACAGCAGGTTCATACTTATAAGCTTCTTTATTTTTCTTTAATTCTTCCTTGGATTTCTCAATGTAATCTATCTTCTGCATGAGGGGAGCGTGGAAAATCTCCTCAAGTGCGACCAAGTTTTCTGACATTTGCTGCCTATGCTGTTGATAGGAAACGAAGGTAAGCAACACGCAAAGTACAATATAGCAGGCGGCTGTCCAAGCTGAAATTTTGAAAGAGAGAGAACGAAAAAACCTTACAGATATTTGCTTGCCTTGGGATTTAGCTTGTGACATGATTAACAAAAACACCTCCATAATTGTACAGCATTGCGGATTGGTACACATAGGTCATATAGGTCATATAGACTAGTCTTCTAGATTTCGACAAAGTTTTTAGAAACCCTTCCCCATTTTATTTAGAATTTGTTGTGGTTCATGAGGAGGAATGCAATTTGACTACGATAAAAGCATTGATCTTAGATTTTGACGGCACGGTTCTGGATACGGAGACGGCTTGGTATGAGGCGTTCAGGGAAGCTTATCTCGAGCATGAGGTGGAGCTGACTTTGGACATGTACGGAAAGTGCATTGGAACGTCCTCGCATCTCTTCGACCCTTATGAATATTTGATCACCGAGCTGAACATTCCGCTTAATCGGGCATCTTTTCGGCAAGGTATACATGATCGACATACCGAGAAGATGGCGAATGAAGGTATTCTCMCGGGCGTTCTTGATTATTTAGAGGGGGCCAAAGCATTAGGCCTGCGCATTGGGTTAGCCTCCAGCTCCAAGCGAGCTTGGGTCGATACGTATCTGGCACAGCTGGGGATTGGTGATTATTTTGAGACGATTCGTACTTCAGAAGATGTCGCTTTGGTGAAGCCACATCCCGAGTTGTATGAGCTTGCGCTGAAGGATCTTGGCGTGCAGCCAGATGAAGCAATTGCGATCGAGGATTCACCTAACGGCGCACGCGCTGCTGCGGCCGCAGGTATGCATTACATCGTGGTGCCTAACCCGGTTACGAAGTTCCTGTCTTTTGATGGGGAGCCGCGTAGAGTGGGGACTCTGGAGGAACTGTCGCTGCAAGCTTTGCTGGAGGCGGTCGCGGGGAAGTAAGTAGAAGACGGAATGATTTGGGGGACCGAAAGAGCTAGGACACGATGATTTAGTGCACAGGAAGCTTCAGTATAGGAACGATTCAATACAAAAAAGATTCAATGCATAATGCATAGTGAAAGCTTTGTGTTGACGTCTCCCTTAATTTAAATGATAATGATTCTCATAATCATAAATCATGTAAGGGGAGCTGAACTTCGTGCTTATTCAACAGAGGACCATTATTGTACAACCTGGTAATAGCGACAAAGTCGTGGAGCGCTTTAGCAAGGAAGGGCCTTTGGACGGCATGGAAGGGCTTATCGATATGACCGTTATGGTCAACAAACGGAGCAAAGAGGCGGAAGAAGTCGTCGTTTTCATCCGTTGGGAATCCGAGCAAGCGTGGAAAAACTGGGAGAAAAGCCCTGAGCATCTCGCTGGCCACCGCAATAGTAAAGGGCAGGAACGTCCAGAATACGTCATTTCATCCAATGTAAGCATGTTTGACGTTAAGAAAGTCCGGCCCGGCCAGTTCGGGAAATAAAAGGTGGCGCGGGGGTGATCCTGCGCTGTTTTTTTGTGGGTTGGGTTAGTCGGCTAGTTGGTTAGGTCGTGGCATCGCGGCAGCACGGTACTGAAGCACATCGCACACCAACCACTAACTAATAGCGCACACTTTTGCACGCACCGCAGTAGAGATTAGATGTAAAAAGTACAGCTAAATCTCTGAAGCCCCCTAATTGGATTGGAGTCATCAATATGCAATAAGGTACAATATCGGTGAGGGGGAATGAAATGTATGAAAAGCAATATCCTTTATGATGAGCAACGCATCAAAGTAGCCCAAGAGGCTCTTAGC
>NZ_JBFTPF010000028.1:0-78117 GCF_056398345.1 Paenibacillus sp. 01T442
CCCCGGGCTCCCAGCGCCCGGCTCCGGGCTCCCAGCTCCCAGCCCCGGGCTCCCAGCGCCCGGCCCCCAGCTCCCGGCAAATAGATGGATTTTATGTAGTTAAATTTTAAAATTTTCCAATTAAACGCAGAATAAATGGATAACCTACAGTTAATTTTAACCATTTCACCCAATCTGAGCAAAAGAGCCGATATTAACTACATGTTTTCCAGTTAAATCGAAATTTCGAGGAAAATTCTCGTAAATAGCTGTATATTTTCCAGTTAGTACAAGTATGCAACGTACTGCAACGAAAGTCGCGAGGAGGTTTTATCCAATTTATATCGAAATAGTGGGAAATACGACTAGTACGATAGAAGCAGCCTGCGTATAGGAGGAGTAAACGAATTGGAGAGACAATGGATGATTTCACCTTGGACAAATGAATGGAACCAACAATTTGAGGTGGAGTCCAACGTTCTACAGGATATTTTTCAATCAGAAATTGTTGATATCCATCACGTTGGAAGTACTTCGGTGCCCTCAATCGGGTACGCGAAACCCATTATCGACATTTTGATCATCGTAAAAAATATCGAGCAAGTGGATGTATGTAACGTGCAAATGATCGATGCTGGATACCGAGTAAGAGGGGAGAATGGCATTCCGAATAGACGATATTTCTCCAAAGGAGATCTACAACGTACGCATCACGTTCATATTTATCAGCTGGGGGATTCGAGGATACTGACCTATTTAGATTTTAAGGCTTATTTGATGCATCACCCGACTGAAGCTGCAAAATACGGTCAACTCAAGCTGGACATATTAGCGTCCTATCCGAATGATCAATACCAGCAAGTGAAAGAAGATCGCATCAATCACTTGGTTGAGAAAGCTCTGCGATGGGGAGAAGAGGAAAGGATAAGAAGGGAATGAGTCTTTCACGAAGTATCCATAAATTTCCAAGTTCGTGCGATACATAGGCGAAAAGCATAGGGACATGGCGGCAAGCATATTTATTGTGAGTCATCACTTGCTGCTATACATAGAAGTAATGTTGTTCGCCGCTTCTAGCAGAGCTTCACAGAGCTCTAATGGTTCCAAGACACGGACCATGGTTCCAAAGCCAAGCAGAATTTCGCACGCGGAGCTCAGCGTGTTGAACTCCAGATCAGCTTTGCGCCAGATCACGGGAACATTGGCGCTTGCCGAACTGGTTGCTTCTTCGTGTTCCTCGTGCCATGCGGCTACACGAACGAAGCGGGTCATCTCGAGCCGAGTGGAGACGCTCGGATGCACGAGTGCTTGCGCCGTGTAGTGTGGAAGTCCGCTGCGGAACAGGTCGACCGAACGCTGCCAAAAAGCAGCGAGGTTGAAGTGATCCGGGCGCACAACCGGCTCATCCAGTAAGGAAGCATCCTGGATGCGTGAAACACGATAGGTGCGGGGTTCCTGCTCGACACCACTGGCGACGAGATACCAGAGAGAACCCTTGAGGACAAGCCCAAGAGGGCTGACGACGCGTTCGCTTGCTGCGGAGTCGCCACTTGAGGCGTATAGCAGTCGCAGTTTTCGGTCTTCCCACACGGCTTCCTGTAGGAGGGACAACCACGGTAATTCTTCGACATTCTGATGCCAACCTGCCGCATCCACATAAACCCGTTGGCGCATATAATCGGCATCGCGTCGTAACGAAGGAGAGAGTGACGCCAGTACTTTCAATACTGCCGCTTCATATGCATCTCCGAAACCGAGGTCGGTTAAATGTCGATGGGGTTCAGCGGCTAGTAATGCTAGCAGCTCATCTTTGTGCAGCCCAGCCCAATCCGCTCGATATCCTTCCATTAACCGCCATCCACCTGCAGATCCGCGTTCCGCATAGACGGGAACTCCCGCTGTGCCTAGTGCTTCCATATCTCGATGGATTGTCCGTTCCGAGACTTCCAGTCTAGCCGCTAACTCTCGAGTCGTCATGCCGCCGCGTGTTTGCAACAACATCATAATTTGCAATAACCGATCCGCTCTCATTTGCATCCCCCTTCATGTGTAATTTGATTCTAACACACATATATGACAACAGATGACATGATTCATTAGCTACAATTAGACTAAGTTTAAAATATTTACAGCCTACTATCTAATCATTGAAGGAGTTGGTTCCATGACTACGACAAATCAACCATTGCACAATCAAATTGCCTTGGTGGCAGGAGCGACTCGGGGAGCTGGGCATGCGATTGCAATTGAGCTCGGCCGTGCTGGCGCAACAGTCTATGTGACAGGACGTTCGACGCGGGCGAAGCGATCGCCGATGAACCGGCCAGAGACGATTGAGGAAACGGCTGAACTTGTAACGCAAGCAGGGGGCGAAGGCATCGCAGTCTGCATGGATCATACGAAGGGAGAGGATGTTGTGGCGCTGTTCAATCAGATTAAGAGTGAGCAGCAGGGGAGACTGGATATTCTTGTGAATGATCTCTGGGGAGGGGACCCGCTTACCGAGTGGGGCAAAGGCTTCTGGGAGTCCTCTCTCACAAACGGGCTGTTGATTCAGAAACAAGCTGTTCACTCTCATATCATGACTGCCTACTACGCGGCTCCTTTGATGGTTGAACGCAAGGCTGGGCTAATTGTAGAAATTACAGATGGTGTCGGCTATCACTATCGGGGTAACTTGTATTATAGTCTGGCCAAAATCGGAGTTTCTCATCTGGCGCAGGGGATGGCCGCTGATCTGAAACCGCACGGTGTGACTGCACTTGCTGTAACGCCAGGCTTCCTTCGATCTGAGGCGATGCTGGATTATTTCGGGGTGCAGGAGGAAAATTGGCGCGATGCTAGCGAGCAAGACATACATTTCCTACAGTCTGAGACCCCCTATTTCCTTGCTCGGGGGATAGCCGCACTCGCTGCTGATCCGCAAGTGGCGGAGAAATCCGGGCAACTGCTAAGTTCCTGGTCTTTGTCCGACGACTATGGCTTCATCGATATCGATGGGCGCAGTCCACATTGGGGAAGGTACGCTCAGGAGAATGGTTTCTGAGTTTGCTTCCCTTTGCAAAATGGCTTTTTTTCTTATATGATGGTTTCTTATGAATAAAGCGACATCGGAAGCTTMAAGTTGAAGCCATGGTGGCGTTTTTTCTTATGAAAAAAATAAAATTATTGACTTGCATTGGATGGTATGCAGGTACTTGACTGCCGTGTGCTATATTAAAATAACTACACTTAGGAGGCAGCTCATGTTTCAGCAAATGAATCAGACTTATTCTGGAGTTAACTTTGGTACGCAAGATTTAAGATACGGCGAGCTGATTAGTTGCATATTTGATGGATGCTCGTTTGCGAACGGTTCTTTAGATGAGATTAATACCAGTAACTGTCGCTTCATTGCATGTGACTTTCGCGGAGCTTCGTTAAATGGCTCCCTACATAAAGAATCCGCTTTTGAAAATTGCACCTTTCATGGTGCCAATCTGTTCGTTACCAAATTCGATAACTGTAAAATGATGGGATCGGATTTCTCGAACGCGAATTTAGATGGGATTACGATTAATCGCGGGGATTGGTCTTATACGAATTTAAGGCTTAGTCGATTAGTAAGACAGGATTTGCGCGGGGTTAATTTTCATGAAGCTGATTTCTCCGGATCTAACTTGGAAAAAGCTGATTTAAGAGATTGTGATCTAACCATGGCGATCTTCGCAAAAGCCAAGCTACAAGACACCGATGTGAGAGGTGCCMAAATGGCTGGCGTAGATTTCAAAACATTTTCCATCACGGGCATGCGAATGGACCGAGAGCAAGCTGTCTTATTTACGCTTTCTCATGGTGCCAAGATAAATGGATAATCCCTTTATGGTATAATGTCTGTGCACAGAGGAGGCGATGGTAACGAATGGCGATCTTTCATTACAATCAGGAACGTTTATATCGAAAGGATCCGGATCTACATTTGTTGTATTGGGGCAAAGAGGATTGTAAACCCGGTCATACCGTAGGGCCAGGGGTTCGTGATTTGTACAAGATTCATTTTATTCATAAAGGCACGGGAATTGTCCGAATCGGAAATGAGACACATCAGCTGAATCCAGGGCAKGGATTTCTCATATACCCACATGTGATTAGCTATTATGAAGCGGATGAGGCTGAGCCTTGGACGTATTCGTGGATTGGCTTTCAAGGGGTACAAGTGGAATCGATCTTATCTCGAACACGATTATCGCCGGAGCAGCCCGTTTTTCCAATGGATCGGAAAGTTATGCCAAGCATGTATGAACAATTAACGGAGGTTAATGCCCATACCCATAGTGCTGATTTACAGCTGAAAGTCAACTTGTATGAATTTATGACTACACTGCTTGAAGCGGCTCCCGCCTCTTCGGTTGGGGATGTACTTCCTACTAAGTGGGATAGTTATATGATCCAAGCTATGGAATTTATCCATGCTCATTACAATGAGCCTATTTCGATCGAGGGGCTTGCTGCACTTCTGAAGCTGGATCGTAAATATTTTTCGGCTATTTTTAAAGAAGCGACAGGGCTGCCTCCMCAGCAATATCTCCTGCAATATCGGATGAATAAAGCAAGTGAATTACTGGAGAGGAGCAACTATGCCATAGGGGAAATTGCGAACTCGGTCGGGTATCAGGATCAATTGATCTTCTCCAAAATGTTTAAGCGCGTAAAAGGGGTATCCCCGAAACAATTTCGGAATCAGACATAGAAGAACGCCTGATATTCGCCCGAGTTTGCGTCAGCTTAGGAATTCAAAATCCCATCGATAAGGTCTAATTCCTCTTGGGTAAATGTAGCCACTTTCAATGCATTAAYCGCATCTTCAATTTGGCTGACTTTACTCGCACCGATAAGAGCTGATGTGACACGACCACCGCGCAACACCCACGCTAGTGCCATCTGAGACATTTTTTGGCCACGTTCAGCAGCAAGTATGTTTAATTGTCTAACCTTCGAAATTCGTTCTTCATTAATATCGGATTCTTTAAGGAATACACTTGAGCTTGCAGCTCGTGAATCCGGAGCGATGCCGTTCAAATAACGGTCTGTAAGAATCCCTTTGAACAATGGTGAAAAGGCAATCGAACCGATTCCTTCCTCTTCCAACACATCCTGAAGACCATCTTCAATCCAACGGTTCATCATGGAATAACTCGGTTGATGAATCACACAAGGCGTCCCAAGTCGTTTCAAGATACGGGAGGCTTCTTTGGTTTCTTCAGGCTTATAGTTAGAAATACCAACGTATAGCGCTTTGCCTTGTTGAACGATTTGATGCAGTGCAGCCATCGTTTCTTCAAGCGGTGTATTCGGATCTGGACKGTGATGATAAAAGATGTCGACATAGTCCACTTGCATCCGCTTCAAGCTTTGGTCCAAGCTGGCAATCAAATTCTTCTTGGAACCCCATTCCCCGTAAGGCCCCGGCCACATGTAATATCCCGCTTTCGTCGAAATGATAAGTTCGTCTCGATAGGCAGCAAGATCACCTTTGAGCATCTTCCCGAACATTTCTTCTGCTGAACCAGGCGGCGGTCCGTAATTATTCGCTAAATCGAAATGCGTAATCCCCAAATTAAACGCTCTCTTGAGCATCGTTCTGCCATTCTCAAACGTGTCAATCCCGCCGAAATTATGCCAAAGTCCTAACGAAATGGCTGGCAGCTTCAGGCCGCTGCGACCACTTCGGTTATAAGTCATGGAATCATATCTGGATGTACTAGCTGAATAACTCATCTTTGAACCTCCTAATGGTGTGAATACGTTTCATTCTAGAGATATTTGATTCATAAGACAATGTTCACAAGGATGTTATTTATGTCCTAATGTCCGTTATTAGGTGCCCCTACCTCGATAGAACGTAAAATGCGATATTGCATCTTTGATGAAGAGAGGCTACAATTTTTAGTAAATTCGTTCTCGGACTGGATGGTGAACTTGGTTTGAAAATGCCTTTCCTTATACGTCTTTTCAATAGTCGCAAAAGTGCACTTTCAACGATCATCGCCTCCAATTTATTTATTTTATTGATACCGCTTGCAATGGGGCTTTTTCTGTACGCGAAGGTAGAACAAAGCTTGGAGAAGAGCTCGACAAGATCCAATGTAGCCATGCTGGAGCAGCTGAAACTGTCACTTGATAACAAATTATCGGAAGTGGATACGCTAATGCGCCAAGTCGTGTTTGATCCGAAGCTGGACTATATGCTTAGAATTCCCTCAAACTCGACGGATACGGACAAATACGAATTTATCCAATTTATGCGGGACAAGATGAGCAAGTATCACAGTATGACTAGCAGCTTCATTTTAGATTACTATGTGTACTTCGCAAGCAGTGATTCGATTGTCAAATCGGATTTGGTGACGAATTCGCGTATCTTTTATTCCCTCTACTACTCCTATAAGGACATGTCGTACGATGGCTGGCTTCAGCTGTTGGATCAGGAACATCGTATGTCGTACTTGCCGCTCAGTTCGGTATCCAATGGATCCGATCAAACACCGAAGGATGTTATTACGTATATACAGTCACTCCCTGTTCATTCACAATCTCAAAATCTGGGAAGCTTTATCGTATTGATCGACGTCGATCAGGTGAAGCAATTGTTTGCACAGATGGAATCGGCAAGCCATAGTTTAGTCTACATTATTGATGATGCAGGAAAAACGATTATGAGCAACAGTGAGACCCCGTTTCCGTCTGATTTACTAGCTCGTATACATGGCAGCACAGAACCATTCGATTACCGACTCGCAAGTGTAGATCAAGTGGTATCCGTTTCCTCTTCGCAGAAAGCAGGATGGAAATACGTATCCATTATGCCAAACGATGTTTTCATGCAGCAGGTGAATCAAATCAAGAGTTGGTCAGTCGGTCTATTCATCCTCTGTTTGTTTGCCGGACTCATTGCCGTCAGCGTCGGGGTATATCGTACGTATAAACCGCTGCAGAAAACCGTGAATGCGATTATGTCTGGAAAAGAGTTGATCAAGCGTCCTTTCTCGAATGAATATGAGTTTATCAGGCTAACCGTTGAAGGCTCTATCCATGAAGAGAAACATCTGCGAAGTACCTTGGCGCAGCAAGCGCCTTTCATTCGGGCCAATTACTTGTCCCGGCTTCTAAATGGTCACATGGATGTGGATATCTCGGCTGCAAACGGAGATTCGCTGCAGTTCATGGATCTCAAATTTGTAAGTGATCGTTTTGCAGTTCTTATCGTGAAGCTTGAGGATATTCATTTACTAGGTGAAGATGAGCAGCAATGGGCCCATGCCAGATTTATTGCCTCGAATATTGGTGCGGATCTCATCGCCGCTCATCATCGCGGATACTCGCTTGAACTCGACCGTGATCGGATTGCACTCCTCATGAATCTATCGGCAAATCGGGAGAAATTTGCTGAAGCGGATATTCGGGAAATTGCCCATTCGCTCTTCACGATTATGTCTCAACGCTTCCAAATCGGTATCACCATTGCTATTGGTGGCATTCATGAAGGACCCAAAGCCATTCGCGATTCATATCCAGAAGCACTGGCGGCACTTGAATATCGACTTATTCAGGGGAAACATGCCATTATTTATTTCCAGGAAATTGTTGATGGGAAGCAGCACTATTATTATCCGTTGGAAATCGAGATTCAGTTGATTAATTTTGTGCGCAGCGGCGATGCCGAAAATGTAGGGAAATTGCTCGATAAAATGTATGCGATGAATTTCGATGCTAATCAGATCACTCCAGAGCTAGGCAAAGCCTTGTTTTTCAATGTGACGAGTACGCTCTTGAAAATTATGAACTCAACGAATACGAATCAAGAAGAAGTGCTTGGTGCAGACTTTGATCCGATCAGAGAGGTATTCAGCTATCCAACGGCACAGGGCATGTATACGAAAACGAAGGAGCTATACGAGACGCTTACCCGTTCGTTTAATCTTGATCGTTCGGATCACAGCTCGAGTAGACTTCAGGAAATTGTCGGTATCGTGCACGATAATCTAGGTGACTCCAACCTAGGGGTTGCACAGATTGCGGAACGTATCCAGATGACACCGCAGTATTTGTCCACATTCTTCAAAAAACATCAAGGGCAGAATCTGCTGGATTACATCACGACGAAACGGATTCTTCAAGCGAAGCAGCTCATGCAAAACAAAGAACTGACGATTGTCCAGATTGCACAGAAGGTCGGTTACAACAATGATGTCGTCTTCATCCGAGCCTTTAAGAAGCTTGAAGGTGTAACGCCAGGAAAATATCGTGAAACGAGCTTAACGGAGAATACCGGCTCAGACACTTAAAGAGCAGCCTTGAGGGGCTGCTTATTTTTTTCGAAATAGCTACTGCCGATTTCTAATACGGGCTGATGATTTCTCAGAACGCTCGTATTTCTTAGGAAAATACAATTGAAATGAGAACTAGGCGGTATTCATATTCGGACGGGAGAAGCATACTTGGGAACAGGTGCTGATGATGATGAGATCACCGGTACCAATCAAGTGAAGCGTTACGCATATTAAAGGGAGGCTAGAAAAATGAAGAAAAGTTTCAAACAAGTCGGATCTATTGTATTGCTTTCTGCCCTAGTTATTTCAGTAACCGCATGCGGCGATGATACGGGCAGCACGAGCTCAACATCAACGCCACAATCAAGTGCGAATGCCCAGCCACCCAAATTGACGAAATTAACGTATTGGGTAGCTAATCACTCCGCAGCCTCCGGTCAAATGAAAACGTACGCAGAAATGGGCATGTATAAGGAGCTCGAAAAAGCTACTGGCGTGAAAGTTGAGTTTCAGCATCCTCCGCTCGAGGTTCCACAAGCCCAAGAGCAATTCAACTTAATGATCGCGACAAACGAACTTCCAGACGTGATTGAGKCAAGCTGGGGAGCGACAAGCGGTGCGGTCATTCGATACCCTGGCGGACCGGAAAAAGCAATTTTAGATAAGAAAATCATTAAGCTCAATGATCTCATTGATAAGTATGCACCGAACCTGAAAAAACTGCTTGCTGATCATCCCGACTGGAAAAAGCAAATTTCAACGGACGAAGGAAGCATCTACGCATTCCCATTCTTACGTGGTGATGACAAGGTCAGAGTGTTCTTTGGTCCATCGATTCGCCAGGATTGGTTGGATAAATTGGGACTCAAAATGCCGACGACCATTGATGAATGGTAMACCGTATTGAAAGCATTTAAAGAAAAGGATCCGAATGGCAACGGAAAAGCGGATGAGATTCCAATCTATCTGGATAAAAATCTCTTCTCGACCGATGCACCATTCCTCGGAGCATGGGGTATCAATTACAGTTTCTATCAAGACAGCGGCACAGTGAAATACGGTCCGATTCAGCCTCAATATAAGGACTTCCTAGCTACGATGAACAAATGGTACAAAGAAGGCCTGCTTGATAAGGATTTTGCAGCGCCTAACGATAAATTATTCGATAACAAAATGACGACGAACCTCTTGGGCGCAACCGCATCTTTCAATGGGGGAGGCATCGGTAAATTCGCAGGTCTCATGAAGGATAAAGACCCCAAATTTGATTTGGAAGCGGCTCCTTATCCCGTATTGAAAGCAGGCGATAAAGCGATTTGGGGACAAAAGGATTTCGCTTATAACGGCGTAGGCGCAGCCATTTCGGCCGTTAACAAAAATCCAATCGAAACTGTTAAATGGCTTGATTACGCTTACAGTGAGAAAGGCGATTTGTTATTTAACTACGGTGTCGAAGGCACAAGCTACAAGATGGAAAACGGCAAAGCGACGTTCCTTCCTGAAATTTTGAATCCACCAGCGGGCACAAGCATACAGCAATCCATTGCCAAATATAACCGTGCAACGTGGAGTGCTCCATTTGTCCTTAGCGATAATTTCCAAATGCAATATCTCGCGTTGCCACAGCAGAAGAAAGCCTTGGAAATCTGGTCAAAACCAACAGCTGAGCGTAAGATCCCGCTCGTTTCTCCGACACAGGATGAAAGCAGCAAATTTGCTTCGATCGTGACGGATATTCAGACGTATCAAGACGAAATGCTGTTGARATTCATCATGGGCGTGGAACCGATTGATAACTTTGATCAATATGTGAAAAAGATTAAGAGCATGGGCATTGATGATGCAATCAAAATCCAGCAAGGAGCTTTGGAGCGTTTCAATAAACGCTAAGGCACGGTTGAACTGGGGGTGAACGAAAGTCTAGTTTATCCCCTTTTTCTAAATAGAGACATTGACTGAAAGGGTAGGGGAAACGATGAGGCAAAGCCACGCACCTATAGAGGCCGCACAGGCCGTAAATACAACGAAAACCTATCGCAATCCGACTGTTCTGGCAACCATACGTGGGGATTTGAAACGGCATTGGTCCATTTATGTGATGGCTATTCCCGTTATTGCGTATTATTTGATTTTTCATTATGGACCGATGTACGGATTGCAAATTGCGTTTAAAGACTTCTCTCCAGCAAAAGGGATTTTGGGAAGTCCATGGGTGGGCTTTAAACATTTTGAAAGCTTTTTTAACGGGATTTACTTCTGGCGATTAATCAAAAATACGATCTTAATCAACCTTTACGATTTGCTGTTCGGCTTCCCTGCAGCGATTATTCTAGCATTGTTGCTTAACGAAATCCGCCAAAGCGTGTTTAAAAGAGTCGTGCAGTCGATCTCCTATTTGCCGCATTTCATTTCGATTGTTGTCGTGGCGGGGATGATGATTGACTTTCTAAGCCGCAATGGACTTATCAATCAAATCATAGGCAGCTTTGGCATTGAACCCATTGATTTCTTGCAAAAAGAAGGCTGGTTCCGCTTTCTGTTCGTTTCCTCTGGCATCTGGCAAGGCATTGGCTGGGGCTCCATCGTGTATTTGGCGGCCATGTCCACCATCGATCCAACGCTGTATGAAGCGGCTAGGATGGATGGTGCAAATCGCTGGAAGCAGACGCTGCATATTACGATTCCGGGTATTATGCCGACGATCGTTATCTTATTTATTTTGCAAATGGGGAATATGCTGACGGTTGGCAGTGAAAAGGTGCTTCTGCTTTATAATCCACTAACCTACGGAACAGCAGACGTGATCTCAACCTATGTGTATCGCAAAGGGGTACTAGAAGCAAGTTATAGCTTTACAGCAGCTGTGGGTCTATTCAACTCGGTGATCAGCTTTGTTCTGATTGTAGCGGCCAATAGCTTTGTTAAGCGGATTAGTGAGAACAAACTGTGGTAAGGAGATTTGCATATGAAACTAACCCGTGGAGAGCGCACATTTGGCTACATCAATATGTTATTCATGCTCGTACTTTGCGCGGTCACCTTATATCCCTTCTTGTACGTGGCACTTGCCTCGCTGAGTGATGCGACATCCCTGCTGCAGCAACGCGGTATTATGCTCAAACCGGCAGGCTTTGATCTGGGCGCGTACAAAGCTGTTTTCGAGAACCCGATGATCGTGAAAGGGTATCAGAACACGCTGATTTATGTKGTTCTCGGTACGGCGATAAACCTGCTGATGACGGCAATCGGCGCTTACGTATTGTCCAGACCCAATCTCTATTTTAAAAACATCATCATGTTCTTTATTGTCGTGACCATGGTGTTCCATGGGGGACTTATTCCGAGTTACCTGCTCGTGAACGATCTCGGGATGATGAATACCATGTGGGCCATTCTCATCCCAGGTGCGATCAACACGTTCAATATGATTATTATGCGTACTTCGTTTCAGGGCATCCCGGTCAGTTTGGAGGAGTCGGCTAGAATGGATGGCGCAGGAGACTGGAAGATTCTGTTCCGAATTGTCATTCCGCTTTCGATGCCCGTCATTGCCGTCATGATTTTGTGGTATGCGGTTGGGCATTGGAATTCCTACTTTAACGCGCTGGTCTATCTGCGGAATAGGGAAGCTTATCCCCTCCAGTTAGTGCTCCGTGAAATTCTGATCTCCAACAATACGGATTCGATGATGTCAGGTGGAGGCGACGACAAATATGCCATCGGAGAAACCATTAAGTATGCTGCGATCATGGTCTCGACACTGCCAATCATCTGTTTGTATCCGTTCCTACAGAAGTATTTTGTTCAAGGCGTGATGATTGGGGCCATTAAGGAGTAGATACGCTTAGTATCACCACAATAGATAGACTGAAGGAGAGATAGGTGTGAGAGGCGTTACATTCGAGAATGCTCCGAGCAGTTGGAACGAGGCATTACCGATCGGCAACGGACATTTTGGCGGCATGGCGTTTTTCGAGGATAACAAGCTGACGCTAGCGCTTAATCATTATGAAGTTTATTATCAGAAGCTCCATCGTTACAGTCAGAAGTACCGCAAKGGGGAAGGACCTAATTTCACGCTGCAATATGGACGGACATTCGACGAACTGAACACACTGGCTGCCGATAGGTATCGCGATCCTGAACAGGACCCCATATTTCTATATGGTGATGCGTTATCTGGCAACAGTATGTACAGGAAATATGGCAAACCCTCTGGTGGCACATCGCATTATCCGACGGGTGAAATGGGACTCTTTCCTTCTGACAGTCTGGCAGAACCTGATCATTATTCCCTAGAGCTTGATGTGGAAAAGGCAGTTATTCATTTGCAAGTGGAGAAGGGACTCGATCAGCTGGATGTGAAGACGAGAATCGCTCAGGATGGCGACTTGGTCATTACCGAGATCAAGCAAACAGCGTCATTATTGTTACAATCGGTTGCCATGGCAGTTCCCCAAGGGCGATATGTCGATATGAAGGTGACCTATCATGGGCTGGATGATTCGACTTTCTACTACCAAGGAAGCTTTTATCCAGATGGTGAGGACAAGGAGCAATATGAACCCTTCATGTTCATTGTGATGATGRAGATCATTGGGGCCAAGGGACGGGTCGATCGTTCCGCCGGTTCCCTCCGAATTGTACTTGAGGATGCAGAGGAAAACATAACGTTGCTGGCAACCGTGGTGACGGAGGAGGAAACGAAGGAGCTGCTTCCTACTGCTCAAAGGAGACTGAATGAGGCATCATCCCACGTGCAGGATCGGATAGCCTTTCATCAAGAACATTGGCGCAGCTTCTGGTCGCGTTCCTCTATCATTTTGCCGGATAAAATGGTGGAAGAACTCTGGTACATCAATTTATATGCTATTGCTTGCTGCAGTGGTAAAGGCGGCAGAATGCGCGAGCAAGCTTGCGGCTTGAACGGGTTATGGGATATTAAACAGCCGACCAAGTGGGGCAGCATGTGGTATTGGGATGTGAATATTCAAGCGGCGTTCTGGCCGCTCTATACGGCTAATCACCTCGAAGTTGCGGAAGCTTTCAATGAAGGGCTGCTATCCTACGTTGATCTAGCGACACAGATGTCGAAGCAATTTCATGGTCTGGAAGGCATTGCCGGAGATTACCCGCATGCGTTGTATGTCAGTATTTGGCCTTGGTGTGCGCAATTCCTGTGGGACTACTATCGATACAGTATGGACCATGACTTTCTTAGGAATAAAGCATACCCGTTGTTTAAGCAGATTGCACGTTTTTTCGAAGGCTACTTACAGGTGAATCCGAGGTCAGGACTTTATGAGATATTCCCGGATATTTCGCCGGAACAGGGGCCTTTGACTCGAAACTCAACCTGTAGTCTGTCTTCGCTCAAATATGTGTTGAAAATAGCTGTTGAAGCGAATGCTTTGCTAGKTGAAAATGAGGCAGATCAACTGAAGTGGAAACAATTGATAGACAATTTGGCGCCATATCCAACGGCAGATTCCAAGCGCTATGGGGATGTCCTGCGGGATTCAGAGTGGGCACCTGTCGACTTACATTTGCGGCATCCTTCGCTGCTTATGCCGATTTATCCAATTGGAGAAATCAACAAAGACAGTGAGATTACGTTGAGGAAAAGAGCAGAGAATACGCTTCGGTATGCTGAACATCAGACGGAATACGGCATGTTTCAGTTCGGGTGGCTTTCCTGTGCGGCCTCCAGATTKGGTAAGGGCAATACGGCGCTAAGACTGCTGTATGAGCAAGGCATTGACTTGTCCCTCAGGTGCAACGGTCTGTTTGCAGAAGAAACCGAACGCTGGATGAATTACTGCAACATCACGAACGAACCCTTGTACCATCCACACATGATGGAGGCATCGGGAGAAATGGTAGCTGCGGTGAACGAAATGCTGCTGCAAAGCTATCAAGGTGTGATCGAGGTGTTCCCTGCATTGCCTTCAGGAGAGCCTGAACCAGATCGGTCKATTGGTTTGTATGACCATGCGGTCGAGACGAATGTAAAGCAATATGAGAAATGGCGCGATTGTTCCTTTCAGAGATTGCTGGCCGTAGGCGCATTTGAAGTGAGTGCCGAGATGAAAGACGGTCGCACGACTTGGGTGACGATTCGAAGCAGGGCAGGGAACAAGGTTGTGATGCGCAATCCCTTTGCTAGGGATGAACACGTACTGGTTTCATATAGACTGGGTTCAACTTGGCATACCGTGGATTCTGTACAGAAGGATGATCGTATTATCTTTGAAACTGAGATGCATGGTGAGTATGCAATTTACCCTCAATCTGAAGATGTCCTGTTTCTTCCCAAGCCAGATCACCCATCCGTACCAAGGCGGTATCCGATTGTTCACGAAGCCCACACCCATCGGAGAGTATTTCTCGGCAAAAACCACGACACTCAGCACTATAGAACGTTGGATCATTTTACTTTTGACTATTACTCGGGCAATTATCGTGAATCCAGGCTGGCTGCGTATCGGCTTGATTTCGGGGTAGCTGCTCACTTGCTGGACAAAGATTATCATCGTGTGCTGCCAAGACAAATCCATATGGAAGGCGTCCTGGGGCAAACGTTTCGTAAAATAACGCCTGAGACGGTGTGTACTCCTTACACAGGAATCGGATGGGAAAGCAGAGATGTTATTGCACTGGATCGCGGAGAGCCTGACGAGCTGCGCAGAGATTTCATCGGCGGCACGTGTGAAGCCACGTTCATCGTGGAGCTTCCGAAGGGGCGTTATGATGTGCTTTTCGTATGTGGCGACAAGGGTGCACCATCCTATACGGAGGTTGAAATTGTGGGGCAATCCACGTGGAAGCCAGAAATAGCATTGAAAGCGGGTCAATTTACCACGGAGATTCTGCCTATCACACAGAGAAAGGACGGTTACGTCAGAATCAGATTTCGCACCGATGAAGGCTTGCAATGGCKAGTAAATACATTGATTATCAATAAAAATTACACGTATCTATAGAAGGCAAAAATGCAAAAGAGCATCCTTTTTAGGGAAATTCACTTCAGCATTTTACATACATGCAAAAAGGCATCTTTTGGKGCCGAAAAGGTCTGAACAGAGCTGAAAATACAGGAATTGATGCCTTTTTGCATCAATTCTAGCTGAAATCGTGTATTTGCTAGAGAAAAGTTTGCCCTTTTGCATTTCTCAGCTTGGAGAGTGCTGGTCGAACGGGTTACCGAAGGTTTTCTCATTCAGAAAAAGCTACAGACGATTTCTAAGATGGGCTGATTCATTCTCTACATGCCTGTAAATCATACTTAAATACAATTGAACTGAGAACTAAGCAGTATTCAGGTTCTAACCAGTGAAGCATACTGGGAAACAGGTGCCAGGGTAACCATTGTTGGTACCAAACAAAGTTGAACGTGATCCAGCGCGAATTTACAATGAATTGGGAGGGGAAAACTTTGAGTAAAATGAAATGCAGGATTCTGAGCATGATTTTGGTTGTGGTCATGATGCTGTCGTTAATCGGCAACAACCTTGCGCCATTGACAGCATTTGCTGCCGACCCACATGGATCCGATGCTGCGCCAATTAGTGTGGCGGGGGAGACGATCGAACCGGGTGAAGGGGACGGGTTACAAACCGTAATACAACCTCTTTCTGCAAGCGCTAACAATGTAACGTTTACGATTAACAAAGACGGCCAGCCGTTTGACGGGCACGGCAAAACGTTCACGCTGCGGCAGAATGGGGAAATAAGGGGTAACAGTTCCGACATCGGAGGCACGGTTACATTTGACGTTTATGACGGGACATATAACATTTTTGACGGCAGTGACGACACGGGCGAAACGATTGCCGTAACTGGAAGCGCTGCCAAAATACTCGACTACTACACGGTTAAATTCAGCGCAGAGGATGCAGGTGCGTCCAATGGCTCAGCGATCATCGCTAAATACAATGATAACTTCATTGCCAGCGGGGCTGTGGTTCTCGGCGGTAAAACACTGGTGATTACCACCGAAGGCCGGGGGGCGATGTCATCGCCGCCGAACGTGCTTGAAGCCGGATATTCGTACAAATGGAGCGGTGAAGGAGCCAACAATCAAACCACCGACACGCTCACGATTAACAATCTGGACAGAAAGATTGATGTGCTCTGCAGCGTGAAGGGAAGTCTGAGGTTGTACGCTGCAGGCAGAAACAGCGCCAATGCTGCTAAGGCATACTATACGCTGCCGGAGGTTTTGACTAGTGGACAAATGACGGTTCAGTTCGACTATGTCACTACGGCAACCAGTCCAAACACGGCTGTCTCCTTGGTTCAAAGTGGAACCGCTGTGAATGCGGATGTCGATAAAATGAACGCCCTTGTGCGGTTCAATACGGGTATTGGCGCATATAACGGCACAGGGTGGGGGGCTGATGTCATCTCTCCTTTAGTGGCAAATAAGGTGTATCATGTAAAAATTGCGATTAATATGACTACTAAAACATACAGTGCCTGGGTAACGCCGGAGGGCGGCTCGGAAACGAAAATTGCCACAGACTTTGCGTTTAGGGCAAAAAATCCCACAAACATTGGCGAGCTCCGGGTGCTTGATACAAGGACCTCAGGCAATAACGGCATTACAAAGCAAATGTGGATTGAGAATATAACCGTTTCCAAGAAACCTGAGCTGACGGTTCTTCTTGATGGAGCACCGCATCCTGACATTAGCGAAATGGAGTTCGTACTGATGCAAGACGGCGTCGTCAAGGCTACCGGCGTCAAGAATGGCAATAAGGTTGTCTTTAACGAGACGTTGAACGATGGCATATATGACATTTATGTCAATGGCGCTAATTCTAACATAAAGCTCACGATCACCAACGGGGGAGGCAGCGCGACGGTTGATCTGGGCACTGACGAGAGCAGGGCGAGGAAAGCGCTTCAAGATATTATCACAACTATGGAGKGGCGTGGTCTTAAAGAGAACCGCTATACGTCGGCTACATGGGGGCCGTTTGCCACCGCGCTGGCTGGGGCGAAAAACTTGCTTCTAGACCATACAGCGACGGCGGAAACACTCAATACCGCAACGAGCAATCTGAGCAACGCGTATGAAGTTCTTGCGCTTATCCCGCGTGCCAACGGCATCTACAAGGCTGCGTATGCGGATAAGTTCGGCGGCACCGTAGTTCGCACCAACATTGGCAACACTAGCAACGGTGCGACGTATCCGAATGGCAGCTACTCGTCGCCTCCGGCTGGTCAACCTAACGACCGATCTGTTCTGGGCGGCTTATACACAGGCAGCGACCCCCAAACCTATAGGGCGAAGCCAGGTGCCGGCGTTACATTCCCTTTTACAATTCATAAAGATGGTAAATACGGATTCATGTTGAAGTTCTCCCGCGTCAATTACGAAATTGAGGACTATATCAGCGTGTATGTCAATTACGACCAGGTTGAAAAAAATGAAAACGGCTCTCCGAAAACGCCTGGCAATTACCGTATTTCCCTTGCAGGCAAGGACAGTGAGCTTGTATTTGTTGAGTCCGACATTTGGGAAATGGAACTGAAAGAGGGCGACACGATCTCTCTGGTACTCGACACTTCAAGTCTTGACGTAGTGGACTATCCAGACAAGGGTCTTGTCAATATCGACTATATCTCCGTCTGGGAGGTAGAGGAGTCCTACACTTACGACTCCTTCAACCGCAACTTTTACCTCCTGGCAGGCAATGAGATCATGATTCCGGAGCCTGTGAATTTCCCACTCACTTGGAGCAGCAGTGACCCGGAGATTGCGACTGTGGATCCTGTGACTGGAAGGATTCAAACAATTAAGGCTGGGGACGTCGTTATTACGTCCACTGGTACCGGCGGTACGTTTAAGTACAATCTGTACATAAAGAATAACGAAAGCGATATTAGGTTGAAAACCGCCCAAGTCTCGCTGTGGGATACAGCAAACAATGTGTTCGATCCACCGGCTGCAGTACGGAATAGCAATGCCAGTGAAGTCCCGGAGAACATCCCGATTGCGTTAACCGGCCTTAGCGGCGGGATCAGGGTAGGTAACGGGTTTGTAGATACGATGGACTACGTCGCGGTCGGCTCGTCGATTGAAATCGACGCTCCCGATGCCGTCGTGAAAAAGCCCGGTATGTATGACATCACCCTGAACTATGCGAAAGGCAGTTCTCAGGCAAGCGGCCAATTGGGGCTGCTAGTGAACGGCCAGCTTGCAGGCACCTTATATACGAGGACAACGGCCAGCCTCACCAGTACGGAACAGTCGAACATCGTAACGGTGTATTTGAAACCCGGCGATACAATCGGCATTCGGACAATCGTCAATCCGAAGGACGCCGTTGGACGCTTTAACAGTTTGACGGTCACCGAGAACGTGGTGATTCCGCCTTCATCTGTTACACTGTCCACTACTACTAGTGTGAATCATCAAGACCAGACAACGCTGAATTATACAACGGTCCCAGCGAACGCCACGCCAGCCTTTGTCTGGACTGCCGCCAACACCGACATCGTGTCCGTGTACGGCAACCTAGTGGTCGGAGAAAATGTTGGTGAGACAACGGTTACGGCGACTTCTATCTATAATCCAGAGATTAAGTCAACCGGTACAGTGACGGTTGCAGTAAACAGCAGCGTTTTCAGCATCGAAAGCAATGAAGTAAAGGTCTATCTGGATAAGGACTTCCCTCGAGCGATTCAGTATGAGATGAAGGACAGCGGTGCAAAGATCGACGGCAACCGTAGCAAGCTGGACACGCTTAGATTAACCACTGGCATGACATATAGCTTAAATACGTCACAGGGGTTGACAGGTTCAACGGTTAAGAACTACAAGCCCGTCGTTACATCCAGTGAGCCAATCCAGAACGCAGACGGCAGCCAGCATGTGATTTATACCCTGCAAGTGACCGAGTTGAACGCGGAAATAAAAATGAAAGCAACGGTCGAGGGAATGGTACTCAAGTTTGATTTTATAGAGATTAAGGAGGATCCCGCCAACCGTATTTTCATCATTGAAATACCAAATCATAATCCGGTAACTGTCAGCAATTTTACTACTGGCTCCTCATTTGCCGGTTCCAAAATGGAAAGCAACATCGGAAGAAGCGGCGATAGCTTTTACAATATTAAAGATATGATGACTGGCTCTGATTTTTATAACTACGCCTTTGTATCCAACGGCAGAGTAGCCGCCAGCATTCAGAGTAACGCCTTCGGATTGACGGACGGCAGCGTGGCAAGACGCGTTTTTGCTGACACGAAGAGAAACGATTCGTTGGTTACAACGAGTCTGCTCAGCGGATCTTGGGTATGGCGATTCCCTGATGCTACCAAGAAATTTATTGACAATGAGGGTAGATACGGAGAAGAGGAAGCCTTAATAACCAGAACGTATACAGATGAACCCTACGAAAGGGATATGCCGCATGTCTGGGTCGTGCTGGCTGAAGAAAACAATAACGATGGCATCGTTAACTGGCAGGATGCGGCTAATGAGTACCGCAGCGTCGCTAAAGTGGCGGTCGGCTCGGACAAAATTGCCGACGCGGTCGTACAACGGCTGATTATGTCACAGGGCAACGAATCCAACTACCCGTATCTGGCATCTGTGGACGAAACCAAGCGGATCTGGCTGCATACGGATGGCTTGGGACAAATCATCCTGCAAAAATACCACAACGCAGGCAACTGGGGCGACTTCAGCGTCTACGATGACCAACTGGGCGGCTTGGACGAATTCCGAAAGTTTACTGACATTACGACTAACCAGTACAACAGCTTTGTCGGTGTCCACACCAACTTTACAGAGTATTTCGCGAAGGTTGACCAGTTTAGCTATGAGAACGTTGAAATGCAAGCCGACGGAATCACCCCGCGTAGCAAAGGTTATGTGGCGTTCGGTTACTACCTGCACCAAGCCTATGTGATCGACGACCAGTTGGATGCGTTGACCCGAGATAATGATAATGAGGCAAGCCAAGAAAAAAGCCGTTATGAGCGCATGAATCGTTTTAAAACCGATATCCCGGATTTGGGTTTTATTTACAGCGATGTGTTCTCTCACAACGGCTGGCGCGGGAACGCTTTGGCACGGGATTACGAGGATAATGGTCTTGCGTATTTCGTGGAGTGGCCGTACGTTGCAGAGGATTCCGCCGCATGGGCGCACTGGTCCGTAGAAAAGAGCTATAGTCCCGCGTCGCTCAAGGGTTATTCCAGCGATATTGCCCGGTTTATCTTCAACGATTCCAAAGACCGCTGGGACAACTACACGACCGACAATTGGAAGGCTGACATTGAGGAAACACGCGTGCCGAACAGCGCCTTCCTGCTAATGGGTGCCGATACGACCTCCTACGAGGGCTGGGTGCACAATGGTATCAACGAATATGACTCGATTGTTGAGAAAATTTATCGCAACAACATCCCAACTAAGTACATGCAGCACTTCCCAGTTACGCGCATGGAAAAGGATAAGGATGGCTGGGCGGACTACATCGAGTTTAATAACGGAGAAGTGAAGGTGTATGCAGAGGGTTATGACAACCTCAATAACGAAACAAGAAATAGCAAACGCATCATAGAAAAAGATGGAAAGAAGATTTACGAGCAGGTTAATGCCATCGGCACAGATCAAGGTTCCGCCAAGTATCTGATCCCGTGGAACGAGGGCGACATGAAAAAGCTTGATGAGCAAGAACAAAAAGAGATCAAACTATACCATTGGAACGATGACGGCGGCAGTACAACCTGGGAACTTCCCAACAGTTGGGCGGGCCTCAATACCGTCTATATGTATAAGTTGTCTGACCTGGGCAAGTCTTCCGAACAGGTTCTGACAGTAGTAAATGGAAAAGTTACTATGAATACGGATGCAAGAACCCCGTATGTGGTGTACAAAGAACAGCAGGATATGGATGTGGATGTCGACATCGGCGAGGGACAATACGTGAATAATCCCGGCTTCAGCACAGGCGACAACCTCAAAGGTTGGAAAACTGTTCATGGGAATCCCCAAGCAGTGCGTAACGACAACACAACGATGCCACTCTTCACCACTGACGGATTCGCAGCTCAGCCTAACTCTAATGCCGACAACCATGGCAGAAGCCGCAATTGGGAGCTGGCGGTGAAGGACGGTAACGAAATGGAGGTTAGCCAGACAATCACCGGCCTGACGCCCGGCGACGAGTACGCTGTTTCCGTTATGGTGGAGGTACAACGTGGAAAAACACGTAAGGCGTCACTCATCGTGGATACAGATGGAGCTAGTCGCTCTAGTTACACAGATTCGTCCATCTTGCTCAACTATGACCGCTATGACTCCAAAGAAAAAACCAGTATGCTCCGTATGCGCGTCGTATTCACCGCAGATGCATCTACAGCAACAATCCGTTTGCACGCCGAGGCGGGCGAAGGCGAAGTGCGATTTGATAACGTGCGCATGTACAGGACTACCACGCCAACACCGAAGACTCCGGTGACCGACGGGAAAATTGTCCTATATCAGGATTTCGAATCCGCGCCGGACGGAACAACGGAAGCAGGTACGTCCATTAACAAACCTACTTTTGAGGGCTTCTTACCCTTTAATCTTGGCAACGGCGGAGGGTTTCGCGAAGCCAGAACGATCATGCAGCGCCGGCATGATCCCTATACGCAAAACAATACTGTACCCGTTTGGAGTAGTAACGCTCCCGAAAGTGTAAGAAACTTTGTGCAGCCAACGAAAGATCAAGCGGGTAATACGGTTACTGGCCAATGGTGGGATACCACGACCATCCCGGTTGATCTGGTTGTGGACGGTAAAACCTCATTCTCTAACATCACCGGCAGTGGGGGCATTATGTACCAGACTACACCTCAGAGCCTCCGGTTTGAAGAGGGCAAGACATACCGTATCTGCTTTGACTACCAAACCGGTCTCAACGGCATCTTCGCCTTTGTGCTCGGGAATGGTATGAAAGGGACACTAAGTCAGAGGGTTTCTTCGACAACCGTGGAATTTACAGGGCTTCAGCACCATGATTATCTGCAAGGCACGATGGGCCCATATTTTAACAATGTGATATCGAACCGGTCGGAGAGCAGCGTGCCAATAACCGCGATGCCTGAAGGTTGGGCAGCTAACGGAACCTACCGCAACACCGACATTAAGAAAGCCGTTCCGAACTGGAAAGGGTATTATGAGTACGAGTTCGTGAGCACATCTGACCAGACTTGGTTCGGTATCTTACGGAACAATGACTCACCGACGCCGAGCGATAACCCTAACCCGTTTATCATCGACAATCTGCTAATCGTGGAAGTGGGCAATGTTGCCTCGGGAGACGCAACGCTTTCTAACCTGACTGTTAGCGCAGGCATACTGTCTCCGGAATTCAGCTCGGACACTACGAGCTACACAGTAAATGTGGATAACAATGTCAGCAGTATGACGATTGCTGCCACAAATAACCACAGCGCTGCGACGGTCAGCGGAGCGGGCGTAAAATCTCTGAGTGTAGGGCTAAATACATTTGAAGTAGTTGTTACTGCGGAAGACGGTACACAGAAAACCTATACGGTAGTTGTGAATCGTGCTGGGATAGACACCTCCAATGACGCAACGCTTTCTAACTTGACTGTTAGCGCAGGCGTACTGTCTCCAGAATTTAACTCGGGCATTACGAGCTACGCGGTAAATGTGGATAACAATGTCAGCAGCATGACCATTGCTRCCACGAAGAACCACAACGCTGCGACGGTCAACGGAGCAGGCGTAAAATCTCTGAGCGTAGGGCTGAATACATTTGAGGTAGTTGTTACTGCCGAAGATGGTACGCAGAAAACCTATACGGTAGCTGTGAATCGTGCCAGCGCTCCGTCGACAGACACTGGTTCTGAAGGCAGCGGTTCTGGGGACACCAGCTCCGAGACTCCTTCTCAGCCTGTCCCGACGCCTATGCCGAAACCAGCCGAAAATGCGTGGATCCTCGAGATTGAGGAAGATACGGATGCAACCACCATAATCGAAAGCACATCGGAGCAAACGAAAGCAGCTGAAGACGCAGTAGCGGCTACTGCGGCGAACAACGCAAACACAAGTGTGACCATTGTGGCAGTTGCACCCCCAGTGATTGTGAAAACATCAGGGGATGCCAACAAACCTTATGCTGTAACCGTGAATATGCAACATGACGAAGACAAAGCGGAATTCACTACGATGGCAATCGTGAATGCCGACGGCACGTTGACCCCGGTACCGACCAAATTGAATAGTAATGGTACGGTAACCGTCATCGTCCGCGGTGATGTCACGTTGGTGCCGGTGAACGTCAAGTCTAACTTCATCGATACGATCGGGCATTACGCCAAGGATGAAATTAACAGGGCTGCAGAGCTGATGCTGATCGTTGGCGTGGGTAACAGCAGTTTCGCCCCCACAGAATCGGTTACTGTTGCAGAAGCCAGCACGATATTCCTAAGGGCACTTGGCATTCCGGTTAATAAAGTCACTTCTGCCGTGAACGGGATAGATCTGAACAAATGGTATGCTGATTATGTCAATACCGCGACTGATCATAAGCTAATTGACGTAACCGAAAATAACATGGACCTCGACGGCCCCATGACTCGCATTCAGACCGCGACATTGATTGTCAACGCGCTGAGGGCTTTGAATATGAATCCCACGATGTCTATTCAAGAGGCGGATGAGTTGTGGCTGAAAGGCTTCAACGATCTGCCTGGGCTGACGGCGTCAGAGCGTATCGATCTGGCTATCTCTGTCAAGTTGGGTATCTTTCAAGGCAATGGCGATGGAACCATGGCCCCGCATTCTGCTTTGCAGCGAGCTCACTTGGCAAGTCTTGCAGTTAGGTTTCAGGATCATATTCTGAAACGCGACTAACTAGGTGGCAATTGAATTTAAAGTAAATAATTAATAGAAAGGGAGCTAAGCGGCGTGTTTGCTGCTTGGCTCCTTTTTTTCCTTGTTTATGGTCAAAAATACGATAATACACTTATTTTATAGTTTTTTTAGTAAAATAAGGTAAATAAGTGTTGCTGCACCGCTTTCATTACATTACCGTGAAATTTACCTCGTCTTATTGCATGTAATCTCAATAAGAGGGGTAAAAACGGTCTTAGAAAAAGCTACAAGGATAATGAAGGGGAGTAGAATTCATGTTTGAGAAGTGTCTTGCCGGATGCAGGGATGTCATTTGTGGTGACGACAAATGATAATGCGGAGCTAGCTGAGCGTTGTGCGGCGGAACTTGCGCAGATGGCTATCGAGCATAAATCAGCATTAAATGTTTCCTATCTCACACCGCGTGAGGCGGTAGATGAGGCATTGGCACAGCCTGAAGGACCCGTTATCTTATCGGAAGGTTCTGATAATGTTGGCGGAGGTGCCCCTGCAGATGCTACCCATCTCCTTGCTGAACTGACGACTGTGTCACGCAAAGCGTTGATCGTGATTCGCGATCAGGAAGCGGTGGAAACCGAATGGCGAATGGGTGTCGGTGGTGCATTTGAAGGTGAATTCGGGGGCAAGAGCGACACCTTGCACGGCAACCCTGTCGCAGTAAATGGACGAATTCGGCTGTTGTTTGATGTTCATTACCGACATGTCGGTCCTTATATGACCGGCCAACAGGCCGAAATGGGGAAGACGGCCGTCCTCGAATGTGGACAGTTGACCATCATTTTGACCGAGAAGCGAGTCCCTCCTTGGGATGTGGGTCATGTCCGCTCGGTCGGCTTATGGCCGGGGGATTATCATATCATCGTAGCCAAATCAGCGCTCGCCTGGCAGACGGCGTTTGGGACGTTCGCGAAACATGTAATCAACGTGGATTCACCGGGCTGCTGCAACGCCAATCTTAGGCATTTTTCATATAACCATGTACAACGGCCCGTTTATCCATTGGATGCGGAGCCACAACCGAGATTCGGTTTGTATGCCTGACACCTTAGACTTTTGTTGACGAAAGCACACTCCGAAGACATCACAATGAGGAGGCGTTCCCCTATGAAGCATGTTGAGAAGTCGAGGCAGAAATACATCGAATCGCAAGCCTATTTGGCTGGTGGGGTTGCGAGCTCCCTAAGAAGTGCGATGAAGCCCACCCCCTTGTTTGGATCCAAAGGATCGGGTCCACGCATCTGGGATGTAGATGGCAATGCCTATATTGATTATTTGCTTGGCTACGGTCCATTAATATTGGGTCATGCGCATGAAACAACCACAGAGAGCATCTATACAGCGATGAAACGCGGAATTACATATGGTCTTCAGCACGAAGGCGAAATCGAACTAGCACGTAAGCTAACAGAGATTTTACCCTGTGCAGATAAAGTGGCATTAAGTGGTTCAGGTACGGAAGCGGTCATGCTGGCGCTTCGCTTAGCACGTGCTTATACCGGTAAACGCATGATTGTACGTTTTCATGGTCATTATCACGGGTGGTCGGATACGATTTTCACAGCTTTCCCAAGCTCGGATATGCGTCAGTCCGATACAACTGCCCCAAGCTCTCTCGGGTATCCAACCATATTACCAGGTACKAGTGGACAGAGTGAGATTGCGCTTGAAGATATGATCCTTTTGCCGTGGAACGACTTCGCTGCGCTGGAGACAGCTTTACGTGAACATCACGATGACATCGCAGCTGTTATTTCAGAGCCAGTGATGTGTAATTCTGGCTGTGTTCTCCCGAAACCAGGCTATCTGGAGCAGATGCGCAACCTGACAAGTGAATTGAGCATTGTTATGATTCTCGATGAAGTAATCACTGGATTTAGGCTTGGCCTGAGTGGTGCTCATGGCAAGTTCGGCTTGAAGCCTGATTTGGTAACGATCGGCAAAGCGTTAGGCGGAGGGATCGCCATAAGCGCAGTTGCAGGCTCTCAAGATATCATGTCGCTTATCGAGAACGGTACGGTGAGCCACCTCGGCACATTGAACGGAAATGGTGTCGCGACCGCGGCTGCGTTGGCAACCATTGCGGAGCTGTCCAAAGACGACGGTGCCATTTGCGAAAATGACCAAGAACGCTGATCAGCTGGTTGAAGGAATTCGCCGCTTGCTCGCCAAGTACAGCCTTCCTGGTATCATCAACCAGATTGGCCCGGTATTTCATATGATGTTTACGCAAGAGTCCAAAGTGGAAGATTTCGCTGCTTTCACGAAGCGCGATGCTGCGAAGTACTCCGAGTTTTCTGGCAAAATGTTGGAGGAAGGCGTGCTCGTTGAAGAAACGCTGGCAGCGGTCGATCGAGTGCTAGCTCATCTATAAGGGGGACATCACATGAGGCTGAAAGACTCGATTGCTCTTATAACTGGCGGCTCGACAGGCATCGGCAAAGCGACGGCTGTCAGGTTTGCCGCAGAAGGCGCCAAGGTGGCGATTACAGGCCGAGATAAAGCAGCGCTGCAAGCGACAGCTGAGGAAATTGCTGCCCAGAACGGCGAGGTCATATGGATCGACGGAGACGTGCAGTTGAAATCGGACGTCAAACGCATGCTTGATACCATACTGAGCCAATGGGGCACCATAGATGTACTGGTTAACAATGCGGGTATTTGCAGCCCGGCTGCTTTCCTTGACATCGAGGWATCGGAGTGGGATCGACACATGGCGATTAATTTGAAGGGAACTTTTCTTGTTGGGCAAGCGGTTGCTAAAGTGCTGGTTGCACAGGAAAAAGGCGGTTCCATTATTAATATGTCCAGTGTGAACGGCTTGGCAGCGGAAGGTGATCAAGCCCATTATAACGCCACGAAAGGCGGCATTAACTTACTCACGATGTCGATGGCGCTTGAGCTGGCACCACTTGGTATTCGCGTCAACGCACTGTGCCCAGGATTTATMGAGACACGGCTCACGAAGCCTTTGATCGACAATCCGACCGCTTTTGCGCCTTATTTACGAACGATACCCATGGGTTGTGCTGGCGTTCCGGAGGAAATCGCAGATGTTGCCCTTTTATGGCGACGAATGATTCGCGCTACATGACAGGCCACTGCCTCGTCGTTGATGGCGGTCAACTCATCAAGCTATCTTGACTAAAGGAGATCAAGCGAAATTATGAGCAAGGATACAGGAGAGAAACAGGAACACTATACGATTCAATCGATTGACAAGGCTCTGGATTTAATTGAACTGTTGGCCGAACACGGTTCCCTAAATTTATTGGAATTAACGGAATTACTGGATCAGCCCAAATCTTCGACCTACCGGATCGTGTTAACGCTTGAGAATCGGGGATTCATCAGCAGAGATGACGAGAACGGTAAATACTGTCTCGGTTATAAACAATTGATGCTTACGCGAGGCATGTTAGAAAGAAATACGCTGCGATCAGCAGTACTTCATGAAATGAAGAAGCTTTCTGAGATGTATGGCGACACGATTAATTTGGGTGTCCTCTTGGAGGGCGAAGTGCTTTACGTCGAAATTCTGGAAAGCACACAGCCAATTCGGATGACCGATACGGTGGGCTCCAAATCACCTTTCCATGCGACAGCGATGGGAAAAGCGATGGCTGCTTTTTTACCAGAAGAGAAGGTGAAAGAATTGATTACACGTCAAGGACTGCCTGCACTAACCAAAAATACGATTGTTTCAGAAGCGTAATTTCAACTGAGGCTGCAGCAGGTTCGTGAGCAAGGTTATGCTTTGGATGATCAAGAAATCGTGGAAGGTGCGCGTTGCTTGGCTGCCCCGATATTCAACATGTACGGAAACGTAGAGGGCGCAGTTAGTATGTCAGGTGCTATGCATCGGTTTGCAGATGAGGTTATTCCTGAAATGGCCGAAAGTATTAAAGCTGCTGCGAATCGGATTTCTCGAAAGTTAGGGTATGAAACTGTGCATTAAAAGGCTCACAGAAACAAGCAAGCTCTTCCATTCCTGATGGTGGAGACTTGCTTTTCCCCTGTTCACCCACATCAAATTACCAAAGGAAGTCATCAAAGCCCCCTAGGAAGATCAGGATGTGTATGTTATTTTCTATACCAAACACTTACAAAGGGGAGCTTATGTCATGACTGATCAGGATACTGCCCGATGTTTAGAGCAGGTAGAAACGCGTATTGCTAGCGCGAAAAGGTTGTTAGAGAACAATTGGGAGTGCTATATCAATGTTCCCTATGACTTGGCTAGACATCATCTAGCGACAGCTGATCAGCTGCTTGAAGAGGCGCGACAGTTAGCGTCTACCGATACAGAGGGATGTCTATCCCAAGCGTCACTTGCGTCAACGGAGGCATGGGAAGGGTACTTACATTCTCTGCCCAGTCGTGTAGCGGAAGCGCGAGGTGTTTGGTATCGTCCCGTAGAGAAAAGTCGGGAAGAAGTAGGCCGCACCTTGGATCGTGTACAGGAGGCTGGTTTCAATGAGCTATATCTGGAGACATGGCTATGGGGATATACGATCTACCCGAGTCATACGGCAATGAGAAACGGTATAGAGGCGCAGCATCCAGCGTTTCAAGGGTATGACCCGTTGGAAGCCTTCGTTAAGGAGGGGGAGTCGCGGGKGATCGCTGTCCATGCGTGGTTGGACGGGTTTATGGTTGGTATTGACCCGACGGGAGGTCCCGTGCTGCGAGCTTATCCAGAATGGTCTGCGCTTTCGCACAGACAGGCTCATTCACAGAAACCGTTACCTCAACAGGGGACAGGTTACTTTTGGCTTGATCTGATCAATCCTGCTGTACGTATGTACTTCTTGGACTTTGTTAAAGAGATCGTTTCTACGTATAATGTTGCTGGTATTAATCTGGATTTTATGAGGTTTCCGCATACTGATGAAGATTGGCAGGGTAACTATTGTTTCAGCTTGTATGCCCGTGAGGCTTTTCAACGTGAACATGGATGGGATCCACTTGAAATTTCTAGTGAGCAGAGGGAGCTTTGGACAATATGGACGAAATGGTTGGAGCAACAAGAGGATGAATTTGTATCCCAATTGTACAAGGAGATTAAGCAGATCAGCCCGAATCTAATTGTATCGGCTGCACCCGAGCCAGGTGCAGAGTCTACTAAAATTGGCAACTGGTCGCAGCATGTCGATGTTGTTATTCCGCAGGCTTATTATGCAACAGCCGCTGAGGTTCGTCCCGCTGTCCATTTGCACAAAAAAGAGCTCATGCCTGGTAATCTTGTATACAGCGGMATTTACCCGATGTACGCGCAATTAGGCGCACAGGAAACGATTGAACAGGTGCTTGCAGCGCAGGATATCGACATGGGGACGGTCATCTTTGCCTTTGGCCAAGCGACGGACGAAACGATTCATGCCCTGCGATTAGGGCCGTGGCGTAACGCTGCGATATCTACAGGGATGTATCCACTACGTGCGATTCAGGCCTTGTTGGAAGCAGTGAAAACAGATATGGAACACGTGTACCTTCCGCGACAGGCGGTTAATGAACAAACAGCGCTTGCCATCCTAGCTAGGTTGGACGTGATTCTTGATGCTTTGCAAAGTGAAGCGGGAGTAGAGCTTTCTGTTGTTTTCGATCAGAAGATAGCGGAGTTCAAGCCATTTCTGCTTCAACATCAAGTGGATGAGAAGATTCATCCTATTGTCGTGGAACATTTGAGGAACACATTAACAGATATACAAGAGCTTCTACATTACGCACAGATGAAGCAAGTGAAGTAAATCCGAGCGGGGGTCTCATAATGAATTTATTAATTGTGGAAGATGAAATCCGTCTCAGAAATGCGCTGGCTAATAATATTCCATGGGATAAGCACGGTATCGAGGTCGTTGGGCAAGCTGGTAACGGAGCAGAAGCCCTTAGAATCATTGACCGTAAAAAGCCTGACATCATTTTGCTGGATGTGCAGATGCCAGAAATGGACGGGTTAACGTTAGCAAGACATCTTCGCCAAGTGGATCCTTTGTTGAAAATCATCGTACTTAGCGGACATGATGATTTCAGTTATGCACAAGAGGCGCTGGGGCTTGGTATTATGAAGTATTTGTTAAAGCCGGCAGGTGATGAAGAAATCTTGGGGACCGTGCTCGAAGCTGCAGAGAAGTTGAAAAGCGAGCTTGAGCAGCGTCATAACGAAGATGAGTTGAGATTGAAATGGAAGCTCCATCTTCCTTATTTGGTCAATGAATTTTTCCAAGGCTTATTGAATGGGAAGTACGAAAACTGGGAGATTGGTCAAAAAAGTAAGGATCTACAATTGGATTTGCAAAATGATGCCGCTTATGCCGTTACCATCGTGGATATGGACCCGATCTCAGAGACTGACACCCGGTTTAGCAGAAAGGACATGTCACTGCTCCAATTCTCGCTTAGTAGTATCGTGAAAGAAGCTCTAGCGTCTAATCTCTGCTGGGTATCTACCAACTATGCGGGATGTACGGTCATCATTTTTCAAATGGATCGTGAAGAAGAACCCAAATTGGCCCTGCAAAAAATCAATGCTTTGACCGAAAAACTGTTATTTACGGTAAAAAGCTGTCTCAAACTTAGTGCAAGTGCAGGGATTAGCGGGATGACCGGCGGCTTAGCGGAGATGAATAAGCTTTATGTTCAAGCTGTGCGAGCACTCCAAGATCGAATTGTACTAGGCCATGATCTGGCAATTCCCTACCGGGCGGAGCAAGGGAGAGAGCCGGAACTGACGTTTCAGCCGAACCATGAGAAAACGCTGGAAATTGCCCTCGAGACCGGAGACGGGGAGAAGGCATTAGAGATGTTAACCGCGCTTTGGAATAGTGGTATGGCGAAGGCGGAGACGGTAGATGAAATTAATGAGCATATTCTGTATTTTACTTATTTATTCGTCGGGATGATTCAAAAGCAGGGATGGCCAGTACGGGAAGTAGCTGGCGATGATTATATCTATTTTCATAACCATTCGGAACTAGCAACCAAGGAACAGATCTTGTTCTGGCTGGAGCGAATGATTAAAGCGTATCTAACCTATGCAGGCCAAAGGCGCAAATCAACCAGTCATGGCATGATCAAGACTATTCTTAGTCTCGTAGAAAATGAAATTGATCAGGAGATGACCCTGCATGCTGTTGCAGACAGAATGTATGTGAATTCCTCCTATTTAAGCCGTTTATTCAAGCAGGAAACCGGTAAAGCTTTCTCCACCTATGTGATGGAAAGGAAAATGGAGCGGGCCAAAGCGATCCTTCAAGAGGGCTCACGCGTGTATGATGCCGCATCTGCCGTTGGGTACAGAGATGTTAGTTATTTTACAAGAGTATTCCGTAAATACTGGGGTGTCACGCCTGGGGAAATACGGAATTGATAGCCAATTCAGCCATTCGGCAGCCTTCTCGGAATTCTCGGGAAGGTTTTTTTCATTTTCCTATTCGAGAAGTTATGAAAGTACCAAAACAAGTAATATTCCTCTAATTCGCAAAAAAACGGGGGATGTTACACTAAGTTTAGAAAGAGAGTATGAAGGAGGAGGCACCTTGAGCGAAACGAACATGACAAAAGAAACGGTCCCATCCATCAATAAAAATGTTAAAAAAAGATATATGCGTCAATTGGGGATCGATGTCAGGAAAGATTGGGATTTGTATCTCGCACTCCTGCCTGGCATCGCATTTCTCCTGCTGTTTAAGTACACCCCGATGTACGGAATTATCATTGCGTTTAAGGATTTCAATATTTTCGATGGGATGGCAGCTAGTCCTTGGGTAGGGATGAAGCATTTCGATAAATTGATTTCATCGGCCAGTTTTTTGCAGGTATTCCAGAACACGTTGCTCATTTCCGTATATAAAATTGTGTTCCTCTTCCCCTTGCCGATCGTCATTGCCATTTTACTCAATGAATTGAAAAACATGGCGTTCAAGCGAAGCGTACAAACCGTTGTCTACTTACCTCACTTTTTGTCTTGGGTTATTGTCAGTGGTTTATTCATTGATCTACTTTCCACAAATGGTGGTATCGTGAACAAAATCATTGTCGCCATGGGCGGCGAACCTATTCGCTTCTTCTTAGACAGTCAGATATTTCGTTCTGTACTCATTGGGACGGCAGGCTGGAAAGAAACCGGTTGGAATACGATCATTTATCTGGCTGCGTTAGCTAGTATCGATCCTGGTTTGTATGAAGCAGCTAAGATCGATGGCGCCAATAAATGGAAGCAAATTGTACATATCACACTGCCTGGCTTGATCCCAATTATTTTACTTATGTTCATTCTTCGTCTTGGGTATGTGTTGGAAGCGGGAACGGAACAAATTCTCGTCATGTATAATCCAAGTGTTTACAATGTCGCAGACGTGATTGGCACATATGTGTACCGGATCGGACTCGGCGAACAGGATTATAGCTTTTCAACAGCTGTAGGGGTTTTCGAATCCATTGTTGCCTTTATTTTGATTCTTACGGGGAACGGGCTAGCCCGAAAGTTTTTTGGACGAGGTATCTGGTAACTGGTGTATCAAGCATAAGGGGGATCTGAGATGAATATGAAAAGCAGTTTACAACCTAGGTCCAGCAGGAAGTCCTCAGCCATCCCGTTATCGCTCGGCGAGAAAATTTTCACTGTGGCCAATCACATTTTCTTTATTCTTTTGGGCTTATCTACCATTTTTCCGTTTATTAACTTGATTGCCAAATCACTAAGTAGTGAGGCGGCTGTTGTTGCGGGGATGGTGAGCCTATATCCGATTGATTTTCAAATAGGGACCTATACGTATGTGGCAAGCAATTCCATGTTTCTGAGTGCATTTTGGATCTCCATCACGGTAACGATTGTTGGATCACTTATCGCGTTGTTCATGACGACACTTGCCGCCTATCCGCTCTCCAAACCTAGACTAAGGGGACGCAAGTTGTTCATCCTCATGTATTTATTTACGATGTTGTTCAGCGGTGGTCTGATCCCGACATATTTACTCATGCACAAGCTGCATCTCATTGATAAGTTGCCGGTTCTCTTCCTGCCTTACATGATTAACGTCTACAATATGCTCATTGTCAAAAGTTACTTCGAAGGCTTGCCTGACAGCCTGGAGGAATCGGCAAAAATGGATGGGGCCAGCAATATGAGGATATTTGCGCAAATTATTCTACCGCTTTCCATGCCTGTACTTGCGACGATTGCCTTGTTCTATGCGGTTACATTCTGGAACGATTATTTTACTTCACTTATTTATATCAACTCCGCCGATTTGAAGCCTCTGCAGTTGTATTTGAAGGAATTGTTCGTCTCCTCGACAGATACATTCATGCGGACGAATGTCGATGCATCGTTGAACGTATCACCGCAGTCGATTCAGGCTGCCTCGATTATTCTAGCTACACTTCCGATCGTATGCGTGTATCCATTTTTACAAAAATATTTTGTTAAAGGCGTGCTAGTAGGTTCCGTAAAAGGATGAAGTCACAAGCAAATTACGAAGGGTGGTGGTGGGCCAGCTCTACAAGGGTTCCATGATCGTTGGTATATGGCAGTATCCATACTCAAAGGGAAAAATAGGGAGGCTCTTACATGGTAAAAAAAATGTTAGTTCTCATGTCCATTACAGCGGTGACAGCGGCAATAACGGCTTGCGGTGGAACCAGTCAGACCACTAGCAGTTCTACAACGCCAGCTGCATCTACCGCTCCTGTTGCAACCGTAGAAGCGAATAAACCAAAGCCAGAATTCAAAGCATTGCTGCAATATGCGCGTTTTGATCCGAATACCGAAGTCGTAGCCAAGTTCCTGAATGAAAAAACGGGCTACAAAGTGACCTACGACATGCTGCCAGTTGAGAATCCGGATGACAAGCTCAATTTACTGATGGCGAACAAAGAGAAATATGCCTACATGCTGCTCAGTGGACCTCAATATTCGAAGCTTGCTGCCTCAGGTGCACTAGAGCCGATCGATGAGCTGGTCAACAAATATGGTACGAATATGAAAAATGTGATTTCACAAACCTCTTGGAATGGAGCGAAGCTGAACGGTAAAATTTTCGGCATACCGCAAACGGGATCAGGGACCATCGTGAATACACAGCTCATCGTCCGTCAAGATTGGATGGATGAACTTGGTTTGAAAGCACCTACGACACGTGATGAATTGTATACGGTCCTGAAAACGTTGAAGGAAAAGAAAAATGTCATCGGTTTGTCCGGTGGGAAAAGCCCACTACTGCCTGAGGTGCTGCCAACTTTCGGCATCCCGATGGTTCAGGGTACTGCTACGAGCGGTTGGCAGGATGTTAATGGTAAATTGGTGAATGCCATTGAGAATCCGAACATGAAGAAATATTTGGAATTCATGAAAAAGCTATACACGGAAAAACTGATCGATCAAGAATGGTCACTGAACCAAGCGAATAAAGTCATCGAGAATTTCACAAGCGGTAAAGCTGCGATTATTTCAAATGCTTATTTTAACGCGCCAACTGTACAAAATGCGCTATTGAAAAACTCGCCAAATGCCAAAATTGGCAGCTTCCCTTACTTCAAAGGGGATGATGGCAAAGTCCAAGTCATGGGCAGCGCAGGGATTAGCTTCTATGTGGGGATACCGAAATGGGCAGATAACAAAGAAGATATTATTAAATATTTGGATCTTAAGCTCGATAAAGATATTTTCAAAGAAGCGGCAATTGGTAAAGAGGGCGTTCACTATAAGTTGGAAAACGGCAATTACTTCCCTATACTGCCGAAATTTAATGATGAATATAACAATGCTTCGACGTTCTTAACAGGTGTGGATGAGAAAAATTACCCGACCTACTGGCAAGCGCGTGTTCGCAAAGATCCGATTTTAACAGATTCCTTTACTAAAATTCAAGAGGCAGCTAAAGGCAACATTGTTCTGGATCCACTTGCTTTTGCACCACCGCTAGAAGCGATTGGTAAATACAACTTGAAACTGCAAAAGCTGATGGAAGATACGTTCTTGAAATACATCACAGGTGCAGAACCGCTTGAAAACTATGATAAGTTTGTAGCGCAATGGAAAGCGGATGGCGGAGAAGAAATGACCAAAGCGGCCAATGAATGGTACGCAGCAAATAAGAAGTAGCAACGAAATCCCCTGCGGTTAAGCCGTGGGGGTTTTGATTACATGAGGGAGTGGAGTTTGAGATGAAGAAAATCGGGTTTATTGATTATTTTCTAGATGAATGGCACGCGGAGAAATACCCAGCTTGGATCGATAAGGCGACGAGTGGACGTATGCAGGTTGCATATGCGTATGGGAAAACGAATCTGGATGGGAAGCTTAGCAATGCGGAATGGTGCCAGAAGAAGGGGATTCAGCTGCTTAATTCCATCGAGGAGGTTGTGGAGCAAAGCGATTATTTGGTCGTTCTTTCCCCGGATCATCCCGAATTTCACGAGGAGCTCGCAAGGCTAGCCCTGCAGTCGGGCAAGCCAACTTACATTGATAAAACGTTCGCTCCTGATCGAGCAGCTGCCTTACGGATGTTTGAGCTTGCGGAAAAGCACCGAACTCCGATGTATTCGACCTCAGCGCTGCGGTTTGCAGCTGAGTATGCGGGCATTGAGAAGCAAGGGATCGAGTCCATCATCAGCTTAGGGCCAGGGACGTATGCTAACTATGCTATTCATCAGGTGGAGCCAATCGTCTCCTTGATGGGGACGGATGTGAGACGTGTGATGTGGGTTGGCACGGACAAGACGCCAGCGTTGTTAATTGGATATGGGGATGGCCGGCAAGCGGTGTTTCATCAATACGGCTGGGAATGTCCATTTAGTATGGCCCTTTACTATGATGGAGGGCAGTCAAAATTTCTAAAGATTGAGTCGGACTTCTTCGGAGCATTTATCGAGAATTTGATTGGGTTTTTCGAGTCGGGCAAGCCGCCTGTTTCCCATGAGGAAACGATAGCGATCGCTACGATTCTAGATGTCGGCATGAAGGCTGCGAAGACGCCATATCAGTGGCTGAAGCTGCCGTAAGACGTTGGTGTTTGACATAGAAAGATGAGGCTGTCTCAAAAGGTCTAAATAGACCATTTTGAGAAGGCCTCATCTTTTTTAGTCCGATATCTCCGAATTAAATCGAGGATTCATTCCAAATAAAAACAATTAGTCTGATTTTGCCGAACAATCTGCCCATTTTTCAAGGGAGGGTGGTGTTTGTATCGATTTAGTTAGGCGAGTTAGGACTAATCGGGATTCTATGATGCGGATACTGAAATTAATTCGGTATTTTCGGTCTAATGGTGCCGGCAGAGCAAAGCACACGAGTTCATCGTCGAATCGACGAACTCGTGTGCAGAAGCGGCGACGCGTATGAGGAAAACTCAGTCGATGGATTCCTCCATCACGGCATCTTCACTCTTGTCTTTATGGCTATTGAACACTTTAATCTTGATGTCAGCCTGCTTGCCACGATAGGAAGCGTTGATTGTAGCAGACCCGGGCTTCACAGCTGTGATGATACCGTCAGCTGTAATGGATGCCACTTTATCGAGTGAAGAGCTGTAGGTCACGCCTTGGTTGATGTAGCCAACCACGCCATCGGTGTAAGTTGCTTTGAGCGGTGCTTGGTAGGTTTCACCTTTGACAAGACTGTGTTTGTTTTCGTCGAAGCTGAGACTCGCCACGTCCGCGACAGTTACGATCGACTTGGCCGTTTTCCCCTCATATACAACCGTAATTTCCGCTGTACCAGCTTTCAATGCGGTAACCTTCCCATCTGCAGAAACGGTGGCTACCGACGGATCACTAGAGCTGAACGTAGCTCCAGCTACAACAGCGCTCGATAGATCCGAGTAAACGGCAGTTGTAACCGTTGCATGCACATCACCTGCTACAAGTCGATACGCAGCAGAATCAAGTGCGATGCCTGTGATGACAGGGGCTGTACGCGTGATGTTTACGGTTTTCTCGTTCGTTTTGCGACCATCTACATAGACGGAAACTCGCAAATTATTAACGCCGATGGCAAGCTCCACATTTCCGCTGAAGTCTCCGTTACTGGACACCTCAGCAGGTACTCCATTAAGAAGAACACGTGCCATCCCCGATCCAAGCACTTCAACATTGCCCTTGATCTCTAGATTACGCAGTGCTGTGCTCGTATTCGCATAATCCAAATACCCTCGCAGCACAGCCGAACGTACATCATCACCAACTTTATAGGTTCTTGCGACCAACTGTCTTCTCGTTCGCACGCCGGAAGCATCCAGCGCAGAAATCACGAAGCCGCCTTGTGGAATCACACTGTTGTTCGGTGACATATTGGTCCAGTTCCAGGTAAGCGCCTGCTGCTGGTTAACGACTTTCGTGACTTTGCCGGAGCTGTCTACGATAGCCTCCACACCGAACGTGCTAGTGGCCGTGGTTTGACCAAAGTCAGCGGAATAAATGTTGAGATTATTCTCGTTCCGGCTCACATTGAAGAGATCCGCTTCAAGGAACGACTCAGGACTACCTGGAATGCTCGATCCGATTTGATAATCCTTCACATATGCTACATTATGGAGCGATGCCTTCACCACGGACCAGTTGACTTGTGAAAGATCGAAGAGCATGAGGCCATTCGATAGCGACAAGCCAGCTTGGAACACGGAACGCTGCAGAGGAGGGTCTTGGATGTTCGCTAAGGCGATACTCGCATACATCGGAATTTCACCATTGGTTACGATATTGCCCAAAGTTATATGATGTTCAATTTCCTTTTGTGTCGTTTGATACGTACCAATCATGAGGAAATCGATGTTGCCCGAATAACCGGTCCGCGCATATGAGTCGGTATATAGGCTGTCATCCGGTAGTTGTAAACGGCTGTCGTACTTGAAATTCGGGCTGCCCCAATGGACGCCGTTCAAATAATAGGACTCAAACCAAGATCCCACATAGGCGGAGGAATAGACCTTATGACCTTTTAAAGCAGAGTAACGATCGGTTAATAATCGAACATCATCCGTGAATGTTTTGATCGTTTGCGAGCGGAACTCCCACCAGTCATTGATGAGCGGACCTGCTTGGCGCACATTGTTCACATAGCTGAAAACATCCGCAGGCCAATTCGTCAGCTGCTTACCCCGTGTAGCGAGAAACGCTTCAARCTTCGCACGCGTCAAGGGGCTGAAGTCGGCTGTTTCGTTGTCATAGCGGGTACGATCCAGAACAACGCCATCTACATCGTAGTTCTTAATTACTTCTTCCATGTTTTTCAGCTCAAAAGCTCTTACATCCTCATTGGCTGGGTTAACAAATGCAACGAGAGATTTGCCCGATGTAAAGTATTTGCTCTCACGCAGACGCAAAATTTGACCATTATCCTCGGGACGATACACTTGCTCTTCCCAATCCAGATGCTGGTTAAGGAGTCCATACTCGTTGTGTGCAGGTGAGCCTTCAGCAAAAACGTTAAAGGCGGCATGGATTTTGATACCAAGCTGATGTCCGTACTTGATAAATTCTTCCAACATGTCCAGATTCGGATTGGCACCCTTACGCGTTGGTGCTGTCATTTGTGAAATGTGAGGACGATTCGTCAAATCGTTCTTCTTATAGTTGGCGAATCCTTCGACGCCTTTGACGTCAAGGGCAACAGCGGTCACGCCAGCATCTTTCGCTTTGGTCAGCATATCACGGATATTTTCAGGCGTTTGCAGTTTGAAAATATTCGTACCTTGGTCGACCCAGAGGACGACTTCCTTGGCAGCACTCGTTTGTTTTTTATAAAATACAACAAGCGTTTTCCGATCATTCTCAACGCCGTTCTTAGAAGCGACGACATCTAGGTAATTTACGCCTTCAGCAAGACCAAACTCACTCTGGAAAGTGCCATTCGCTTGCAAAGCAACCGAAGTTTGGTTAACGCGAATCGCATACGTGACGCCTGACTCCATATTTTCCAATTTGCCGGAAACAGTCGTTTTCGGCGTAGTTACCGTAAACCAATCGTCATTGTCCAGTTTAAGTCGCGCTTGAAGTCCTTGACCCGTCATGAGAGCGGAAACGGGGATCACTTCACCATTTTTACGCAGCTTAATGAGGTCGCCAACTTTGAAATTTTTCGCCAGATATTGTTTGAAAGTTTTATTCGCCCAGCTGTCATCATTGGCGACAAGGATGAAGCCGCCTTGCGGGATCGTCAAGGTTGTAGGTCCTGTCCAGACGGGCACACCGCCGTTAACGGATGGGTTGACAACCCGAGTCACATGATTTGTCGCATCGACGACAACGCCGATGGAGGTGGTGCCAACGGTAACGGATGTTGCAAATTCCGTTGTGAATAAAGCGACATAATCGGTGATTCTACTCATATCCGTATCAACGGCATTGATTTGCTTACGTGGACCTTCAATGTCGATTGTAATATCGACGGGTGCTGCTTCTACTTCAATGAAATCAGTGGGGCTGGTTGCCGCAGATGCGGTTATGGACCAAGAAGATGCGAGTAATGTAATCAATAAAGTCATGATTAGCCATTTCGATTTATTCAATTGGTTTCACATTCCTTCCCTAGAAACGGATTTCTTCACCTTTTTCGCTAGATTCATAGACACCGCATAGTATTTTCATCATCTCAACCCCGTCCTGTACAGGGGAAAGAGTCTCCTTTTTACCTTGGCAGACTTCAATGAAGTAATTAATTTCATCTTGAAAGCCGGCAACAAAGTCGAAGGAAAGGTTATTAATCTGCGGTGTGAGGTTCAGAATGGTGTCATACTTCTCTGTGATGATGGATAGCTGCGGCTCCAACTCGGCTCCGCCTTTTTCCCCATACAGCTTCACTGTCAATTCATCTTCCTTAGCATGAAGCGTAAAGCTAACATCAACTAGTATAGAGGCACCGTTCTCGAATCGAATCAAAGCATTGGCCAAATCTTCGACGGTATTGTGTGTAGGGTCATAATCAGCAGCTTTATAAAAAGCCAGGTTCTTCACATTGGCACGATTGCCAAGTTTTTTATAGGTATTACCAGAAATTGATTTTACTTTAGGACGTCCCATTAAGTACCAGCAAAGGTCAATGACGTGGACACCTACGTCGATAAGCGGGCCGCCGCCCGAACGATCCACATCGGAGAACCAGCCCCCGGGGTTGCCTAATCGACGAATGCACGATGCCTTCGCGTAGTAAATGTCGCCGAGCTCGTTGTTATCGAGGAACGATTTGATGATGCGGGTATTCGAGGCGTAGCGACGAACAAAACCAACTTGCAGCGTTTTGCCAGTACGACGAACGGCGTCTTCGACTTCTAACGCCTCTTTCACCGATGTACATAGGGGCTTTTCGGTGAGTAYGTTTTTACCAGCCTCCAAGGCGGCAATGGAAATTTGGGCATGGCTATTGTTCCACGTACAAATGCTAATTGCATCTATAGCATCATTAGCAAGCAATTCTTCATAACTCGTATAGATATGTTGGATGCCGTATTTTTCAGCTTTTGCTTTCGCGCGTTCCTCGTTTAAGTCACAGATGGCATAGAGTTCAGCATCCGGATTCGCGTGATAGGATTTCAAATGCATTTCGGAAATGGAACCTGCGCCGATGACGCCAATGCGTATTTTACTCATGTTCATGCTCCTCTTCTTATGAATGATTAATGTTAAACAGGTCGAATTGCAGGCCAAGCCAGCTCGATGCCGTAGCTTTCAAGCATATTCTGGAAAGTGCGAAGCTCAGTAGCCTCATTGCGAACTTCCCGAGGCAAGATGCCACGGTCGATGCAGCGGCTTGCGAGAAAACCGGCCGCTTCGCCAATGTTCCACTCGACGGGATGCAGTCGGTAACATCCGTTGGTAATGTGGGTGACACCCAGATTTTTGCAAGCTGGCAGCAAGTTGTTCATTCGGATCGGAATCAAGCTTCCCAGCGGAATCTGGAAGGGCAGGGAAGAGATATCTATATAATGACGGTTTCCTGTACTCGGATGGAGGTCGATGCGGTAACAACCGATACCAACGGAATCAGGGAACTGTTCGGCTTTTCCGTCAGGACGGCACGCTGTACTCACATGTTGTTCCAGAACGGTAAACTCTGCTTTAATCCTGCGCGACTCCCGTATGTAGGGATACATAGCCAGTCCGTCATCCGTACCGACGATATCTGGACGCAGGCGAAGACCAGGGTAACCTTGCCCGCCATCAGGTCGAGGAGCTTCCGTTTGCAGCCAATAAAGCAGGGATAAGCTAAGTTGTTTCGCATCCCATAGGTGCTTCTCTCTGTCCTCTGCGCTGACATCAATCACAGAGCCCAGCCAGTAGTCGTTCTGCGGCCAATTGACCAATGTAATGTCTCCAGGATAAAAGCCTTCCTCGAAGTTCCGGCTATCAATAATGCGCCGATAGAAGAATAAGGAGTATTTGTCCGTGCCTTCAAACAGTTCATAGGAGACATGTTCCAGCGTACTCGGGCGAACACCGGACCAGCTGAGCAGACGATCAGGCCAGAATTCCGCTTTGTATGCCTTCCAGAAGTCATAGCGCTCGGGGCGTGCAATAGTGTGATCTTCACCTTCGATGTAATCCATAGCGAAGCAGTAGGTGAATCCTTGCATGTCTTGCGGTAGGGCATCACCCTCTACGGCATTCGGCTCACCGGTCTGACTTTTAGATTCAGCACCTGTCACATATTCCGCACCCGCAAGTGGCAGAGCATCGCCACACTCGGTGGCGTCAAGGAAATAAGCAGCATGAAGCGTAATGCTATCGCCGCTTGTCAAATTGCGAACCGTGACGGAACGCACATCATCGCCGTCCACAGATACGGATTCTAGGCGATGGCGAGTTAAAATCTGTAAACGCCCGCTGTTGACGTAGGGAGCGAGCATATCTTGCAGGACAGCTAACGCAGCCCGCGGCTCATGGCATAACCGTGAAACGCCGCCATTACCTGGATTAAGCAGCGTTCGTGAACGCGCCTCTGAGGTAAGTGGGAAATGACGGCGGTAATAATCGCGCACGCCATCTCGAAACTGACGATAACTGCGTGTACAGCCAAATTGTTCGATCCACGGGTGCTCATCTGGCGGAACGGCTTGGCTCGTTAATTGCCCGCCGATCCAGTCGGTTTCCTCGGTCATGATCACTTTTTTGCCGGATTTGGCAGCGGCGAGTGCAGCTGCGCATCCACCGGTTCCACCGCCGATCACGACGATATCAACCTGGTGGTTGTGCGTATGGGGATTGCTTTTTGTGTTAACCAACGATGATTGTCCCTCCTTTAACCAATTCGCCTGCTAGCATTCACAGGTTATCCCTATTGTATTACAGCTTGTAAATAGCCACAGCGGAGGACCATGACTTCTTTTGGTACTTTAATAACCCATTCGCTGTGAAAAAAAAGGGATTAAACAAGCGAGGGCGAAGAATGAATACCTAGCAGGATAACCGTGGTGAATGTAAATTCGTAATAAGGGGAGATAGTTGGAATGAAAAATCAACAACAATCAAGTGACGTCTTAAAATTGGATGCCAATATGAGGATTCCGCAACCAGGTGACCAGCAGTTCGAATGGTACTCACCGATGGAGCAACCTTTTTCTTTAGCAGGTTTTGGATGGCTGAGGGAGGAACAGTTGTATCGCAGGCTGCCAGTAAATCCCGCTTGGAAACTGCCCGAGGCAGTGGATAACTTGGCGAATTGTACGGCTGGTGGGCAAATTCGCTTTACAACGAATGCGGTCTCACTTTCTATTAAGGTAAAGCTGTCCAGTGCTGCGAACATGTATCATATGCCAGCAACAGGTCAATGCGGATTCGATTGCTACATCGGAGAGCCAGGTGAACAGTACTATTACAGTACGGCTCGCTATGATGCGAAGCATACCGAATATGAAAGCGTTATGTTTACAGATATGGAACGCGCAGATAGAAGCATTACTTTGAATTTCCCACTTTACCAAGGCGTTCAAGAGGTATGGATCGGTTTGGACCCAGCTGCATCAATCTCCTCTCCACCAGCCTACGATCACAGCGAGAAGATCATCTTGTATGGGACTTCAATCACGCAGGGAGGTTGTGCGACCCGTCCTGGCATGGCCTATCCCAATATCCTATCCAGGCGAGTGAATATGGAATTTCTAAATCTAGGCTTCTCTGGTAATGGCAAAGGAGAGCCTGAGCTTGCGCACGTTATAGCAGAAATCCCGGATCCTGCCTGTCTCGTCTTGGATTATGAGGCTAACTGCGTATCCACGGAGCTGCTGCAAACGACTTTACCCGAATTTATTCGTATCTATCGAAATAAACATCCATATACGCCGATTCTCGTGCTATCTTGTATTACTTATGCGAAGGAAAGGTATAGCAAGCTGTTGACGTTAGAAAAGGAAGAGCGTAAAGAAGTGCAGCTCCGGACCGTCGAGCAGTTACGTGAAAATGGAGATGTCAACATCTATTTTTACGATGGCACAACATTACTAGGCGACAATGCGCACGAATGCACCGTCGATGGCGTGCATCCGACTGATCTCGGATTTATGCGAATGGCGGACGGGCTCACTCCTATTCTTAAGAAAATACTCGCTTAGTTGCTTGCCGACGATGGAAGGGGATTGGAATTGGAATGATGAAAAGAATGAGGGCAGCTATTCTAGTCGTGCTCGCTTGTTGTTCAACTGCTGGCTGCGGCATTCCGAATTTGACCTTGAAGGAAGAGAATAAGGTGGGAACAGCAAGTGAACCCGCTATTCGAATCGTTGTAAACAGCCTAGGTATGAATTTCCCGGAGGGAATGGATGAGAATCATAATCCTTATCTTCGTTATATTGAGAAAAACATTGGTGTTAAGGTCAATGTGACGCTCCCTCCGCTCAATGGTTACGATGAAAAGCTAAATGTCATTATGGCGTCTGGCGAGCCCCCGGATTTGCTGAATACAAGTGATCCATCGTGGTTTATCCATTTCGTCAATCAAAAGGCGCTGACGCCTTTGAATGAATATATTGAGAAATACGGCGCCAATCTGAAGGCCAAAATCCCTAAGGAAGCTTGGGATAATGTCACMGTGGATGGCAAGATCTATGCGATACCGAGTTTGAACGAGGTGAAAGGAACCGAAATCATCTATGCCAGGAAGGATTGGCTGGATAAGCTTGGGCTGCAGCCTCCTAAGACGATCGCGGAGTATACAGCGGTGATGAAGGCATTTGCAGAGAGAGATCCAGATGGCAATGGGAAAAAAGATACGTATGGCCTATCGATTCTGGAACGGCTACGCAGAACATCGCCATTTCTAGGTGCATTTGGTGTACAAATGAAAGCCTGGTACGTACGCGACGGGAAGCTAGTTTATTCCGGGGTCCTCCCGGAAATGAAGGAGGCGCTTCTATATCTAAGAGGCTTGTATGACGCTGACATTCTAGACCCGGAATTCCCTTTGAATAAAATTGATGTGCTTGGTGAAAAGATTGTTAGCGGTCGCGTCGGTCTATTCTCAGCAGCATGGTCGGACACGCGCGCACATATTGCCGCAAACCGTAAAGTTGATCCGAAAGCGGAATGGATTCCGCTGGATTTCCCCATCGGCCCGAATGGGAAGCATGGTGTCTATAGCACTTCGAACGTTCGTTCCTACAATGTTATTCCAAACAAGAGTGACAAGGCTGAGGCTGTCGTAAAGTTCTTGGATTTCGTCGCAGGTCCAGGACAAACAAGTTTAAAGCTGGGCTTTGAGAACGAAATTTGGACGAGGGTTAACGGGAAATTGTCCATTCGGTTTGATGAACATTCGAAGCATGGCTATCGTGGTATTTATGGCGCGTTGGCGGATATGGCAGATCCGAATGTCACACGAGATCGGCTGGATGCCCTTGGTTCACAGTTCCGCCTTTATGATAACATCCAACGGATCGAACAGAATTTGATGGTTGACCGATTCAATGGGCCCCCAACACCAGCTATGGGCAAGCATCAAGTTAAATTGTCTAAGCTGCAAGAGGATACATTTACGCGAATTATTGCAGGCTTAAGCCCAATAGAAGAGTTCGACGCTTTTGTGAAAAAGTGGAAGGAAGCCGGCGGTGATGAAATTACTGGGGAAGTGAATGAATGGTGGCGAGAAACCAACAAATGATTAGAGAGTTCCTATCCAAAATTCGTAAATTACTAGCCGGTTATATTCAGGTCCGGCTAACCTGGTATTTCCTTCTCATATTGCTCCCGTTAGCTGGATTTAGCCTGTTTGCCATAGCCAAATCGCAAGTCATTCTGGAAGTGCAGACTGGGGAAAGAACGCAGGGAGCACTGCATACAATGACAGATTATCTCGACCTGACCTTGCAAAATATTGAACAGTTGTCCTCCTTGATCGCGTTTGATACGAATGTCAACACTACCCTGCAGTCTGTTGGTCAAGAGCCGGAAAAGCATTCGTTCGTTCATTTTGCCCAAGTGATGGATCAGATTACAAGTATGACGACGGTCAATCTGATTGTTGATCAAATCACGATTATCCATATGCCCTCACGTACGGTCATTTCCACCAAATTAGGTGGAGGCAAGCTGCCATCCGGGGCTGAGAAACRAGAATGGTATCAGCATTTGATGGAGGCTAATGGAGGGACGATTTTTTTTACACCGCAGGCGGGTGAATCCTATTTCGATGCAGACAGTGTGCATCTGATTCGGACGATGGATCCGTATAACCGCACGCTGATGAATCCGAATTTACTTATTTTATCTGTCAAAAAGAGTGCACTTATCGAGCTTGCGAAACCGCTGCTGCCTTCCAAAAACGCGAATATTTATCTCTTCGACAATGACGGGAAATCGATCACAGGGACAGGTGGAAGTGTAAATACTCAAACGTGGGAGAAGGTAGACCAAGTAAGAACGATTCGTAAATCACCTCAAACAGGGACGGAGATGGTCACGATTAGCGTGAAATCGAAGTTATCTGGGTGGTCACTTATGATGGAACAGCCTTTATGGGAAATCAGGAGTCATACGGACTCGTTGAAAATATTTTCTTATGGTATTTTAGTCGTCAGCTTAGTCTTGGCGATATGGACTTCTTGGATTATTTATCGAGGCATATCTGCGCCGCTGCGTAAATTAGCTTATGGGATGAAGCAGCTCCGCACGGGGAATTTCACCATCCAACTAGAGGATACAAGGGTTGATGAATTAGGTTATGTGATAGAATCCTTTAATCGGATGGCGGAGAATCAGAAAACACTGATCCGGGATCACTACGAGAAGCAGCTTTTATTGTCCAAAATGGAACTGAAATTTTTGCAGTCTCAAATTAACCCGCATTTCCTCTACAACACATTGGATTCGATTTATTGGACGGCCAAAAACTATGAAGCAGATGAAATCAGTGAAATGGTGTTGAATCTATCGAAATTTTTCCGTTTAAGCTTGAATAAAGGAAATGAGACCTTTACGGTTAAGGAAACGATCGAACATTTGAAGTATTATATTAAAGTGCAGCAGCTGCGATTCCTAGACCATTTCACGGTACGCTTCGAGATAGCAGAGGAAAGCGCGCATTATCATGTACTTAAGCTCCTCCTGCAGCCCTTGGTAGAGAATGCCGTGCTGCATGGCTTAGAGAAACAGAGCAGCGGTGGAGAACTCGCTATTTCCTCCTATGTGGATGGCGGTCATCTTGTCCTCGAAGTACGCGACAATGGTGTCGGTGTCAGCGAGGAAAGGCAGATCTATATTTGCGGCAAATTAGAAGAGGCAGCTAGGCAAGCGGCAGAAGGGAATTCTACGAATACTAAAAAAGAAAAGGATCTGTTCGGGTTGCGAAATGTTGTCGCGCGAATGAAGATGTATTATGGGAATGACTCCCAATTTCTATTTGAGAGCGGTCATCAGATGGGGACTCGGATTACACTCCGTCTCCCACTCGACATGTGTGAATCACCGTTAGAAGAACAGGCAGGGTAACGCTCACGGAAGTAATCAGCATGATAAATATAACGAAAAAGAAGATGATGTGATGGGACCCGCATTTAGCTTGAGACGAAAAGCTTTTATGCATAAGTATTTTTCCGGTAAAGTGATGGATTATCAACAGATTATTGGCTTATATATACCGATTCTCATTGATCAGTCTTTCCTTGTCGGACTTAACTTGGTGAACATTGCGATGATTAGTTCGTCGGGTGTTGCCGCCGTTAGCGCAGTAAGTATGATTGATTCACTTAACATATTTCTGATCAGCGTATTCGTGGCCGTGTCGACAGGTGGAACAGTTGTGGTCGCCCAGTATAAAGGTAGCGGAAACGACGGCATGGTTGCCAAAGCAGCAGCTAGCTCCATTTCCTTGGTGTCGTCATTTGCGCTTGGCATTAGTTTGTTAATGATTGTGTTTCATACGCCCGTCTTGACGCTGCTGTTTGGGACAGCCTCTGCGGAAGTGTTCGCTTATGCCAAAACCTATCTGATCGGGAGCAGCGTATCCTATGTGGGTATCGCCATTGTAGAGGCAGTTTGCGGTGCATTAAGAGGAATCGGAAAGTCCCGAACTTCCTTGAAACTCTCTTTAATCATGAATTTATCCTATGTCCTTCTGAATGTGATCTGTATTCATTTCTTACATATGGGGGTACATGGGTTGATCATCGCTGTGAATGTGTCCAGATTTCTGGCGGCCTTCGTAGCTATCCTGTATGTGGTGAAATTAGATACGAATTTCCGCATGCGATTGTATGACTTACTACATGTTAATATCGCGATGATGAAGAAAATTTTATTTATCGGGCTGCCCTTTGCGGCGGAGCAGATGTTCTTTAATGGCGGTAAAATTGTAACGCAAGTGTTTATCGTGAGTCTTGGCACGCATGCCATGGCGACGAATGCAATTGGCGGCACGCTCGCAGGTGTGTTACAGATTCCGGCTGCCGCGTTATCGCTGACTACGGTAACCGTGATTGGACAATGTATGGGAGCGCAAAATGTGAAAGACGCTCGTAAATTTGCCAAATCGTTTCTTTGGCTTGCGTCGTTTACACTCTTCCTGACGGCACTGATCCTCGTTCCGCTGTTCAAGCCGCTGGTTAGCCTATTTCACCCACCGGATGATATTCTGCGGGAGCTTTTCATCATCGTGTTGATTAATGCCATTGCACAAATCCCACTCTGGCCAATCAGCTTCCTCCTGCCAGCAGCGCTTCGAGCTGCGGGGGATTCCAAATTCACCTCCATGACTTCGATGCTGTCTATGTGGTTGTTCCGGGTCGTTCTGGGGTATGTGCTTGGCATCGTGTTTCATATGGGCATTATCGGGGTATGGTTAGCGATGAATATTGAATGGGGCGTTCGTGGACTCATATTCCTATGGCGCTTCAAGGGGGATCAATGGTATCGTCATCGATTGATCGAGACAGCTACGGATACCAAGTAAGAAAGACACCTTCTTAGCGAAGGTGTTTTTTCTTGGCGAGTGGCGTTTGGAGCATGCAACTTCTACAATGGCGTATATCTCACATAAAAACACGACAAATAGGGTGTCCCGAAGTAGATTTCTCTACTTCGGGACACCCTATCCCTTTAAGGCACTAAAGTTCCCACTCGATGTACATTTCTCGGATTAGCCGTAATAGCACATGTGAGTTCTCTTTACAAACGCTTCTAAACGACACCTTGTGCGATCATTGCGTCGGCTACTTTGGTGAAGCCTGCGATATTGGCGCCGACTACGAGATTGCCAGGATGGCCATATTCCTCAGCTGCTTGCACAGCGCTTCTGTAAATATTTTTCATAATCGCGTGGAGCTTATCGTCTACCTCATGGAACTGCCAGGAGTATCTCATGCTGTTTTGAGACATTTCTAGCGCCGATACGGCAACGCCGCCAGCATTCGCTGCTTTGGCTGGTCCAAACAAAACGCCTGCCTGTAAGAAGACGTCAATCGCATCTAAGGTGGATGGCATGTTCGCGCCTTCGCCTATGGCTTTTACCCCATTGCTGACAAGCAGTCTTGCTGATTCTTCGTCGATTTCGTTCTGTGTGGCACTCGGAAGCGCGATATCACATGGAATGGACCAGATACCATTACAGCCTGCATGGTAAGTTGCATGAGGATGTTCCTTCACATACTCACTAATTCTCGTACGCTCAACCTCTTTCAAGCGACGAACGGTTTCGAGACAGATGCCTTTTGGATCGTGGATATAACCATTGGAGTCGCTGCAAGCAACAACTTTAGCGCCTAATTGAACGGCTTTTTCAATGGAATAGATAGCCACGTTACCAGATCCAGAAACAACGACTGTGCTTCCGTCGAAGCTAAGACCTTTGGAGTTCAACATTTCATTTACAAAGTAAACACAGCCGTATCCAGTCGCCTCTGTACGGCCTAAGCTGCCACCATAGATTATGCCTTTCCCAGTGAGCACACCAGATTCGTAAGCGCCGCTTATGCGCTTGTATTGACCGAACATATAACCAATCTCGCGCGCGCCTACACCAATGTCCCCTGCTGGCACGTCCGTATCCGGTCCAATATATTTATAAAGCTCTGTCATGAAGCTTTGTGTGAAACGCATAATTTCATTATCKGATTTGCCTTTAGGATCGAAATCGGATCCACCTTTACCGCCGCCGATCGACTGACCCGTAAGGGAGTTCTTGAGTGTTTGTTCAAAACCTAGAAATTTGATAATGCTAGCATTAACKGAAGGGTGAAAACGCAAACCGCCCTTGTACGGTCCAATTGCACCGTTAAATTGCACACGGAAACCACGATTTACTTGCGTAATCCCTTGGTCATTTACCCATGGAACTCGGAAAGTGATTAAACGCTCTGGCTCCACAAGGCGCTCAAGAATGCCGTGTTTCATGTACTTCGGCTGCTTAGTGAGAACTGGAATTAAAGATTCAATAATTTCTTTAACAGCTTGATGGAACTCTGTCTCATTCGGATTACGTTTGACTACGGTTTCGTATATACCTTGTACATATTCTCTTGCAGCTACATCATTTTCAACTTGAACTAACACACTGTCATCCACCTTCGCAATTTAAATATAATAAAAAAGTTTATTAGTATAGTTTTACCTTATTCGAGCCATTTGGGCAATCAAAATTTACATGTCATGTAAGCTTACTAAATGATGTTACGAAAGTGCCCATTGGACTAAATTTACAAGCTGTAGTATACTTTGCGAAGTGTGAATTAGATTAGAGAATATGCAACATTCAAGCATATAAGCTTATTATGGAAAAGAAAAGGAATTGGGATACATGGATAATCGAACACCACGCGTAGATCCTCGGGTTCTTCGAACACGTCAATTGCTTAAAGACGCCTTTGTCGAATTGCTTCAGGAAATGGATATCGAGAAAATTTCGGTTAATCGCATAGCAGAGCGAGCTACCATTAACAGAGTTACGTTTTATCTGCATTATCGAGATATTCCGGATATGTTGGAGAAGATGGCGGATGAAATGATTGAAGACATCAATCGCATTTTGAACAATGCGTCGGCGAATCAGATTGCGAAGGAAGAAGAGGATTGGCCGATGTTAGTGAACTTGCTGGAGCACTTTGCCGAGCATGCGAAGTTTTATAAAGTCGTACTGGCTTCAAGACGAACCCCGATTTTTACAGATCGCATGTTAAGGCTTCTGACGGAGTTAGTAACCTCACGCATTGAGAGGATGGGGGATGAATCCGTTTTAGCCACAGCAGGTATTCAAAAGGATATTGCCATATGGTACGGTTCATCCGCCTTAATTGGTACAATTGTTGCTTGGCTTCGTCAAGATATGCCTTATACACCTGTCTATTTGGCCAAGCAATTTATTTTGATGCGTACTCTATCGTGAGAAAGAGAAAGCAATCCGAAACTATGCTAAAAATAATCGAGAGGTGAGCGGAAGCTCACCTCTTTTTGCGACTAGCCGAGCTAAGGTTGTAAATATCAAATCCCTACTCCACAAACTGCACTCCCTGAACAACGGCTACTCCATATACGCCATCTCAAAGACCAGCTACTCAACAAGCTCCCCTCCATCTCTAGCTACTCAACAAGCCACCTCCATCTCTAGCTACTCAACAACCCTCCTCCATCTCCAGCTACTCAACAAGCCACGCCTCCATCTCTAGCTACTCAACAAGCCACCCCTCCATCTCCAGCTACTCAACAAGCCACCTCGATCTCTAGCTACTCAACAAGCCACCCCTCCATCTCCAGCTACTAACAAGCCATACCACCACTCCAACACCAGTTAGCATTTAACTGGAAAACCTGATGTTAATTTCTCGGTATTCAGTCATTTTTTAGATTTAAATGGAAATTATGAAGTTATTTTGGTTGGTTTTGCGGGAATCAGCGATTTATCTTGAAATTAGATGCATGTTTTCCAGTTATTATTGGAAAAGCCAATAAATACCTAAATTTAACTGTAGGTTATCCAGTTATTTGGAAAACAAGGCGTCACACAAGGATATTTCCCTTGGATGGCTCCTTTTTCACGTTTCGGGATACATATACGTTCAACCTGTTAACCCAACGAAAACATGTATATTGAGCAAGCGGCCTCCTATAGATATGCTTGGGACATTCAACGGAGAGGGAGTGTAGAGATAATGACACAAGAACAATGGATAGGAGATGCCTGGGAACAAGGCGTCCGTAAAGTAAAGAACACGAGCCTGAGATTAGGTGCAGCATTTCCTCATGGCTCGAACGACGGTCAATTCCAATTGACCTCACCGCATTACTGGACAGCAGGTTTCTGGCCAGGGATCTTATGGCTCATTTATCAAGATCGCCAAGATGAACAATTACGCCTCTTGGCAGAGGAATGTGAAACACAGATGGATGCTGTAATTGAGGCATACGAGCCCCTAGATCATGACATGGGCTTCATGTGGATGCTAACTTCGATAGCGAATTGGCATCTCACCGGCAATGAGCAGTCCAAACGCCGAGCGTTGAAGATTGCCAGCCATTTGGCGGGGCGATTCAATATCAAGGGAAGCTTCATCCGTGCATGGAACAGCCCGGAGCGCGTAGGATGGGCGATCATTGATTGCATGATGAATTTGCCGCTGCTCTACTGGGCGTCGCAACAAACGAATGACCCACGCTTTAAGCACGTTGCAGAGGGCCACGCGGGAATGGCCGCCAAGCAGTTTATTCGCGAGGATGGCTCCGCGTATCATATCGTCTGCTTCGACCCTGAGACGGGCGAACGCACAGGTGCGCTCGGTGGCCAAGGCTATGCGGAAGAGTCCGCATGGGCACGGGGTTCGGCCTGGTCGATCTATGGCTCGGTGCTCAGCTACCGCCATACCGGCCGTGCCGATCTCTTGGCAGCAGCGGAGCATGCAGCCTCATTCTTCTTATCACACTTACCCGAGGATAAGGTGCCGTACTGGGATTTCCGATTGCCTACCTTCGAGGGGGCATCGCGTGATACGAGTGCCGCAGCGATTGCGGCATGCGGACTGCTGGATCTGGCTGCGGTATGTGCAGGCGATCGGGCACTCTTTTATAAGGAACAAGCGTGTGCGATCTTGCAATCCCTTTCCATTCATTATGTTGCAGATGATTCCGAAGAAGCGATCCTACACTCAGGTACGGGCAACGTGCCGATGAATCAGAATATCAATAAGCCGCTGATATACGGTGACTATTACTATATGGAAGCATTGGCGAAGCTGCAAGGACATCCCTCTTTTTGGGAAATAGGGGCAGCTAAAGCCTAATATATCAAGGTTTTTCACATGTATATCACATGAAAAAGTGTATATCGGACAGTAAATATCCGCATTACATCAGCCTGTTAATTGATCAAAATCATGTATATTGTACGGATGACGGATCAGCAGGTACGATGAGTTCAAATTACAGAGCAAGGAAGTGACACCGATGAGTCAGACACTCCCTCCTTCAACACCAGCGATGGTTAAGCCGAAGGCGAGTACAGCAAAAACCAAAAATAATTGGCTAGTAAGGAAGTATGGCAAACGCGTATTAAAACAAAACATTCCCTTGTACATCATGTTTGTGCCCATCATCCTTTTCTACCTTATATTTAAATACTACCCGATGACGGGACTGGTTATTGCCTTTAAGAAATACAGCTTTATTAAAGGGATCTGGGGCAGCCCTTGGGCAGGCTTAGACAGCTTTAAAATGATCTTTCAAACGAAACAAATTTTTGGGATCGTGTGGAATACCTTAAAACTGAGTGGGTTAAGCATCATTATTGGTTTCCCAGTTCCTATTATATTAGCACTGCTGCTCAATGAAGTGAGGAAGTTGCGATTCAAAAAGTTGGTACAAACGCTTGTCTATCTGCCACATTTTCTCAATTGGGTTATTGTTGGCGGCATTGTCGTTACGGTCTTTTCGCAAAGTACAGGAACACTAAACCATGTGATAGAAAAGATTTTTGGTGAATCGTATCCGTTCTTATATAAGGAGTTTTCTTGGATTAGCATTTTTCTAGCATCGGGTGTGTGGAAGGAAGCCGGTTGGAATGCGATTATTTATCTCGCAGCACTAACAGCTATTGACCAGAGCTTATATGAAGCATCGAGCATAGATGGCGCGAACAAATGGCAGCAAACCATACGCATTACATTGCCTGCGATATTACCAACGATCATTATTATGCTAATTCTGAAGATCGGACATCTAATGGAGTTAGGCTTCGATCAAGTGTATGTCCTCCAGAATAATGCTGTCTCTGAAATATCCGAGGTTATTAGTACCTTCATGTACAAAATCGGTATTCAGCAAGCGAACTTTAGTCTTGCGACAGCAATGGGATTGTTTGAATCCTTGGTTGGTTTAATCTTGGTGCTTACAGCCAATCGCATTGCACGCCGCTTCGGCCAAGGTTTATGGTAGGCGAACACATGACCTACTAACAAAAGTTAAGAAGGAGAAGCTTATGAAGCATTCACGAGGAGAAAAGGTATTTTACGCCCTCAACTATATATTTTTATTCATCATTGGACTCAGCTGCTTGTTGCCTATAATTCATATTCTAGCGCTGTCACTGAGTGATAAGCATGCGTTAATGTCAGGAACGGTTAGCTTTTGGCCAGTTAATTTGAGCTTAGACGGCTATAATGCTCTGTTCAAGGAAAGCCCAATCATCAAGGATTTTAGGAATAGTGTGATCATTACGGTGGTAGGGACATTCCTGAATATTGTGTTCACAATCCTAGCTGCCTACCCGTTGTCCAAGCGTTATTTTATCGGACGCAAATTTTATTCATTCGCTATTATTTTCACCATGATCTTCTCAGCGGGTCTCATTCCTACTTATTTATTAGTCCAAAAACTAGGGCTCATCAATAGCTACGGTGCCCTTTGGTTGCCTGGATTGATTACAGTGTGGAATCTCTTGGTTTTGAGAAGCTTTTTCGAAGGATTGCCAGAGGAGTTGGAGGAGGCTTCCCGTATTGATGGCTGCTCCGAATGGCGCTTGATAATTCAAATTGTGTTGCCATTGTCATTGCCAGTCCTAGCTGCATTAACCTTATTCTATGGGGTAGGCCACTGGAATGCTTTCATGAATGTACTGATTTATATCAATGATTCCAGCAAACTGAATTTAGCGGTACTCGTGCAACAAATGATTCAGAATCAAAGCTTGATGCAGGAGATTTCGAATACACAGCCTGATTTGGCCGCAGTGATCACACCAGAGGGTGTTAAAGCGGCAGGGGTTATTGTTATGACATTACCGATGTTAATCGTATATCCATTCTTACAACGGTTTTTCGTCAAGGGTGTCATGGTCGGTGCAGTAAAAGGATAATGGTAATTCATTGAAAGGGGTGATGTGGAGCACTAAACATGGTAGTCTTAGTTTTACATGTAGATGAAATTATTGGGGTTATCTTAAAAATGCACGTACATTACATGAGGGGTGACTTATTCATATGTATACAATCAGCAAAAAGAAAGCAGCATCCGTTTCCTTAGCATTAGTACTTTCCAGCACGGCGCTACTTACGGCTTGTGGATCAGATAAGGACAAGGCAGCTAGCACAACAACACCAAGTACCGCAGCTGCAGCTACAGCAAGTGCGAAACCGGCAGGACCTAAACCCAAGATTACGGTTTCCATTTATGATCGTAACAATGTACCTGAAGGTGAAGGCACGATTACGAATAACCGCTGGACGAAGTGGATTAATGAAAATGCACCTGTGCAAGTTGAGTTTGTCCCTGTTCCACGTACGAACTCTTCGGAGAAGTGGAACGTTCTGTTCGCTTCTGGCCAAGCACCTGACTTAATCTTGGAATTCTCGAATCCTTATATGAAGGATTTGGCGTCCAAAGGACAAATTATTCCGATCGATGATGCCATTGCGAAATATTCCACGAATTACAAGAAAATGATCGCTGGCAATGAGTCTTTACAAAAATTAACGAGATTTAATGGGAAAACGTACTTCTTTGGTCGCAGTCTTCCATTTGCAACTAACCATTATGTGATGGTCCGCCAGGATTGGTTGGATAAATTGAAGCTGCCAATGCCAAAAACAACGGAAGAATATCTCCAAGTTGCGAAAGCGTTCACAGAGCAAGATCCTGACGGTAATGGCAAGAAGGATACACTGGGTTCAACTTTCTGGGATGTAGACTATATGTACCAACTAGGGCAAGCGAGTGATGAAACATTGCCAATGATCACGTCCTATCATTTAATCAATGATCAATATGTACGTACATGGGATCGTCCAAAAGCAGATTTAGCTTTCAAGAAAGCTCTGTATGAAGCTGGCACTGTAGATAAAGATACGTTCACAGACAAAAATATGGCTAAAGCACAGCAAGATTGGGTAAACGGCAAGCTTGGCATTTATGGATCAGATGGTTTAGAAGGTGCAAAAGGATATGATGTCTACAATACGCTGATCAAAAATAATCCAGATGCGAAAGTAGCGATTCTGCCGCTTCCGAAGTCTGAAATAGGTCAATTCTCACCTGCAGGTGCAGTACCTATGCAATTTATGGGTGCCATTAATGCAACAGCGAAGAACGTAGAAGCCGTTGTTCAATATGTGGATTGGTTGATGACACCAGAAGTTCAAAACACATTGAAGTATGGTATGGAAGGCGTTAACTATAAGATGGTAGACGGTTGTCCGAGACCAATTGATGCAGCAAAAAACAAGAAAGAATTAGATTGGAATGGCGACTTCCAAATGGTGTCTCAATTGGGCACGATGGGGAAATGTGCGGATTACACGAACCAACTAGATCCTTCGAAGCCGAATGATAAAGCCTATATTGACTTGATCAACCAAGGTAAAGCTGCATACATTTCAGCTGATCGTCCAACTACGTCCGAAATCGTACTTCCAGTTACTTTGACAGATGATCTAACTGTTATTAAAAACACATTGAAAAATACACTTACAAACATTTATACAAAAGCTGTTGTTGGTGGAGCAAGTTATACKGTTGAACAAGCAATGAAAGATGCTCAAGACGCTTGGGAAAAAGGCGGCGGTAAAAAAGTCGATGACTTCTATACAAAAGCCTATACGGATAACAAAAAAGACGTTATTCACACGAAAGATTACTATAAATTGTTGACGAAATAAGTTAACGACAATCATGTACACAAGTTAAATCAAAGTTTTAGTCCAACATGTGCTTCCTTCCTGCTGTTAGTTAGTTCGGAAGGAAGCATTTTTTTTCAATATAAGGACTCGATTTTTGCAAGGAGCGGCTGAAGTAAAGCCAACAAATCGTTCGACTTAAGAGGGGGCTAATTATGTTAATGGGTAAATTTCGTTTTATGAAAGCGCTTATATTAGTGCTAGCTTTGATTGTCAATGTACTGGCAATGCCCATTCAACCTGCCTATGCGGCAGATGAGTATGACACATTACGCGCGAAAATTTATGATCTTACCACTGGTGGACCTACTTTCGATCCAGCGGACCCGGACATCAGCGGCAAGATTACCAATATTACAACACTTGCTCAGACGAATTGGGATACGATGAATAAGGCTGCAGGAAGAACTTATTTGTGGAGTGATATGGCAACGACGACGGAATCGGAGCATGTTTCAGGAAGCTATCAACGGTTAGAAGCGATGACGCTAGCCTATGTGACTAGAGGTTCAACGCTTCAAAACAACGCAGCATTGCTGGAGGATATTATAAGTGCCATGGATTGGATGTACACGAACCGATATAACACTAGTGTAGCGTATAGAGGTTATGACAATTGGTTTGACTGGCAAATCTCTTCTCCACTCAGCATCAATAACATAACAACTTGGATTTATTCCAGTTTAACCGCAACGCAGATTACGAATTGGCACGCTGTCATCGACTATCAAGCGCTTACTTGGGGAGCCAGCCTGACTGGAGCTAATCGCGTATGGGCTTGCAACATTAAAATTACAAGCGGAATTATTGTCAAGAACAGTGCCAAAATCATCTTAGGCAGGGACCAGCTTAGTTCAGTATTTGATTATGTGACTTCCGGTGAAGGCATGTATAGCGACGGTTCATTTCTTCAACATACCGCACTAATACCTTACAACGGCGGATATGGCATAAATTTACTCGATAATTTAACCAAAGTGATGTATGTCGTTGCAGGTTCTACATGGGATATAACAGATCCGGATGTGAATAACATCTATCAATGGGTTTATAATGCTTTTGAACCGCTATTTTATAATACTTCCATGGCCGATATGGTCAGAGGAAGAAACATTGCAAGATTAGCCAGCGATGATAATGGATTAACGTCAATAGGTTCGCTTGGAGCTTCCGTAGCAAGGATGGCAGTGTCAGCACCATCTGCGGACGATCGGGCAGCCTATAAATCAATGATTAAGAAATGGATGACAGAAGCTACGTCTCCTACCAAGTATGCTGATTTGGTTATGATCAGCTCTATTGTGCAAACGAAACAAATCATGAGTGATCCGTCTGTTACCACGAGAGATGCGCTGATCATGAACAAACAATACCCCAACATGGCTAGAGCCATACACCATAGACCAGGATTCGGTTTTGGCATCAGTATGTCATCCAATAAAATCGGGAATTTTGAAATTGTTAATAATGAGAATTTAAAGGGCTGGCATACCGGAGACGGAATGACCTATCTCTATAATTCCGATTTGACACAATACAAGGATTCTTACTGGCCAACTGTAAACAGCTATCGTTTACCTGGCACGACAGTCAATCAGAACACAACGGCAGCAGCTAATGTCAAAAATCCGAATAGTTGGGTTGGCGGCACAGAAATATCGGGACAATATGGGATCACAGGCATGCAATACACGGCTAATGCCGCTACGCTGACAGCGAAGAAATCATGGTTCATGTTCGATGATGAGATTGTGAGTCTTGGAGCTGGTATAACGTCCACAGACAACAAGGTAGCTGAAACCATTGTTGAAAATCGAAAGCTGAACAGCTCTGCTAACAATGCGCTTACTGTAAATGGAGCCGCAAAGTCAACCACGCTAGGTTGGAATGAAACAATGACCGGAGTCACTAAGGTCCATTTGGCCGGAAATGTGGCAGGATCAGACATCGGTTACTATTTCCCAACAGCAACGACATTAAAGGGATTGCGCGAGGCGCGAACAGACTCATGGTCGAGCATTAATCAGTACTACACAGCTGCGGAATACTTTACGAACTATACACGCAACTATATGAATCTGTGGTTCGATCACGGCACGAATCCGACGAATGCCCAGTATGCCTATGTGCTACTGCCAGGTATGTCAAGCGGACAGTTGGATACGTATGCAGCTAATCCGGATATTACTGTCGTTGAAAATTCAACCGCTGCACAGGCTGTGCAAGAAAATGCACTTGGCATACTAGGTATTAACTTCTGGAATGATGCGGCCAAAACGGTGAGTGGTGTCAGCAGCAACAAAAAGGCGTCCGTCATGGTCCGCACGACCGAGAATGGAACGGAAGTTTCCGTATCTGATCCAACGTTGGCCAATACGGGTACTATTCAACTTACGCTTACGCAAAATCTGGGACCGGTTGCTTATAAGGATTCACGGATTACGACGAGCACCAGTGGCGGTACAACTACAATCACAGTCAATGTGAACGGGGCTGGGGGGAAAAGCATTAAGGCGTTTTTTGCAACGCCTACAGGTGTCCCGATTACCGGGTATACGGTGAATGAAGATTTCAACGACATGTTGCCTGGCACGTTGACCGGGCAAAATGGTTGGATTATGAATAACGCAGGTGTGGCTGCGAATACCGTTGTTGTAYAGCCTTTGAATGCTGATAACACAGAAAAATCACTGAAAGTAACGACAGCATCAACTAGCGGAAGTGCCGAAGCATATCGTCTGTTTAATGCCCCTCAAAGCGGCTACATTACAGTGGAAGCGACCGTGACAGCCGATGATGCCAATTGGAAAAATGCGCTCATCGTTGCGGACAACAGCTTAGCTACCAATAACAATGCGGCACAGCTAGTGATGCAAAGCGGCAAAATTTGGGGCTATAACGGCAGCACCAAAACCGATGTGTTAACAGGGATTACGAATGGCCAGCCGTATCGCTTGAAAGTCGTGATCAATGCGTCAACGAAAAAATACGACGTCTACGTCAACGAAGCGCTGCTCGCTACGGGCTGGGACTACCGTTACAACGTGGCCACGCTCGACAAGTTCTCTACCTCCATCGCTGGCAACGCAAGCTCGATGAGCGTGGACGATGTGAAAGTATCATATAAGCCGCTTACGTTAACTAATTTAATCGATGAGAATTTTAACAGCATGACGCTTGGTAATCTGAATGGGCAAGGCGGTTGGGTATTCGATAACGGCGGCGTCACGGGAAATACGGGCGTAGTACAGATGGTAAGCGGATCGGCTACGAACAAGGCAGCCAAATTGACGACAACGTCCACCTCTGGCAAAGCTGAGGCGTATAAAGTGTTTACCGCGCCTGCAAACAGCACGGTCATTGCAGAAGCGACTGTTACCGCCGATGACGATAACTGGAAAAATGCTTTAGTAATCTCGGACAGCGGTATCACTTCGAACAATAGTGCTGCTCATCTCATTATGCAAGCAGGAAGAATTTGGGGTTATAACGGTGGGACTCAAACGAACATACAAACCTCAACCAAGAACGGAGAACCTTACCATCTTAAAGTGATTATCAATACAGCAACGAAAAAGTTCGATGTCTATGTGAATGGCGAGCTGCGAGGCTCACAGTGGAACTATCGGTATACCGGATTGACCAAGGTTGACAGGCTGGGCTCAGCGATCGGCGGCAACGCCAGCTCAATGAGTGTAGATGATGCCAAGGTTAGCTATAATCCATAGTCTGTAACAAGGAAGCCTGAGTTTCAAAATATCAGGCTTCTTTGTGTATTTGTTGCTAATGTGCTGAAGTTGCGGAACGTATTAGCCCCATGGGCTTTATTTCTTCCGCATGTTAATCCAACAAAGAAATGTAGATTGATGAGCCCTATCAAAATCGGTATGTTAATCCAACAAAGAAATGTAGATTGATGAGCCCTATCAAAATCGGTATGTTAAACCTGTTAGCTATGAAGCCTAGGAGGATGATTATGCCTGCAACGATTGTGACTTACTCCGTACCGTCTATTTACGCGGAATCAACGTATTATTCAGTGAAGGCGGATCATATCGGAATACCGGTGATCTCTTTTCTGACGGATCGTGATTATGATTACGCTCATTTCTCCTTTTCCGGTTCAACGACTATTACCATCACGGCGTGCGAGCCGATCGATACGTATTCGATAAGTCCGTTAGCTTTTGAAATTCAAGGTACGGTAGTGGGGAACAAGCTGACCTTCAACCTCCAGGAGTCCCGATATCTCATTTTAAAAATCAACAAGTTGAAGGAGCTCGTCCTCATCGCAGATCCGCTTGAAGTGAGCGCTCCACCTGAATCTGGCAAGGGGATCTATCATGTGGTTGCTAATTATGGCGCTGATCTGACGGGGAAAACGATAGCAACTTCAGCAATTCAAGCGGCAATCAATGATGCCAACTCAGCTGGCGGGGGTGTTGTCTATGTTCCTGAGGGGGTTTTCCTGATCGGCAATCTGCTCCTGAAAAGTCATGTTACCCTTTATCTTCAAGGTGGAGCTGTACTTAGAGCAACCGATCAGAAAGAGGATTACACGGTCGATTTTCATAAAGATAGCCTAAATTATGATGGAACCTGGCTCATCCAAACAGAACCCAATTCCACCCATATTGCGATCACTGGTCGAGGGACAATCGATGGGAACGGTTCCTGGTTGAGAGCGAATCAAAGCTTTGTTAGCAATTTAATTGTGCCTATACGTACCTCCAACTTTACGATTGACGGCATTATTGGGCGAGATGCCGGCCTCTGGGCGCTTATTCCTACTCGTTCTACTCATGTAAACATTACGAACTACAAGGGCTTTCAATCGTTGGTTGACTATGAGGATGACGCCATTGATATCGTAGAGTCGCAGAATGTGTTAGTTACACATACAATTGCCATTTCAGAAGATGACCCGTTCTCCACCAAAACCTGGAATGAAGCAACGGATATTGCCCAAAATTGGCCGGGCTCGCCGCAAGTGCTTGAGAATGTGACGTTCGATGATTGTATAGCATGGACCTGCTGTGCGGCTTTTAAAGTAGGGATGGGGGTAGAAAAAGCGCAACGGAATGTCGCTTTTACCAATAGTTACGTCTATCAAGCCAGCCGTGCATTAGCGATTCATCATCGCTTTGGTAAGGCTACCGTGGAGAATCTCACCTTCCAGAACATCGATATTGAGCAAGTCATCCATACAAGAAATGGACCTTTTTGGCTGCATTTTGAAATCGAAGACAGTGGAAGAGGGATTGGACCCGTTACCCAGGTGCTTTTAAAAAATATTAACGTACGCGATCAAGGCCGACTCCCATCGATGCTGCGTGGAACAGATCCTTTCCTGATTGAAGGCGTTACCTTTGAGCAGATCTATATGATGGGTAGTACGAAGCCTGCAGCAAGCTTGGATGAGATGAATATACGCGTAAAAGAATTATACGTTGTGGATGATATCCGATAACGAATGGAGGAGGTGATTTGATTGCGAATACTGCTAACTGACTTACCCTATAATGGACAAATAGAGACAAATCAATCGCAAAAGCCATGGGAACAGACAACAGGTTGGCCATGTCGATGGGTGACATACAGTGAGGAGGCTAAACCTCCCTATGTGATTGTTTATCGCTGCAAATTCACTTTAAGTGAAGCTCTTCGTCTTAGGGTGCACGTCTCTGGGGATGAAAGGTATGAGCTGTTTCTGGATCACGTAAGGATCGGCCGAGGCAGCGAACGTGGGGACCGCACCAACTGGTTTTATGAAACGTATGAGGTCGAGGTTGCCGCAGGAGAGCATCAATGGATTGCACGCTGCTGGGCGTTAGGCGAACATAAGCCGTGGGCACAGGTAAGCGTACAGCCAGGTTTTCTGCTTAGTCCKGATGATGAAGCACTCGCACCTCTGATGGGTACAGGTGTTGCTCATTGGGAAGCGAAGCCGATGCTGGGCTATCGTTTTGTGCCGCTGACATCCAGCATCGGTACCGGTGCAAAACTGGACATTGATGGTGCGTCTTTCGATTGGGATGCTCTGCTAGGGGGAGGTGACGGATGGCTTGTGGTACAACCTATGGGGAATGTCTACCATAGTAAGGACAATTATCATTTTTCGTCGGTGCAGCGGCTTATGCGACCAGCTACATTGCCGGCGATGCAAGAGGTTAGCGTGACTGCGATACGTGTACGTTTTGTAGAGCAAGCTGGTATCCAGGAATCAGACGAACATCCGATCGTCGCAAGTCGCGATTTGATAGAGGAGCATGAGCTTTGGAATAGTTTACTTACCGGGCAACCGACTCACATTCCAGCAAATACACATAGACGAGTCATTATCGATCTAGGGGATTATTATTGTTTCTACCCAGAGCTTGTCGTTTCGGGAGGAAAAGGTTCTGTCATTCGACTCCATTGGGAGGAGTCTTTCTATGATGAAGCGGATGGTGGACGCAAGACGAACCGGAATGATATTGCGGGTAAATGGTTTAGAGGATACGGCGATACGTTTCGTCCGGATGGCGGGACGTGCCGAAGTTTCGATTCGTTGTGGTGGCATGCGGGACGTTATGGCGAGTTGATCGTGGAGACGGGGAGCGAAGCGCTGGACTTGAAGGCGTTTAGGTTGCTGGAAACGAGATATCCGTTGGAGATGGAAGGTTCAATCGAGAGTAGTGATGAACGCCTAAATCATGTCGTTAAGTCATCGTTTAGGACGCTGCAAATGTGTGCACACGAAACCTATATGGATTGCCCTTATTGGGAGCAGCTCATGTATGTGGGGGATACACGCATTCAATCGCTTATTACCTACGTGAGTACGCTCGACGCTCGATTACCGCGTAAAGCAATGGACATGTTCCGAGTTTCTCGCAACAACCATCTTGGACTTGTGAACTGTGCTTACCCGGACCAAAATGGTAAACATATTTCCTCCTTCTCCTTGTGGTGGGTGGCGATGGTCTATGATTATGCCCTGTGGAGAGTTGACCGGGAATGGATTCGTTTCATGATGAGCAGCGTTCGGGATGAGTTGGATCGGTTGTTGCAAAATCGTTCATCGAATGGAGCGGTAAAGCTGCCTATTTCTTGGAACTTCATGGACTGGCAGACTGCGCCGTCAGATGCATGGAACTCGGGCACACCGCCGCATGGCGCAGATCGCTTGAATGCAGCCTACAATCTACAGATGATTCATACGTTGGAGCTGGTTGCCAAACTTGAAGCTTATTTAGGTGAAACAGAATTGGAATCACGAGCAAGACGTCTGGCAAAAGAACTGGGCAACGTCGTTGAGCAACTGTTCTGGAATGAGGAGAGAGGGCTGTTTGCGGACGAAACTTCCCATCAGTATTATTCGGAGCATGCACAAGTGCTTTCCTTATTATGCGAGTCGATTTCGCCTGAATTAAACCGTCGCCTTGTACCTGGAATACTGAAGACGGCCAACGATTTGATGCGCACTAGCGTGTATTTCGATCACTATATGTTCGATGTGTTAGCGTCTGCCAATCAAGTTGAAACGCTGCTGGACAGACTCGAGCCTTGGTTCGGCATGGAGGCAACTGGTCTTAAGACAACGCCGGAAATATTCCTAGATTCCACGCGTTCGGATTGTCATGCTTGGGGTGCTCATCCGGTCTACCATCTCTACACCAATTTGCTTGGCATTCGCCCAGCCTCGATGGGTTTTGCATCAGTCGTGATTCGTCCGCAGCTAGGATCTTTGACGCGTCTGCAGGGTAAGCTTCCGCACCCGAACGGCTTTATTGAAGTGAATGTGGCGTGTTGGGACAGCCAATGGCACGTCGAAGTTACAATGCCCCAGAGTTTGCCTGGTACATTGGTTTGGGGCCAAGAAAGCTATCCCTTACATGTGGGGCAGAATGAATTTGAATTTTGATTGTTAGGCTTTTCTTATGGAAATAATTAGCTTTCATCGCTGCTGTCCACTTTAGCCACTTTATACTCCACACTCGTCGCTGGAAAGCTAGAATAGTCCGAAATCTCCGACTTAAAGAAAGGATTCCCATTAGAAAAGGACCGATAGTCAGACTCTGCCGAACTAAATAGCCTATTTTCTTGATTAGGAGCTGTTTGGGATGATTTAGTTCGGCAATTTCGGACTAACTAGGTGTGGATGACGATGACAGCGTAATTAGTTGGATAAAATCGGACTATTCGGTTCCAGAGGAACGACCAAATTAGAGTATCTCGCGCGAATCGTCGCACTAGCCTTTTTTTACTTCCAGATAAATCCATGTTAACTCCGCGAAAGGATGTATATTGCTCCTCCGTCCTTTCAAGGATAGAATGGTAGGATAAACACCTCTTTATCATGAAGGAGAGAGCCCAACTTGAGAAGAAATTGGTTCCATCGCTTGCTACTTTCCTATGTTCCTGTGCTTATTCTTATCGTTTGTTTATTCGTATTTATCGGGGTCGTTCAGCTTAATGATTTGTCCCGCAAAGAAGCCCTGAAATCCAGTGGCGTGTATGTCCAAAATATCCAGAACAGCATCGACATGTCGCTGAACTCCATTGAATTGATGATGTTAGAAACAATAACTCGTAATATTAACATAACGACGTTCGCTGGGATGCAAAGCGATACTAACTTTTTCATCGAACTTTCCAGGCTGCTTCAGAGCTTAACATCTACCAATCCATGGATTGATTCTGCCTACTTGTATCGGGTAGGTGATGGGACGGTTATTAGTGATAAAACAAAGCTGAATGTCGAGCAATTTGGAGATAAAACATTCATTGAAAGTCATATAAATAATCCTGAACTAGATAGCTGGAGTCTGCCTCGTCCCTATCGGACTGTAAAAGATGGGAATCTGGAAGGTACTGTCATTTCCTTGTCCAGAAGTGTTCCCCTGCAAAGCAAAGGCATCGCTATGCTTGTTATTAATGTGAAAATCAGCGGCATTCAAGAGTTTCTAAGCAAATACGGTATATCTGAAGTGAATCAGATTGCACTCAAAGATAGTCAAGGCCAGATGATTTTTGAGCAAAATGGCAAGAATCCGAAGGATGATGATATCACGATCATTTCCAACTACACAGGTTGGACCTATACGAGCTCGCTGAAGAAGGAAGAGCTGGGTAATATTTTTAACTATATGAAGAGTGGCTGGTTTATTGTTGGGTTCTTGGGACTGCTGCTAGCCATTGGCTGGATTGTGTATATTACCCGTAAAAACTATAAGCCAATTGAAACGATTATGTCGCGAATCGAGAAATATAATCAGGTGCATAAAGAGCATCCGATACAAGGACCGACGGTCGATGAACTGAGTTACATTGATTACACGCTCAGCAGCATCATTGAAGTTAGTCAGGAGTATCAGAATCAGAGTCTTGTGAATCAGAAGTATCGACGTATCCAGTTATTCCACGAGATTATTGATGGAAGTCGCCCGCTAGAGCAGGCAGATTGGAACAATGAGATAATGGATTTTGGCATGAAGCAATTGGGAAATGCCGCAGTGAGCATCGTCGAAATTGATAAATATACCGAGTTTATTAGCGGGCATTCCCGAGAGGATCAGGGACTTTTTAAATATATTTTGAAAAAGGTAGTCGAAGAATCGGCAGAAGCTTGTGGTCTGCGCATTTGGCAGGAATGGGTCACGAATCATCGGTTGTGTATTATTTTTCTTGAAGAGCAGCAAGAGACATCACTGGAGTCGACGATGGTGACGCTGACGGATCAAGTCCGTCAATGGATGCAGAATAATCTGAAGCTAACGGTGACATTTGGTTTGGGATGTACGGTACATGAGGTTCAATCGATACATCAGTCCTATGAATCATCGGCTAGGGCGCTGGACTATAAGTCTGCACTTGGCAGCAATCGGGTGATCGGCCATTGGGAAATCGAGCTATTGTCGCATGATGATCTATATGTGTATCTTCAGTATGTACGGACAATTGCTCAAGCTTTCCGTGTCGGTAACGATKGGTGGCAGGAGCAGTTGAAGCTGCTATTTGAGGGTTTGCGTCGCCTTTTGCTTCCAAAAGAGGAGATCAGCGGCATTCTCAGTTACATGAACTATTATTTCTATCGGGAAATGATGGAGCTGCCTCCTGAGTATCAAGAACTATGGAATCGGGAGTTCCGCACACCATGGGATGAGAATATGGAGACACTTGAAACGTTGGATGAACTGGAATCTTTTTATCTGGTAACCATTACGTCCTGTGCACAGCAAATGGAAGAAATTCGCGTCAGCAAAGGCAATCACGGTGTAGTGCAAAAAGTAAGGGACTACATCGAGGCCAATTTCAGTGATCCCGATCTATCTTTATCGAGCCTAAGCGAACAATTTAATATGAATTCGTCCAGCCTAAGCACCATTTTTAAAGAGGATTTCGGTGAGAAGTTCGTCGTCTATCTCTGCCAAATACGGATGGAGCATGCCAAGGAATTGCTAAGAACGACACCTTTGCCGATCCAAGAAATTTCGGAACGCGTAGGGTATTTACATCAGATGTCGTTCATTCGTGCTTTTAAGAAAATGATTGGCACAACGCCAGGGGATTACCGCAAGGTTCACCAATAGGATCGACACTACTTTCGGAGGTTTTTATGTCAAATATATGGGAACAATTGCTTCATCCGCCTAATGAGTATCGGACCCTCCCGTTTTGGTCATGGAATGATAAATTAGAGATCGCTGAATTGGAACGGCAAATTGAAGAGATGCATAAAGCGGGGATTGGCGGCTTTTTCATGCATGCAAGAGGCGGACTTCAAACCCCCTACATGGGGGAGGAGTGGATGGATGCGATTCGTGCCTGACTTGTAAAAGGCAAAGAATTAGGCATGTCACCATGGCTGTATGACGAAAATGGGTGGCCTAGCGGCTTCGCTGACGGGAAGGTTACTGCCAAAGGCGTGGCATTTCAGCAAAAGAAGCTGCTCGTTGAACACGCGCCTTTTCAAAATCCTGCGCAACATACGATAGCCTACTATGAGCAGACAGAGCCCGGGTATCGTCTACTTGGGGATGAGGATGCAGAAAAGGCACAGCTTCGATTGTACTATGAGGTCAATCCTTATTATTTAGATGCTTTAAGCGAGCAAGCAGTGGGGGCATTCATTGAAGCTGCCTATGACGCGTATTAGGAGCGTTTTGGTGAGGAGTTCGGGGAAGTCATTCAAGGTTTTTTTACCGATGAACCTCAATTTGCTCGTGGTCAATTACCGTGGTCCTTTGAAATAGAAGCAGCATTTCGATCCGCGAATGGATATGAGTTGAAGGACGTGTTGCCAGCGTTATTCTTGCAAGTCGACGGCTATGAGAAAGCCAGATACGATTACTGGGCGTGTGTAACAGCGATGTTCACGAAAGCGTATGCAAAGCAAATCGGTGACTGGTGTCAAAGTAAAGGATGGTCCTTTACTGGACATGTTGTGGATGAACAAGCGCTGCAGATTCAAGTAACCTCTGTTGGAGATCCCATGGCGTTCTATGAACATTTGAACATGCCAGGTTGTGATTGGCTCGGTCGTTTCATTGGAGATGAGCCGATTGTCCCGAAACAGGTCGGATCTGTCGCCCATCAACTTGGGAAAAAGCAAACGATTACCGAAAGCTTTGGCTGTTCCGGTTGGGACATTAGCTTCGCGGATTTGAAGCGAATTGGTGAATGGCAGTTCGTCCATGGCATTACGATGATTTGCCAGCATTTGCAGAGCTATAGCCTGAAAGGTCTGCGGAAGCGGGATTATCCGCCATCTTTGTTCGTCCAACAGCCGTGGTGGGAGGACTATAAGGGCTTCAACGATTATTTCGCCAGATTGTCGATGCTGCTGTCGGAGGGGACAAGGCAAGTCGACGTGCTGCTATTGCACCCGATTCGCAGTGCGTGGACCTTGCAGCGCGGAGAGGATCGCTCCGACATTCCGCAGTTCCACGCGGCGTTCGCTCAGCTATCACGCTGGATGTGCCAAGCCTTTATCGAGCATGATTATGGCAGTGAAAGCATCATGGAGGGGCACGGCCATGTGAAAGACGGCCAGTTCATTATTGGAGAGGCGGCGTATCGTGTGGTGGTTCTGCCGCCAAGCGTGACGATTAGCCGAACGTCACTAATGTTGCTGAAACAATTCGTGCAGCAAGGCGGACAATTGATTGCTTGCGCACCCTATCCTCAGCTAGTTGAGGGTGTGGCCGACAGTGAACTTGCGGAATTGCTCCTGCAAGCGTACAAACCGGAGTGGACATCCGCTGCGATAATGGACGTCATAACGAAGGTCAGTGCGCCTTCGATCCGGATGACCGATGAGCACGGAGTTACTATTGCTGCTGACACCATCAATGTACAAACGTTGGAACTTGAGGGATCTCGTTTATTTTATGTCGTCAATTCCGGGGAGGAACACTATGCTCGGGTTGACATTGAACTGCTTCATACAGGGCATGTAAGCTTGATTGATCTAACAAGCGGAGACACAGAATGCCTTGATCAGATCGCAACGGCGGATGGCATTCGGGTACAGCTGCCGCTGCATCCTGGTCAATCCTATATGCTGCGGCTGGAGCCGCGCAATGGACAACCTGCGAACGTTATTGAACAAGTATCGGATAAGAGAAAGAGTGAGAGCGAGAATGAGAGTCAACCCGCCGAGACAACGATTTTAAGCTCCCATTGGGACGTCGTTTCTCTCACCCCAAACAGCCTCACATTGGATACGTGTCGGTTACGTGTGGAGGATGGCGAGTGGTCCGAGCTGCAGCCTGTGATTCTTATTCAGGAACAATTACTAGCACTGGGTCGATCTGTTGATATCGAGTTAGACTTTCCTTTCTATGTTGGTTGGGAAACTGGATATAACAGGGAGCTATTTGTTGTTATGGAAAGCCCTGAGCTTTTCGCCATAGAAGTTAACGGTAGTAAGGTCTCCTCGGAGAGCTGCGGAACGTGGCGAGATGGATCTTTCCACAAAGTCGCTATCAGCGGCAATGTACAGCTCGGGGAAAATCACATTCGCTTAAACAGGCATTTCTATAATTCGCCTGAAACGTATCAAGCGATTGAGAATGCGAAGATATTTGAATCAGAAGGCAATAAATTAACCTTTGATACCGAAATTGAGAGCATCTATCTCCTAGGTGAGTTTGGTGTTGAGTCTCAATCGGGGTATGTGTACGGTGAACGAAATGCGGTTCAGACGGAGGGGGCTTTCGTCCTCAAGGAGATTCCTCAAGTGGTGCATGCGAGTGAACTTGTTCAGCAAGGACTACCTTTCTTCGCAGGTACGATTCGATTGCGACAGCACATCGTTGTGAATTGGAAGGATGGCGCTGCTGCTAAGTGGTTCTTCCCTGAACCTCCTCATGCTGCTGTATCCAAACTGTGGATAAATGGACTCGAAGTTCGAACCTTCTTGTGGGAACCGTATGAGGCTGACATTGGAGGATACCTGGTTGCTGGGGAGAATGTCATCGAAATGGAGCTGACGAATAGCTGCCGGAACTTACTGGGTCCTCATCATCATATCCACGGTGAAATTTACAAAGTAGGCCCATCTAGTTTCACAAATACACCAGGTTGGATGGACAAAGGGATACCTCAGGGAGTCTCGATGTATGTAGACAGATTCGCGTTCGTCAGGTTCGGATTGCCAGTGCCGCCGCGTATTGTGGTTTCATTTATCTAAAAAACAGATCATAGACAGATGTTCATCTGCCTGTGATCTGTTTTTTTACTTTTTACTGTAAAACATACAGCTAATTTCGTCCGAATTCGCGGGGAATTACATGTACATTTTCCATTTATTACACAAAAATGACTGATAAGCTGAAAAATAGCTGGATTTTTTCCAGTTATTTGGATCGCGCCGTGGTTTCATATGCTAGTTGGAGCAGCACGCGAAACCGTTTAATTCGTTAATTCAACTCTCTAAATCGCTCCGGCGTCAGGCCAATTTGTTTGCGAAAGCTCGCAATAAAGTGACTCGTATCTCGAAAGCCAACACGCACAGCAATTTCTTTAATGGCGCGATGTCTGTCGACTAGCAGCATTTCTTTGGATTTGCGAAGTCGCATCATGATGAGGTAGGCATAAGGAGAGAGGCCGAAAGCATGCTGAAACAACGTATTCAAATGTCGTGGTGTAATCGCAAGGACAGCAGCCATCTGTTCGATCCCGGTATCCGGATTCGGATAGTGATCTTCGAGCCAATCGGTTAGTGGCTGTAAATGAAGCATCTGATTCGTAATCGAAGTGCGATTATTGATTTGTGCGTGCTTTTTTATCTGAATCAAGAAATGGTACAAATCCGCGGATGCATCATAGCCAGAATAATCGGCTTGCGTCTGAAGTTTGTTCAAAATATGGGTGAGAGCAAGGTTTAAAGGACCTTCCTCATCCCAACGGAAGACGGCAGATTCAAGCATGCCTAATGTACTTAAGATCGTATGCACACTAGTGCCTCCGAACGTAACGTACTGTGTGCACCAGGTATCCGTAACGGCATAATAAGCGTGCGGTTCACCGGGCAGCATGAGGACACCGGAACCTTTCGATAAAAGGACTTTCCTATTGCCCATTTCATATTCGCCTTCACCAGAAAAAGTCTGAAGCCATTGATAGTGAGGTAGGCCATCTTTGCGGTTGAGCATCTCCTGATCTTCGTGATGACCAATGCTATCGATATATAAAGGGTAGGGCTGGGCTGTACTTGGCGTTAGTAGAAATCGGGTATGCACCATCCATCCTCCTGTTCCATTTTCTTATATAGGATTGCTTTTATATTATATTTTAACATGATTGTGAATTTAATATAATGTACTTATTCTTATATGAAATTACATGAAGAGGTGCGAATCATGATACATCCTAAGCTGCCAAAAATTTGGTATGGTGGAGATTACAATCCAGAACAATGGGATAAAGAAGTTATGGACGAGGATTTACGCATGTTTAATCTTGCGGGAATTGATGTCGCAACGATCAATGTATTTTCGTGGGCGCTGTCACAACCGAATGAAGATACTTACGATTTTACTTGGCTAGATGACATCATTAATCGTCTCCATGCGAATGGAACCTATGTGTGTTTGGCTACAAGCACGGGGGCACATCCTGCTTGGATGGCTAAGAAATATCCGGATGTTTGTCGCGTGGATTTTGAAGGACGCAAACATAAATTTGGCATGAGGCATAATTCTTGTCCCAACAGTCCAACATTTCGTATCTATTCAGAGCGAATTGCAGAGAAATTAGCTGAACGATACAAAGATCATGAAGCCATTCTCATTTGGCACGTTTCCAATGAATATGGTGGTTATTGCTACTGTGATAACTGCGCGGAGGCATTTCGAACTTGGCTGCAAGAGCGCTATACAACATTAGATCAATTAAATAAGGCTTGGTATACCGGTTTCTGGGGACATACGTTCTACGAGTGGGATGAAATCGTTCCGCCAAATGCACTTTCGGAGGAAACGGCCGGCGATCGTTCACGCTTCCAATCGATTTCATTAGATTATCGTAGATTCATGTCCGATAGTTTACTGGATTGCTACAAGTTGGAGTATAACGCGATCAGACGTCATTCCCCGGAGCTGTCAATAACGACGAATTTAATGGGGCTTTACAAAGAATTAGACTATTTCAAATGGGCTCCTTATTTGGATGTCATCTCATGGGACAACTATCCATCGCTAGACACGCCGGTCAGTCTCACTTCCATGACGCATGATCTTATGCGTGGATTAAAAGACGGTCAGCCGTTTATGTTGATGGAACAAACACCAAGTCAACAGAACTGGCAAAAATATAACTCGTTGAAACGTCCTGGTGTTATGAAACTATGGAGCTATCAGGCGGTTGCCCATGGTGCGGATACGATATTATTTTTCCAGTTGCGTCGTTCCGCAGGTGCTTGTGAGAAATTCCATGGCGCTGTCATTGAGCATGTTGGACATGAACATACGCGTGTATTCCGTGAATGCGCGGAGTTAGGGCATGAACTGGTGCGCTTATCAGATAAAGTATTGGACGCAAGAGTGAGAGCACGTGTGGGTATTGTTTTCGATTGGGAAAATCGCTGGGCGGTAGGCCTGTCGAGCGGCCCGACAATCGCATTAAATTATGTTGATGAAGTTCATAAATATTATGACGCTCTGTTCCAAGAAAATATTCAAGCGGACCTCATCGGCACGGATACGGATCTCACGGGCTACGATATTGTCATTGCACCTGTACTTTATATGGTGAAAGAGGGATATGCGAAGCGCGTGGAACAATTCGTTCATGCTGGAGGAACTTTCCTGACTACTTTCTTCAGCGGTATCGTCAACGAGCATGATCGCGTAACCCTGGGTGGATATCCGGGTGAGCTGCGCAATGTTCTTGGCATTTGGGCAGAAGAAATCGATGCGTTATTCCCCGATCAGAGCAACCAAATTCAGCTGAATGAGCAATGGGGCGCCCTAGATGGAAGCTACGAATGCGGTATCCTGTGTGATTTAATCCATGCTGAGGGAGCCGAAGTAAAAGCTGTATATGGCAAGGATTTCTATCAAGGMATGCCTGTATTGACTGTAAATACATATGGAGCGGGTCAAGCGTGGTACGTCGCTTCCAGTCCTGAGCCAGCATTTTTACAAGGGCTGCTAGGCAACTTGTGCCAAGATAAAGGGATTACTGCACCAATTCCACCTGTGCCTGGTGTTGAGGTTTCTACGAGAACCAATGAACAGAACGAGTCATTCGTCTTTATTTTAAACCATAATGACCAAGCTACTACGATTTCCCTCGGGGATTTGAAGGGGACGGATTTACTATCCGGCGATTTCATTGAACATGAAGCAACACTTGCAGCCAAGCAAGTCCTCATCATTGAAAAGTAGACTCATTTTCTTACTTTAGAAAAGCCGTAACCCTTGCTGCAGTGAGGGTTACAGCTTTTCATGTATTTATTATATAACTTTAAGCTTCTTTAATAATCTTGTAGTTAGGCTTCACTTTCGTGAAATTTGGATTTTCCCCGCTAACCATTAACCCCATGCCCCAGTCAAAATGCTCTTGCGTGGTCGGGAAATCACTCGCCTCCCGATATTGAAACAATACATTTCTCCGCGTTCTCGAGCTCTTATTCGAAGATGAACCATGGATCGTTAAGTAGTTGAAGAATAGAACATCGCCAGCTTCCGCTTCACAAGGTGTTCCCATATGGATTGGATACTCTTTGTGATTGAGGTAATGCGTACCGATATGTTGCAAGCTTCCTGCAAGATGTGAGCCCGGGATGACGCGTAGACAGCCATTCTCTTCATCCGCACGATCCAAGTGAACACTAGCCGCTAACATCGTATGGTTCTCATGCGGGAAATACGGATAATCTTGATGCATCGGGAAGGCAGCGCCATTCTCTGGTGGCTTGACCAGCATTTTGGAATGATGAAGCTGAACGTTGGGCCCAATAATTTGTCTCAAAACCGCTACCATATTCGGATGAATGACGGCTCGCATGAAGGATGCATCGTGATAATGCACATCATGAAAGCCTTTAAGAACAAGCTTCTTCAGCTCTTCAGCGGGTAGATAATCCCCTTGCCAAGCAGCATTACTATCGGCTTTCGCGTGAGCAGCACGTAGAATAATGTTCTCAACAGCCTCTCTCATCTCCACAACTTCCGCTTCATTAAATACCCCTTTGACTAGCAAGTAACCATTTTCTTTGTAAAAATCGACATCTTTAGGTTGTATCATCGTATCATGCCTCCAATTTGTAGTTGCTCATTAAGCCGCTTTCTATCTATAATTATAGGAGATATTGACGGTGTAATCTTTTTCAACAGAGGACATACTTTTGCACAATAAGGCCATTTTTCCCGAAAAAGGTGAAGCTCATGTTTCAGTATAAGGAAACGTATGCGATGTTGAATGAAGCTTTAACTGTAATCCAAGGTGCGGAAGCTGTCTTTAAAGTGCATTATTGGGGAGTGGATCCTTGTTTGTATGATAATCAACCCCATAAGCATTCTTTTTTTGAGATATGTTACATTTTGGATGGAGAAGGTCTGTATTCAGAGGAAGACATGGTCTATTCACTTCGAGCAGGCACGCTTTTTTGCTCAAAACCCGGTATTACCCACCAAATTCGTACGGAAAAAGGGTTGAATATTTTATTTATCGCGTTTGAGCTGGATGAAACCTTATGTGATGATGCAATGCGTGAAACATTCAATGGGCTTGCACTCCACGGTGATGCTGTTCTGTATGAGGCAGATGATGTACCAACTGTGCAATTATGGCGATCACTTCTCATCCGAGAGGGGCACGGAAGTCTCCCGTATGCAGCCATTCATTCGGTTGCCTATGCCTTGCTGGTGTCGTTCCCTGCTGTATTCGGAAGGCAATCTAAGATGCCTATTATCCGGCATAAAAGCACACATATTTTGATGCGGCGGGCCAAGCTCTATATCCGTGATAATCTCTCGCAAGCTCTTCAGCTCAAAGATGTTGCAAGCTATTTGAGCGTATCGGAGCGCCATCTATCTCGGCTATTCTCGGAGGGAATCCATGAGAGCTTCACTAATTTCATTCGGAGTGAGCGTATTCGCCAAGCGGCGCATCTGCTGCTGAGCAGCGACCTGCCTATTAAAGAAATTGCTGAATTGACGGGGTTTTCTTCCGTTCATTATTTTACACGTACGTTCTTACTGGAGAAGAAGGTTCCTCCTGGCCGTTTCCGCCAAAAAGAGAAGCGATAGAATGGCTAACAATTTGCTACTTATGTTAATTCTACCCATATCGTATAATGGGATAAGTCTACATACATTTTAATTAGCGAGAGGATGGTTCCAGTGTTCAAGAAGTTTGCAGCAGACGCATTAGGCTTAAGTGATATCGGTAAAGTAATTAGTCCAGCAGATTTTGATAAGGTTGATTCTGATGATTATGTGATGCATGAGGATGGCGAGAAGATTTACTTCATCATCAAGTCCAAGAAAGACGAATATTGCTTCACGAACCTTGCACTCATCCATTTGGATGGAGATAGTGCGATTAGCTCTAAGCGAGTTCTGAAACGTTTCAGCTATCATACTCATGCGATCTCCCAAGTGTATATGGAAACGGCAGGAACGATCRATCTTGATGTTGAGATCAAATTCATTATCGGCAACACGAACTTCTCCATTGATGTGGATAAAAAGCAAATTGAACAGATCAAAGATTTGTACAAAGCTTTGATTAAAATTTCCGAGACAGTTGCTCATAATGAGGAAATGTTCGAATACGCTAAGCAAAGCGTAGCTGTTGCGAAGGAAGCCACTGGCCGTATCTCAACACAAACGACTTCTCCAGTTACGCAATTCGATGAGATTACGGAATCCACCTACAACTGGTTGAAAGGTAAGCATTCGGAGTTGAAGGTTAAGGATTTCGGTGCTATTTTTGAACGTTATATCAATAACTAAATTGATCACTGCCATATAATAGGGTAATCCTGACACAGATTGTGACTGCGTTCATGCCGACACAGTATGTTTTGTTGAGTAACTGACACCACTTGAGACGTTTTTCCATTCGGTTTTTGAATGGAAAAACGTCTTTTTGGTTTATGCGTAATCGTATAAATAGGCTTTGTCCCTTTAGCAACCTTCAAACCTTAGCGATAAAATCTGCCGCTAAACGTGGTCGCCTATCTCGATAGGGATTTTTTGTGAGAAATTTGTGAGAAACACATAGTACTATGGTCTATKGGTGATTTTGGCTAATGTAGTCGAAACTTGAAGGAATATCGAGAGGGGTAGGATGCCTATGTAAGTGTATTATAGGACTATTAGTCTATATGTCTATAAGTCTATAAGTTTTAAGACCTATAAATAAAAGGGAATAGGAGATTCAAGCGTTTTGCAGAAAAAATGAAAACTATGAAAAAAATCAGGAGGTAACAGATGAAACACAAAATTAAAAAAACTTCGTTGGCGATGGCTCTGCTGGTATCGTTGGMACCTGCAACTCAAATCGTATCGGCGGCTGCGCCAACTTTTAAGGATGCAGATACGGTGCCATGGGCACAAAAGTATATGACCAAACTTGCGCTGCTTGACATTATCGCAGGCGATAACGCAGGGATGTTTAATCCRCAAAGTAATGTCACTCATCAGGAAGCAGTTCTTATGGCGATCCGTCTAATGGGTTTAGAGGAGGAAGTCAAGAAAGAGGGCGCAGTCAATCCTGTACTTTCTGTTGACGACTTCGCTAAACCTTACATTTCGGTAGCGTTGAAAAAAGGTCTTCTCGTGGCACAAGAGGAAACGAACAAGGCAGGATGGGGTCAGCAGACATCAAGCCGTGAATGGACGATCAAGCTGATCATTCGGGCAATTAATCGTGAGTCAGATGCAGGCCGATTGACTGAAAGCACAACCTTGTTTAGCGATGAGGAAGATTTTACGCCATCTTACAAGGGTTACATCAATGCTGGTGTTAGCCTAAATATTGTTGAAGGCTTTACTGACAATCAGTTTAGACCGTTGAAACTCGTAACGCGTGCTGAGATGGCGGCAATGCTAAGCAATGCGTTGCCTTACTTAACAAATGGAAAGGAAACTTCCTTAGCAGGCGTGTCCAATAGTGTAACTAACGGCATTATATCGGCCGTTTCGAAAGATTCGGTCTCTGTAACGTTGGCTTCAGAAACAAAAAAACTGAGTCTTACTTCGGAAACRCAATATTATGATAAAAACTCTTCGCAACAGCTGAGTTTTGATGCTTTGAAGGTAGGGCTGCTTGTATCAATCGTGAATAAAGAGGATAAAGCTTATTTGATTGAGGTCTCTTTAGGGGTTAATGAGCCTAAAGCAACGACTGCTGTACGGGGTGAAATTGGTCCAGCTGGACCTGTAGGCCCTGCTGGAGCTGTAGGCCCAGTTGGACCTGCAGGTGTAAAAGGCGAAAAAGGCGAAAAAGGCGAACATGGTGAGACGGGATCAACAGGAGCACAAGGCATTCAAGGTGTAACAGGAGCAACCGGAGCCCAAGGCGTAACCGGAGCAACCGGAGCAACAGGGGCCCAAGGCATCCAAGGAATAACAGGAGCAACCGGAGCACAAGGCATCCARGGMRTAACAGGAGCAACCGGAGCCMAAGGCGTAACCGGAGCAACCGGAGCTCAAGGCGTAACAGGAGCAACMGGRGCCCRAGGCATCCAAGGMRTAACAGGMGCAACAGGGGCCCAAGGCATCCAAGGAATAACAGGAGCAACCGGAGGCCAAGGCGTAACAGGAGCAACCGGAGCACAAGGCATCCAAGGCGTAACCGGAGCAACCGGAGCTCAAGGCGTAACCGGAGCAACCGGAGCCCAAGGCGTAAC